>NZ_RCWD01000167.1:0-200 GCF_018448965.1 Photorhabdus hainanensis | reverse complement strand
TCTCCAGGTGAAGATAAGGAAGCAGTAGCGTGCAGGGGCCGGAGAGGAAGAACAAGGTGAGGTAACCGGACTCTTAGTACGCCAGGCAAGCTGGCGATAGAACAGAGGGTGAAAGTCCCTCCCGGGTAAGAGCTAGCCACTCGCCCGGTCCTTTAGCTATGCGCGACTGTAGGTAACTCCTGTCGTGAAGTGTTAGCGAA
>NZ_RCWD01000166.1:0-212 GCF_018448965.1 Photorhabdus hainanensis | reverse complement strand
GCTCTTTAACAATCTGGAACAAGCTGAAAAATTGAAACACTCAGTAATATCGACAAGGTATTATTGGGGAGTCTCTCAAGCTGAGCAATCCGAGACTTTTTCGGGTTGTGAGGTTAAGCGAATAAGCGTACACGGTGGATGCCTAGGCAGTCAGAGGCGATGAAGGACGCGCTAATCTGCGAAAAGCGTCGGTAAGCTGATATGAAGCGATA
>NZ_RCWD01000165.1:0-212 GCF_018448965.1 Photorhabdus hainanensis | reverse complement strand
GCTCTTTAACAATCTGGAACAAGCTGAAAAATTGAAACACTCAGTAATATCGACAAGGTATTATTGGGGAGTCTCTCAAGCTGAGCAATCCGAGACCTTTTCGGGTTGTGAGGTTAAGCGAATAAGCGTACACGGTGGATGCCTAGGCAGTCAGAGGCGATGAAGGACGCGCTAATCTGCGAAAAGCGTCGGTAAGCTGATATGAAGCGATA
>NZ_RCWD01000164.1:0-215 GCF_018448965.1 Photorhabdus hainanensis | reverse complement strand
GTTTAAGCGTGTAGGTGGGAGGAGCAGGCAAATCCGCTCTTCTGTAACACTGAGGCGTGATGACGAGCTGCTACGGCAGTGAAGTGGTTGATGCCCGGCTTCCAGGAAAAGCCTCTAAGCATCAGGTGACATTGAATCGTACCCCAAACCGACACAGGTGGTCAGGTAGAGAATACTCAGGCGCTTGAGAGAACTCGGGTGAAGGAACTAGGCAA
>NZ_RCWD01000163.1:0-240 GCF_018448965.1 Photorhabdus hainanensis | reverse complement strand
ATTCCGGATATTTCGCTTTATCAAAGGCTGCACCATTACATTGCACCCACCCTTCCGGCGGTGTGGCGGTCGGCCAAGGAAGTGGCACCCCTATCGGAATTAGCTTTTCCAATAAACCAAGGTTTTTAAAAACTCGCCAATCCGTGATAATTTCTATAATAATAGTCTCATATTGGTATTAATCAGGGTTACATATGGCAAAGATTGGCTATGTTCGGGTGTTAATAAATGACCAGAACA
>NZ_RCWD01000162.1:0-243 GCF_018448965.1 Photorhabdus hainanensis | reverse complement strand
GGTTGATTTCTTTTCCTCGGGGTACTGAGATGTTTCAGTTCCCCCGGTTCGCCTCATTAACCTATGGATTCAGTTAATGATAGTGCAACGCATTGCACTGGGTTTCCCCATTCGGACATCGCCGGTTATGGCGCTTCATATCAGCTTACCGACGCTTTTCGCAGATTAGCGCGTCCTTCATCGCCTCTGACTGCCTAGGCATCCACCGTGTACGCTTATTCGCTTAACCTCACAACCCGAAAA
>NZ_RCWD01000161.1:0-251 GCF_018448965.1 Photorhabdus hainanensis | reverse complement strand
GGAGAAGCGAAAATAACGCCTTGTCGGGCGATTAAATTGGCTTAATGAGGAAAATGGATGGCATTATGATTCACAATGAGAGGAACAAATCCCGTTATTTTCAACGAGGTTTGTCAGCGGTCTGAAACCCCCAGCTTACGCTGAGGGTTTCCACTGTATTTAAAGCCTGGCAGTGTCCTACTCTCACATGGGGAGACCCCACACTACCATCGGCGCTACGGCGTTTCACTGCTGAGTTCGGCATGGGGTCA
>NZ_RCWD01000160.1:0-252 GCF_018448965.1 Photorhabdus hainanensis | reverse complement strand
ATCGCCTCCAGCTTGAATTCCGTGGAGAAGCGACGTTTAGTTTGATGATTGTTCATAGACTACACCTCAATTGACTGTTGTCACATTAACAGGCTTTTGATGTGTCCGGGAATATTAGACCACAACAGTTGCTGGCGTGTAATGTGTACCGTGCCGTCTGACACCGGAGCGGGCCACTGAAAGCGGCCTTTTTCCAGCCGGCGGTAGTAGAGCCAGAAGCCATTGGTATCCCAGAACAAAATTTTGAGCTTA
>NZ_RCWD01000159.1:0-252 GCF_018448965.1 Photorhabdus hainanensis | reverse complement strand
AAGGTAAAGTGGAAACGGCTCGTGCCTTATTACGGCATGGCGTGAGTTTGGACATTATTGTCACCAGTACCGGACTGAGCCGGGATAAAATTGAAGCGTTAAAGCATTAAATTAATCTTCTCTTTTACAGTAAAATGCCGATATTCAAGATCGGCATTTTTGTTTTTATTTTTACTGAATGGACATACGCCGGATCTCTCCCAATTTGTCCATCAACTGATTGAACAATCTCCGGAGCATGAAACGATGTTG
>NZ_RCWD01000158.1:0-253 GCF_018448965.1 Photorhabdus hainanensis | reverse complement strand
AATTGTACATCCTTATCCTTTGCAGCGCTTTTACGCCAAACACCCGAGGTAGGAGCCGGATGCGTTAGTAGCGCACGTCCGGATCTGTGCGGGGGGTAGCCGGTAACGGCTATTCCTACCGCGACCTCTCCAGGTGAAGATAAGGAAGCAGTAGCGTGCAGGGGCCGGAGAGGAAGAACAAGGTGAGGTAACCGGACTCTTAGTACGCCAGGCAAGCTGGCGATAGAACAGAGGGTGAAAGTCCCTCCCGGGT
>NZ_RCWD01000157.1:0-255 GCF_018448965.1 Photorhabdus hainanensis | reverse complement strand
GGGGGGGGGGGGGGGGGGGGGGGGGGGGGGGGGGGGGGGGGGGGGGGGGGGGGGGGGGGGGGGGGGGGGGGGGGGGGGGGGGGGGGGGGGGGGGGGGGGGGGGGGGGGGGGGGGGGGGGGGGGGGGGGGGGGGGGGGGGGGGGGGGGGGGGGGGGGGGGGGGGGGGGGGGGGGGGGGGGGGGGGGGGGGGGGGGGGGGGGGGGGGGGGGGGGGGGGGGGGGGGGGGGGGGGGGGGGGGGGGGGGGGGGGGGGGGG
>NZ_RCWD01000156.1:0-255 GCF_018448965.1 Photorhabdus hainanensis | reverse complement strand
GGCGAGGGGAGTGAAAGAGAACCTGAAACCGTGTACGTACAAGCAGTGGGAGCCTTGATTCGTCAGGGTGACTGCGTACCTTTTGTATAATGGGTCAGCGACTTATATTCTGTAGCAAGGTTAACCGTATAGGGGAGCCGCAGGGAAACCGAGTCTTAACTGGGCGAAGTAGTTGCAGGGTATAGACCCGAAACCCGGTGAGCTAGCCATGGGCAGGTTGAAGGTTGGGTAACACTAACTGGAGGACCGAACCGA
>NZ_RCWD01000155.1:0-261 GCF_018448965.1 Photorhabdus hainanensis | reverse complement strand
CTTGACACTGAACATGGAGCCTTGATGTGTAGGATAGGTGGGAGGCCTGGAAGTGCGGACGCCAGTCCGCATGGAGCCATCCTTGAAATACCACCCTTGAATGCTCGATGTTCTCACTTAAGCCCGTTATCCGGGTTGAGGACAGTGTCTGGCGGGTAGTTTGACTGGGGCGGTCTCCTCCCAAAGGGTAACGGAGGAGCACGAAGGTTGGCTAATCACGGTCGGACATCGTGAGGTTAGTGCAAAGGCATAAGCCAGCTT
>NZ_RCWD01000154.1:0-271 GCF_018448965.1 Photorhabdus hainanensis | reverse complement strand
TGTGACTGCGAAGGGGGGACGGAGAAGGCTAGGCCATCCGGGCGACGGTCGTCCCGGTTTAAGCGTGTAGGTGGGAGGAGCAGGCAAATCCGCTCTTCTGTAACACTGAGGCGTGATGACGAGCTGCCACGGCAGTGAAGTGGCTGATGCCCGGCTTCCAGGAAAAGCCTCTAAGCATCAGGTGACATTGAATCGTACCCCAAACCGACACAGGTGGTCAGGTAGAGAATACTCAGGCGCTTGAGAGAACTCGGGTGAAGGAACTAGGCAA
>NZ_RCWD01000152.1:0-288 GCF_018448965.1 Photorhabdus hainanensis | reverse complement strand
TGTTTTCGGGTCAGGTCACTGTGGCGCCATTGGGTCACATGTTGCTGTTTTTGTTCCGGGGTATATCGGCTACGGCTCATGGTGTCAGTCTCCAGGTGAAGATAAGGAAGCAGTAGCGTGCAGGGGCCGGAGAGGAAGAACAAGGTGAGATGACCGGACGTTTAGTACGCCAGGCAAGCTGGCGATAGAACAGAGGGTGAAAGTCCCTCCCGGGTAAGAGCTAGCCACTCGCCCGGTCCTTTAGCTATGCGCGACTGTAGGTAACTCCTGTCGTGAAGTGTTAGCGAA
>NZ_RCWD01000151.1:0-292 GCF_018448965.1 Photorhabdus hainanensis | reverse complement strand
GATGCGGGTACTGGCCCGATGCTGAAACCGCAACAGCTCTTTCTGGTGCGAGAGCCCGTCGACATGCGCCGGGGCATCGATGCCCTGACTCAACACCTCGAGGGACTGAATTTGCGCTGGCAGGACGAAGCCGCTTTTGTTTTCTGCAACAAGGCCCGCTCCCGCCTCAAGGTGTTGCGCTGGGACCGACACGGCGTCTGGCTGTGTACCCGCCGTCTGCACCGGGCCCACTTTGTCTGGCCGAAGCAGGGCGAGCGCAGCTGGGTGATGACGCCCGCCCAGTTTGACTGGC
>NZ_RCWD01000150.1:0-292 GCF_018448965.1 Photorhabdus hainanensis | reverse complement strand
ATGGCGAGTTGACCTTATCCGCTGATCGAGGCTGGTACAGCCGTAACGAACTGGACTGGCAAACCCCGCTGAAAGGGCAGTCGCTGTATCTGGCAATGGATTATGGCGAAGTGGGCGGCCGGGGCAGTGACGCGCTGCTCGGAAAACACCTGGCGGGGAGCGCCCTGGGCTGGAGAGGCAACCTGAAAAAGGTGAGCTACGACCTGTTTGTCGGCGTCCCGCTGTCCAAACCCGCCGGTTTCCAAACTTCCCCCGTCACGGCCGGATTCAACCTGTATTGGCAGTATTAATT
>NZ_RCWD01000148.1:0-312 GCF_018448965.1 Photorhabdus hainanensis | reverse complement strand
TCCCGCCGGTATGCCTGGCTCAAAGCGTATGATTCCATCGCCTTGCAGCAGGCGGTGATTAACCTCGATATGGCGTTTTCCCACTTTTTTAATCCGAAGCTGAAAGCGCGCTTCCCGACATTCAAACGCAAGCATGGCAGGCAGTCCAGCTATCATTGTGTTGGGGTGAAGGTGTTGGACGGAGCAATAAAAATACCCAAATTATCGCCGATAGAAGCCCGTCTGCACCGTGAAATGACCGGAGAGGTGAAAAGCATGACGCTGAGCCGTTCAGCCACCGGTAAATACTACGCCTCGATACTCTGTGATGAC
>NZ_RCWD01000147.1:0-313 GCF_018448965.1 Photorhabdus hainanensis | reverse complement strand
CAGTTAAAATCTCGTCTCCTTTATCAGTGCAATAAATGCCATCATCAGACATCTTTGACGGCCGGCACATTGTTTTCTGCGTCAAAATTACCTTTAACTGTGTGGTTTTTGGCGATTTATCTCATGACTCAGGAGAAAAATGGGATTTCTGCACTTGAATTGTCACGTCAACTGGGCATTTCCTACAATGCGGCATGGCGTATGAAACACAAGCTAATGAAAGCAATGAAAGAACGGGATGGCGAAAAGCCTCTCGGCGGGTTTATTCAGCTTGACGACGCATACTGGGGAGGGGCTCAGCATGGCCCCCGAG
>NZ_RCWD01000146.1:0-318 GCF_018448965.1 Photorhabdus hainanensis | reverse complement strand
CGGAGACGGCGAGCTGCCCGGATTGCGGTCATGCCCTGCGCTTTTTGCGTGATGAAGTCAGTGAGCGACTGGAATATCGCCCCGCGACGTTTGTTGTCCGGCGTTATGTCTGTCCGCAGTACAGCTGCGCGGCCTGCCAGCGAATTCATGCCAAAGCCCAGCCCGCCCGGCTGATTGAAAAGGGCATTCCAGAGCCGGGGTTGCTGGCTCAGGTGGTGGTCGCCAAATATCGTGACCACCTGCCGCTCTACCGTCAGCAGCAAATCTATGCCCGCAGCGGCGTGACCCTGGCCCGCAGCACCCTGTCGGACTGGGTGG
>NZ_RCWD01000145.1:0-337 GCF_018448965.1 Photorhabdus hainanensis | reverse complement strand
CGCTATCGGGGATGCGGGCTGGCATGGCTTCATCAAGAAACTGGAATACAAAGCCGCAGCGGCAGGCGTCCATCTGGTCAAACTGGATCAGTGGTTCGCCAGTTCGAAAACCTGCCATTGCTGCGGTTACAAAATGCTGGAAATGCCGCTGCGTAAGCGGCTCTGGCAATGCCCTTTCTGTCGAGTCGAACATGACCGCGATATCAATGCGGCGCTCAACATCCAGCGCAAGGGCATAACAGAATTACAGGCGGCGGGACTCGTCGTCTCTGCCCACGGAGGCCAGCGTAAATCCGTCATAAAGACGGTGGCGGCCTGAGAAGTGGGAAGCCTCGCC
>NZ_RCWD01000144.1:0-366 GCF_018448965.1 Photorhabdus hainanensis | reverse complement strand
TAAAAGAGAAGATTAATTTAATGCTTTAACGCTTCAATTTTATCCCGGCTCAGTCCGGTACTGGTGACAATAATGTCCAAACTCACGCCATGCCGTAATAAGGCACGAGCCGTTTCCACTTTACCTTTCTCTCGGCCTAGCTCAATACCTTCTTCTCGACCTTCCTCTCGACCTAGCTCAATACCTTGCTTGATACCTCGCTCAAGCCCTTTTTGTTCAAGCTGTTCTGCAATAGTCACCAACATCGTTTCATGCTCCGGAGATTGTTCAATCAGTTGATGGACAAATTGGGAGAGATCCGGCGTATGTCCATTCAGTAAAAATAAAAACAAAAATGCCGATCTTGAATATCGGCATTTTACTGTA
>NZ_RCWD01000143.1:0-375 GCF_018448965.1 Photorhabdus hainanensis | reverse complement strand
ATCCTCCAAGGCTAAATACTCCTGACTGACCGATAGTGAACCAGTACCGTGAGGGAAAGGCGAAAAGAACCCCGGCGAGGGGAGTGAAAGAGAACCTGAAACCGTGTACGTACAAGCAGTGGGAGCCCCACCACCAAAGCGTTTCGCTTTGTGTGGTGCACAAAATGCGTAACGTCATCCTGGATGATGGTTGGCGGAGCGACAGCGACGCCCAACACAACAATCAAGCAGTGGAGCGTTTTGGGGTGGGGTGACTGCGTACCTTTTGTATAATGGGTCAGCGACTTATATTCTGTAGCAAGGTTAACCGCATAGGGGAGCCGCAGGGAAACCGAGTCTTAACTGGGCGAAGTAGTTGCAGGGTATAGACCCGAA
>NZ_RCWD01000142.1:0-401 GCF_018448965.1 Photorhabdus hainanensis | reverse complement strand
CCCATGCCGAACTCAGCAGTGAAACGCCGTAGCGCCGATGGTAGTGTGGGGTCTCCCCATGTGAGAGTAGGACACTGCCAGGCTTTAATTTAGCGTGATGTTGCAATCAAAGGCAGCATAAAGCACGTTTAATTTTTTGCGCCAACAGTGAGTTTGGGCAACTATTGCTGATATGGCTCAGTTGGTAGAGCACACCCTTGGTAAGGGTGAGGTCCCCAGTTCGAATCTGGGTATCAGCACCATGATAATGAATTAAAGAATTTGTCTGGCGGCAATAGCGCGGCGGTCCCACCTGACCCCATGCCGAACTCAGCAGTGAAACGCCGTAGCGCCGATGGTAGTGTGGGGTCTCCCCATGTGAGAGTAGGACACTGCCAGACATTATTTCGAAACGGAAAGGC
>NZ_RCWD01000141.1:0-408 GCF_018448965.1 Photorhabdus hainanensis | reverse complement strand
CGACCAGATAGTGGCTGTCACTGCCCGGTTGCACGGTATACAGGCTGTTATTCGGCAGGCGGGTATCGGGCGTCACCACGCGTATCACCGGGTCGACTGTTTGCCCTTTGACGGTCTCCGGGGGCAATACCAGTGGCTGATTTTTGATACCGTTCACCGGCGTGACCGTCGTGGGAGCAGAATGTATCTGACTGGTCTGTCGGTCTGTAATCGTGATATCGGTGCCCTGTGGACGGGTATTCTCCTGCCAGGCCAGCGTTTTCAGGTCGAGGGTTTCTATTACGGGGGCCGGGTCATAATTGCTGCGGCTTTTCCCCTGCGAGGTTTTGGTGCCACCGAACCCGAACTTTTTCTTTTTGGTTTTTTTAGCATACCAGTGGGTCTGACTGCCCGTATCGGTGGTAATCC
>NZ_RCWD01000140.1:0-448 GCF_018448965.1 Photorhabdus hainanensis | reverse complement strand
GCTGGCGAGCCCGCAACATTTTTCTATCCATTAATAGGTTTTCCCCGGATATCAGATAAAACGGCTGTGCAGTAGCAAGCGAGGCGCTTCCTACTGTTTCAATAAAGTCCCAGTTGCCATCAGCGATGAGGTCAATTCATCCATTCAACTGGCACAAATCCAACCGAATAAATGCTCGGTTGTCAGCCCTGGTTAATCCGGGGAACAAGAGATTTCATCCGGTATTTCCTGACTCAGCAGTTAACCGGAATGAAAATAATCGTGAGGGCCTGATGCCTGCTCTCGAATTAATAGATTCAATAACGAAATAGACGGTTATTGAATAAGTCAATTCTCCTCATTAGCGCATATTAAAATCAAGTGTTTTTTTATCAAACAGCACAATTTGTTTAATCTCAACGGCAAAATTCAGTATATTTAAACCAATCTTAAACGGAATGTGATTTGT
>NZ_RCWD01000139.1:0-455 GCF_018448965.1 Photorhabdus hainanensis | reverse complement strand
CTCGGGTGGAGACAGCCTGGCCATCATTACGCCATTCGTGCAGGTCGGAACTTACCCGACAAGGAATTTCGCTACCTTAGGACCGTTATAGTTACGGCCGCCGTTTACTGGGGCTTCGATCAAGAGCGTCGCCTCGCGGCTAACCCCATCAATTAACCTTCCAGCACCGGGCAGGCGTCACACCGTATACGTCCACTTACGTGTTTGCACAGTGCTGTGTTTTTAATAAACAGTTGCAGCCAGCTGGTCTCTGCGACTGGCCTCGGCTCCGGGCGCAAAGCCCCTCACCTACCGCCAGCGTGCCTTCTCCCGAAGTTACGGCACCATTTTGCCTAGTTCCTTCACCCGAGTTCTCTCAAGCGCCTGAGTATTCTCTACCTGACCACCTGTGTCGGTTTGGGGTACGATTCAATGTCACCTGATGCTTAGAGGCTTTTCCTGGAAGCCGGGCATCA
>NZ_RCWD01000138.1:0-522 GCF_018448965.1 Photorhabdus hainanensis | reverse complement strand
GACTTTTCAGCTCTTCTTCAATAGCTTTCCATCCTGGTTTATCAATATTCATTGTTGCTGTCCTCAATTTTGGCGTAAGCGCGCCCCTGGCGGGTTTACGCCATGTTTAAACCGTCTTTAATTTTGTTGGGTGTTAAATTACGCCGGAGTTAAATAATCTGTTCTGACAAAATAAGGTTCAGTACTAATTTCAACTACCGTGCAATGGGTTAAATCTTTCGCTTTATCAATTGTCTTGACCGGCGTTCCACCGCGTAATATTTTGTTGGGCTGATAAATAAAACTGGCTCCAACCCGATAACGTTGATTAAACCGTTTCGCTTTCATGTCAGACCCCGGCAATATCCAACGGTATCGGTTTATACTGGTCAGTATCCCCCACACGTTCATAAACCCGAATATAGGATTTACTGCCGATAACTTGCAAAGCTTCTCCGATAGCAATCATCGCCTTATTCCAACGCTCATCATCAATATCCAGCCGACGCAGACCCAGGACACGACCTGTATTAATGTCACCTT
>NZ_RCWD01000137.1:0-522 GCF_018448965.1 Photorhabdus hainanensis | reverse complement strand
GACTTTTCAGCTCTTCTTCAATAGCTTTCCATCCTGGTTTATCAATATTCATTGTTGCTGTCCTCAATTTTGGCGTAAGCGCGCCCCTGGCGGGTTTACGCCATGTTTAAACCGTCTTTAATTTTGTGGTGTGCTAAATCACGCCGGAGTTAAATAATCTGTTCTGACAAAATAAGGTTCAGTACTAATTTCAACTACCGTGCAATTGGTTAAGTCTTTCGCTTTATCCACTGTCTTAACCGGCGTTCCACCACGTAATATTTTGTTGGGCTGATAGATAAAACTGTCGCCAACACGATAACGCTGATTAAACTGTATTGCTTTCATATCAGACCCCGGCGATATCCAACGGTATTGGCTTGTACTGGTCAGTATCCCCTACACGCTCATAAATTCGAATATAGGATTTACTGCCGATAACTTGCAAAGCTTCTCCGATAGCAATCATCGCCTTATTCCAACGCTCATCATCAATATCCAGCCGACGCAGACCCAGGACACGACCTGTATTAATGTCACCTT
>NZ_RCWD01000136.1:0-549 GCF_018448965.1 Photorhabdus hainanensis | reverse complement strand
CGCTCACCACCGGACAGGCGCTGATGGAACAGGGCCGGCTGAAAGGGTTTGATGTCCGTCAGGGGGAAGTGCGGATTGACGGACACGGCATGGACAGCACGCAGCAAAGTTACACCGATATTATCGCTCGCTCCGTGGCGATTAACGCCAAATTACACGCCCAGGACCTGAAAGTAACCGCCGGGCGCAATATTGTCGATGCGGCGCATCAGCAGATTGAGAAAAAATCGATTGACGATGAAAAGCACCCGGCGTTTGCGCTGGATGTGGCGGCACTGGGCGGCATGTACGCCCATAAAATCAGGCTGATAGGCACCGAAGCGGGGGTGGGGGTGCATAATGCCGGCAATATCGGCGCGTCTGCCGGGGAGGTCCATATCACCGCTGATGGCCGGATAGAGAACCGCGGCGCTATCAGCAGTCGTGACGCGTTGCAATTAACCAGTACCGCAAAGATAGACAATCAGGGCAAACTCCTGTCTCAATCGACGGCGACCTTGCAATCAGGCGAACAACTGAACAATAGTGGTCGGGTTGAGGCTCGGGGCA
>NZ_RCWD01000135.1:0-569 GCF_018448965.1 Photorhabdus hainanensis | reverse complement strand
AATAAGTCAATTCTCCTCATTAGCGCATATTAAAATCAAGTGTTTTTTTATCAAACAGCACAATTTGTTTAATCTCAACGGCAAAATTCAGTATATTTAAACCAATCTTAAACGGAATGTGATTTGTATACACAAAAAGGTTGCATCGATCTAAATAATATGAACCAAATTCATCACATTGATATTTTCGCGTCATAAACCCAGAATAAGACATATATTTCCATTACTTTCAGTATGTTATATACAAACAAAAACACAATAAATGTATTATTCCAATCTTAATCTTATCTTACCCCAACAACAATATGCTACGCCGAGGTAAAAAATAATGATTCTCAATTAGATAATGCGAATGAGAATAGATTTCATTACCCAAAATAATCACAGATAATAACTCAATCCTAATTCAAGGCAGCGATTATCCTGCTTCATCCTGCAAGGTAATCGTAGCAATCGCTTTCTCCGATAAAAATACATTATTGTGCAACACAGGAATATATCGGCTGGCCCAGGTTTGCCGCTCTCTATCAATAGAAAGTCGCTCTTGATGCCAAAAATGATATATCTCC
>NZ_RCWD01000134.1:0-575 GCF_018448965.1 Photorhabdus hainanensis | reverse complement strand
AGATTTGGGCCCAACTGATCTCTTTCTACATGTAGCCTGGGAAGGGTATGCTAGAAGATAATGGAGTTGCCTCCACTTAAACCAACCAAGTGAATGCTTAGCGATAGTTGGTAGATGCACAGAGCGCTCCATGAATGGTTTGACTCTAAGGACGACCTCAAATTTTACAGAGTGGTGTTCGTGTAGGAGCAAAAGCCCCTAGGCCAGCAATAATGGACTACTACTGTAAGTAACAGATATACTGGGCTGCAATACAGCAAAGAAAATCCCTCTTTTAATATATTAGACAGACCCATGTGAGGTGGACCTGTCCAAGCAGAAAATAAATTTGGGCTTACCTGGTGAATTTGTGAAGCTCAACTCCTACTACATCAGTACCTAATGCTCCCCGTACAGGCTCAGAAGAATCAGTATAAGGAGTACCCTACAACTGTACTTGGAAAAAAATATCAAATAGTAGTTTGCATTGCCTAAAAAAACTGTCATGAGCAAGTAGTGGCAACATCAGGCGGGGCAACAACCTGCTACTTCGATATATGAATTAACGGTCCAAGGATCCCCCGGGCCATACTAGT
>NZ_RCWD01000133.1:0-575 GCF_018448965.1 Photorhabdus hainanensis | reverse complement strand
ATGGAAGGGCCATCGCTCAACGGATAAAAGGTACTCCGGGGATAACAGGCTGATACCGCCCAAGAGTTCATATCGACGGCGGTGTTTGGCACCTCGATGTCGGCTCATCACATCCTGGGGCTGAAGTAGGTCCCAAGGGTATGGCTGTTCGCCATTTAAAGTGGTACGCGAGCTGGGTTTAGAACGTCGTGAGACAGTTCGGTCCCTATCTGCCGTGGGCGCAGGAAGATTGAAAGGGGCTGCTCCTAGTACGAGAGGACCGGAGTGGACGCACCGCTGGTGTACGGGTTGTCATGCCAATGGCATCGCCCGGTAGCTAAGTGCGGGAGAGATAACCGCTGAAAGCATCTAAGCGGGAAACTTGCCTTGAGATGAGTCTTCCCTTGACTTAGAGTCACGGAAGGAACGTTTAAGACGAAGACGTGGATAGGCTGGGTGTGTAAGCGCAGCGATGCGTTGAGCTGACCAGTACTAATGAGCCGAGCGGCTTAACCTTACAACGCCGAAGGGGTTTTGGTGTCGGAAGACAGCAAACAGAAGTCGGAAGACAGAAGAGAGACAGATTTCAGCTTGTT
>NZ_RCWD01000132.1:0-579 GCF_018448965.1 Photorhabdus hainanensis | reverse complement strand
GTCTCGGATTGCTCAGCTTGAGAGACTCCCCAATAATACCTTGTCGATATTACTGAGTGTTTCAATTTTTCAGCTTGTTCCAGATTGTTAAAGAGCAAAATAATTCGCAGCATACTGTCGCCAATATACTCTGAACTACGTTTAGTATGGTGGAGCTAAGCGGGATCGAACCGCTGACCTCCTGCGTGCAAGGCAGGCGCTCTCCCAGCTGAGCTATAGCCCCATACAGAAATAGACCGCTATCGCAGAATTTTATACAAACCTTTTCATCACAGCCAGTTTCAACGCGAATCACGCAGTGTGCGCGAGCACATGAGTAATGCAGCGTTTAAAATGGCAAAGAGGAAAAGCGTTTGGTAGGCCTGAGTGGACTTGAACCACCGACCTCACCCTTATCAGGGGTGCGCTCTAACCACCTGAGCTACAAGCCTGTCACGATAACGTATTCTCTTCTTTCATCAGACAATCTGTGTGAGCACTGCACTCAACCTATCTCAGGTAAGGAGGTGATCCAACCGCAGGTTCCCCTACGGTTACCTTGTTACGACTTCACCCCAGTCATGAGCCACAAAGTGGTCA
>NZ_RCWD01000131.1:0-600 GCF_018448965.1 Photorhabdus hainanensis | reverse complement strand
GGCTGAGGACATCACGTAACCAGACCCAGGGCTCATGTCCGTTGGCTCTGGCGGTTTCCAACAGGCTCATTATCATGGCGGCACGTTGCCCCGCGGGCAGTGAACCCGCAAAAAGCCAGTTCTTTCGGCCGACCGCCGCACCCCGGACCGCATTCTCCGCCCGGTTGTTGTCTATCGGCACCCGGCCGTCATCCAGATAACACACCAGCGCCGGCCAGCGCTTCAGCGTGTAATCTATCGCTTTGCGTAACCCAGAGTGGGGGGCCATTTGGGCCTGCATCGTCTGCAACCAGGACCGGAACTCATTCAGCCACGGCCGGGCATAACGCTGTCGCCACTGACGCCGTTTATCCGGCGGCCGGTGTTTGATTTTTCGCTCCAGCTTGTACAGGTCACGAATGCCATCCAGCGCCTGTTTCGCTACCGGACTTTGGCTCGCTTTGTATTGGTCAAAGAATTTGCGGCGGGCGTGAGCCCAGCAACCCGCTTCGGTGATATCCGCCCGGGCATGCAGCGCGTTGTAACCGGCATAATCATCCGTCACCAACGTGCCGCCCGACCAGTCTTTCAGCAGGCTCTGGGCATAACGGCCACTGCGGC
>NZ_RCWD01000130.1:0-604 GCF_018448965.1 Photorhabdus hainanensis | reverse complement strand
AATAAAAATACCCAAATTATCGCCGATAGAAGCCCGTCTGCACCGTGAAATGACCGGAGAGGTGAAAAGCATGACGCTGAGCCGTTCAGCCACCGGTAAATACTACGCCTCGATACTCTGTGATGACGGCCTGGCCGCGCCCGCGAAGCCCGCTTTGATAACCCAGATGACAGGTCTGGATATGGGATTGTCTCACTACGCTGTCAAATCCAGCGGAGATAAGATGGCCAATCCCCGTCATCTTATCAATGCCGGCCGTAATCTGAGGCGTAAACAGAAGGCCCTCTCCCGGAAACAAAAAGGCAGCGCCAACCGTCGTAAAGCACGACAGAGGCTTGCCGCCGTACATGAGCGGGTAGCGAATGCCCGCGCCGATTTTCAACACAAACTGTCTCGTTCAATGGTTGACGAAAACCAAGCGATAATTGTGGAGACGCTGAAATCGGCCAACATGATGAAGAATCACCACCTTGCCCGCGCTATCGGGGATGCGGGCTGGCATGGCTTCATCAAGAAACTGGAATACAAAGCCGCAGCGGCAGGCGTCCATCTGGTCAAACTGGATCAGTGGTTCGCCAGTTCGAAAACCTGCCATTGCTGCGGT
>NZ_RCWD01000129.1:0-621 GCF_018448965.1 Photorhabdus hainanensis | reverse complement strand
ACATAGCCGTGATTGATGAGCTGATCTTGCAACTGGGTTATCAGCCGGCTAATGCCTTTATCGCCCAGGCAATGGTTTTCGCCCTGTTGGGCGACACGCCGGAGCGGTAGCCAGTGCGGGAAATTTTCGGTGCCTGCCAATACCACATGAGTGACAGGAAAACAGGGGGTTTCCACCGCAAAGGCGGCTGACTCCCCGGTTTCCGGTACCGACAGATGAACTTCCGCAGGCGGCGGGGCTAATTGAGCTTCCAGCGCGTGCTGACGGGCCTGTTGATGAATGAGTTGTTGATCTGCGATGTCGGCGGCTTGACTGCCTGAGGCTACGCTACAAAAAACCGTTAATACCAAAATACTGCTTTTCATTGACTTTCTATTCCACAATGTCGAAACAGCATTAACCACAAATTTAACTTAACGATCAATGTTTAGGGTTGATTATCAACCGGGCAACTAAAATAGGGGGTTGGTTAAGATAGCAGCAAAAACAAGAGGTTATATGACAAGGCAAAAAACAGGCCAATGTGATTATTTTGTAACAGCATTGTATAAAAAATAGATTAATATTAATCATTTAATAACCAGCATTAATAATTTCAAATTAATTTTATGGTTTTATTTT
>NZ_RCWD01000128.1:0-624 GCF_018448965.1 Photorhabdus hainanensis | reverse complement strand
CCGGTGTCGCTTTTGGCAAACAGCAGCAATTAACGCCGGGCGTCGCCTTAAGCCCGGCACAGATGGCGTTGCTGACCTCGGATATTATCTGGCTGACCAATCAAACCGTGACCCTGCCGGATGGCACAACCGAGGTGGTCACCGTGCCGCAGGTTTATGCCCGCGTCCGTCAGGGCGACCTGAGCAGTGACGGTGCCTTGCTGGCCGGGAATACCGTGGCGCTCAACAGTCAGGGCGATATCACTAACAGCGGCACAATTAGCGGGCGTGACGTCACCCAACTGACCGCCAACAATCTGACCAACAGCGGCTTTATTCGCGGCGGCAAAGTGGATTTGACAGCTCAACAGACGCTCACCAACCGGGGCGGCCGGATTCAGGGCGATGACCGGGTGACTCTGACAGGCCACGATATCACCAGCGCATCGACCATGCGCGGGGATGAGGCTAACCGTTGGTTAGACCGTCCGGCAGGCATCTATGTGCGGAACGATAAGGGCGCCTTATCGCTGAGCGCCATCAACAATGTGCAATTAACCGCCAGTGACGTCAAAAATGCCGGTAAAGACGGTCACACCGAGATAACCGCAGGCCATAACCTGACGCTGGACGCCTTAAGCACGC
>NZ_RCWD01000127.1:0-635 GCF_018448965.1 Photorhabdus hainanensis | reverse complement strand
TTTGTCTGGCCGAAGCAGGGCGAGCGCAGCTGGGTGATGACGCCCGCCCAGTTTGACTGGCTCATCCGCGGCATTCACTGGCAACAAGTCGAGGGAGATGACCTGTCCGGCTGGCGAAGCTAATTCCGTTACCCCGGTCACACTTTTACCGGATAACGACGGGGAATTATCCGGTACACTGTCGGTATGACGCTCAATGACTTAATCGCGCTGGATGACCCCGGCCAGTTCCGCCTGCGGGCACTGGCGCTGCTTCAGCAACAATGTGATTATATTCGCCAGCTGGAAGAGGCCCTGAAACAGGCGCAACGCTGGCGTTTTGGCGCGCACAGCGAAACCCTGCCAGCCGGTCCCAAACGCAGTCAGTTTGAGGAAGATGCCGATACCGATATCGCGGTACTGGAAACCCAGCTCTCACGCCTGCATATCAGGGAAGACGCGCCCGCGTCTCATCCTAAACGTCAGCCTTTGCCGGCGACTTTACCCCGTGAAGATATCCGGCTGGCGCCGGAGACGGCGAGCTGCCCGGATTGCGGTCATGCCCTGCGCTTTTTGCGTGATGAAGTCAGTGAGCGACTGGAATATCGCCCCGCGACGTTTGTTGTCCGGCGTTATGTCTGTCCGCAGTACAGCTG
>NZ_RCWD01000126.1:0-640 GCF_018448965.1 Photorhabdus hainanensis | reverse complement strand
CGCGCTTTCTGCTGCGTCTTTTGAGACCGCACGATACACGGGTTTCAGATCAGCCATGAAGGCTTTGTGGTGCTTTGAAGCCACGTATTTGATGGAGTTACGGATCTGGTGAATGACGCACAGCTGCGCCTCTGTTTGCGGGTAGATGCTGTTGATGGCTTCCGGGAAGCCCGTCAGACCATCAACACAGGCAATGAGGATATCTTTCAGTCCACGGTTTTGCAGGTCTACCAGCACGGATAGCCAGAAGTTTGCCCCTTCGCTTTCAGACAGATACAACCCAAGGATTTCCTTTTTTCCCTCAAGATTGAGCGCCAATACGGTATAGACAGCCTTGCTGACGTAACGACCCTCCTCACGGATTTTGTAGTGGATGGCGTCCAGCCAGATAAAGGGATAAATGGCTTCCAGCGGGCGCTGCTGCCACTGTTTTAGCTCGGGGAGCACCTTGTCCGTGACGGCGCTGAGGGTGGCGCTGGAAACGCTAAAGGCGTACAGGTCTTCGATTTCCCGGCTGATATCGGTGTAGCTCATCCCGAGGGCAAACAGGCGGATAATCTTCCGCTCTATCTCGTCTGATAACGTGGTCTGGTGCTTCTTAACTAGTTGGGGCTCAAAAGTCCCATTACGATCCCGTGGT
>NZ_RCWD01000125.1:0-647 GCF_018448965.1 Photorhabdus hainanensis | reverse complement strand
ACGGTCACTTCTGTCGGGCCGTAAGCATTCAGTATGCCGTTGTGTTGGCTGAAGTAGTCAAGAAAATCTGGAGAAGGTGACTCTCCGGCGGTGACTAATAATTGCAGGGAAGGCAACTGAGCGCCCGTTAATAATTTCAGTATGGCCGGGGGTAAGGTGGCTATTTCAATGCTTTCCCGTTGAATCAGTTTTTCAACTGCGGGGACATTACGTTCTGTTTCGCTGCAAAGGTAAATAGTATGACCATGAAGCAGGCTGAGGAATAACTCGGAAACCGAGGCGTCAAAAACATAAGCAGCAAACATTAAGGCTTTTTTTCTCTTTGTCGCATGAAAAAGCGCTGTCTGTGCCGCCACCAGATGCGCCACATTTTTGTGCTCAATCATGACCCCTTTCGGCTGGCCGGTGGTGCCTGAGGTATAAATGATATAAGCCAAATCTGAGGGTTGGTTTACCGATGCCGGATTGTTTACCGGCTGGCCTGCGGTGATTGTCGGGTCATCCGCCGCTATCAGTACCGGTTGCACCGCATATGGTTGCGTCTCTGTCGCCAGCGTTGCCAGATACTTTTGCTGAGTGACGACGCAGGGGGATTGGGTATCGTCCAAAATAAACCGAACCCGCTCTAATGGATATTCAGGGGAAAT
>NZ_RCWD01000124.1:0-648 GCF_018448965.1 Photorhabdus hainanensis | reverse complement strand
TGTTGTGGTCTAATATTCCCGGACACATCAAAAGCCTGTTAATGTGACAACAGTCAATTGAGGTGTAGTCTATGAACAATCATCAAACTAAACGTCGCTTCTCCACGGAATTCAAGCTGGAGGCGATTACACAAGTTATTACACACCGGCAACGTGTGCCTGATGTGGCCCGGGCTCTTGAACTCGACCCCAGCACCTTGCGCAAGTGGATAAAACAATATCAGGCCGAACTGAACGGGATTACCCCTTCCGGTATCGCGCTGACACCTGAACAACAGCGCATTAAAGCGCTGGAAGCCCAGGTCAGGCGTCTGGAAATGGAGAAAGCCATTTTAAAGCAGGCTGCCGTGTTGATGAGCGAAACCCCCAGCAAGTTTACGCTTTAATCACACGGCTAAGTCGGTGTTGACCGGTCACTGACCTTTGTCGTCTCTTGAATGTTTCTCGTAGTGCTTATTATGCCGGGAGCCGGAAAGGGATTGATGATAACCGACTGAAAATTAAGGTGCGGCTCAGGGAACTGCACTCAGCCAGCCGTGGGGCGGCGGGGAGTCGCACGTTAATGCACCAATTGAGAAAAGCCGGTATTCCGATAGGTCGCTGGAAGGTGCGTCGTCTGATGAAAGAGTCCGGTCTGATAAGTCGCCA
>NZ_RCWD01000123.1:0-648 GCF_018448965.1 Photorhabdus hainanensis | reverse complement strand
CAGTTGCTGGCGTGTAATGTGTACCGTGCCGTCTGACACCGGAGCGGGCCACTGAAAGCGGCCTTTTTCCAGCCGGCGGTAGTAGAGCCAGAAGCCATTGGTATCCCAGAACAAAATTTTGAGCTTATCGCGATGACGGTTACAAAAAATAAACCCGGCGTCACTGAGCGGCTCCAGACCCAGCGCGTCAACCACACTCGCCAGCCCGTCGATGGATTTTCGCCTGTCGGTATGACCGGATACCAGATAAATTGTGCCGACCGGTATCATCGCAGCGCCTCAATCCAGTGGCGGATTTGCGCGGTGGATAACCTGGCCGGCAACTCAGCCCGGAGTCCGTTGGGCAGAAAGAGCGTGACGGTGTGTTCGGCCTCGGAATGCTCCTCAACCACAACGGGATGCAGGCGTTGGGGCTCGTGCTGTTGCCGGAGCTTTTTTGTCCAATAGTAAAATGTGGCCGGATTAATCTCATGGTGCTGGCAAAACGCCGTCACCGTTAGCCCGCTCTGCTTTTGGGAAGCAATAACTGCCGCCCAGTGTTGCTGTTTTTCAGTGAGTGTCATAGTGATTCGCCCTCTCAATAAAAGAAAACTCACTATGACAAAAGATTAATCTGTCGGATATGTGGGGTTAATTAGGCGGTTACGT
>NZ_RCWD01000122.1:0-670 GCF_018448965.1 Photorhabdus hainanensis | reverse complement strand
ACCTGATGTGGCTCAATTCTGACAAGAAAGCAACTTTGGAGAACCATGAACCTACCGTTAGAGCTGGACGTGGACCCATCAGCATTCAAAATCATGTGTAAAAAACAGGAGAAAATGTCACTTTTTTTTAACCCTTGAATTTTTTTGGTAGACACTCCCGGCTTCTGGGTTCCTTTTTGTGATGGTTCTTATTACTCTTCAAAAGCTCCCAATCTTCAAGACCATTGACCGTAATTGGAAGCCTAATGTGCGTAAAAAGGGGCGGAGCTTCAAGTTTTAGAGAATGGACTCTGGGAGAGGGTATGTGGCAAAGGTTACTCAATTTAATGTCCCTCACATGGAAATAACATTGGGATCAAGAGCTTTATTATCTTAAATTCTAAAGTCCACATCCACCATTTCCCTAGTAAAAAGAGGGGCTCTGTTATTTAGCCATTTGTGTACTTTTTGTGAGGAGGTTATGTCAATAATATCCTTTTTGCTGCTGAAGTTGCGGAGAGTTTTGGCCACATATTCTATTGTAGTCTGGATCTTCCTCGGTAGGCTAAGCGTCGTTCCACACACAACAACATCTCTCCACTGTTTGTTTAAAGTTTAGAAAGAAAATATCCATCGTTCACAAGATCGTAGGAGAAGGACACGACTTAAGGATCCCCCGGGCCATACTAGT
>NZ_RCWD01000121.1:0-692 GCF_018448965.1 Photorhabdus hainanensis | reverse complement strand
CAACGCCATCTGTGCCGGGCTTAAGG
Source organism: Photorhabdus hainanensis (assembly GCF_018448965.1). Lineage (NCBI taxonomy): Bacteria > Pseudomonadati > Pseudomonadota > Gammaproteobacteria > Enterobacterales > Morganellaceae > Photorhabdus > Photorhabdus hainanensis. Next base: position 666 of record NZ_RCWD01000121.1, on the reverse strand, counting down.
CGACGCCCGGCGTTAATTGCTGCTGTTTGCCAAAAGCGACACCGGCATCCATCAGCGCTTTAAACTGGGCTTCGTCGTTGTTGTAGCCCGGCAGATAGCGCCGGCCGGTCAGTTGGGTGATTTGGTCACGCACCAGACGCTGTTCGTAGAACCCATCGCCCAGGCGTTTGTGGACCAGCGCCGGGTCGTGAGTTAATTGTTGCCGCATATAGTCAGAACCCAGCCACTGTTTATACTGGGTAAATTTCGGGTCGGTCTCGACCAGATAGTGGCTGTCGCTGCCCGGTTGCACGGTATACAGGCTGTTATCCGGCAGGCGGGTATCGGGCGTCACCACGCGTATCACCGGGTCGACTGTTTGCCCTTTGACGGTCTCCGGGGGCAAACTCAGTGGCTGATTTTTGATACCGTTCACCGGCGTGACCGTCGTGGGGGCAGAATGTATCTGACTGGTCTGTCGGTCTGTAATCGTGATATCGGTGCCCTGTGGACGGGTATTCTCCTGCCAGGCCAGCGTTTTCAGGTCGATGGTTTCTATGACGGGGGCCGGGTCATAATTGCTGCGGCTTTTCCCCTGCGAGGTTTTGGTGCCACCGAACCCGAACTTTTTCTTTTTGGTTTTTTTAGCATACCAGTGGGTCTGACTGCCCGTATCGGTGGTAATCC
>NZ_RCWD01000120.1:0-742 GCF_018448965.1 Photorhabdus hainanensis | reverse complement strand
GGTGGGTAGTGTTGTATGGAGCAAAAATCATGAACAAGCAGTTATATCGTATTATCTTTAATCAATCTCGCCAGCTGTGGATGGTGGTGGCCGAGATAGCGCGGGCCGGACGGGGAAGAGCCGGACGCCGCGCTCATCGCCCCTCTTCACCGCAGCGTCGTTGCCGACTCACCGCGCTACGGTTTGGGTTGTTGTTAGCCCTTGGCGGAGTTTCGCTCACCGTACAGGCGGCGATTGTGGCCGACGGACAGGCGCCGGGCCGTCAGCAGCCCACCATCATTCGCAGCGCCAACGGCACGCCGCAGGTCAATATCCAGACCCCGGGCGCCGACGGCGTTTCCCACAATACCTACCGTCAGTTTGACGTGGATAAACAGGGGGTGATCCTCAATAACAGCCATCAGGCCACCCAGACGCAACTGGGCGGTATGGTCGCAGGCAATCCGTGGCTAGCCAAAGGGGACGCCAGCGTTATTCTTAACGAAGTCAACAGTCGTGACCCCAGTCGCCTCAACGGCTGGATTGAAGTGGCCGGGCATAAAGCCGAGGTGATTATTGCCAATCCTTCCGGTATCACCTGTAACGGTTGCGGTTTCATTAACTCACATCGCACTACGCTCACCACCGGACAGGCGCTGATGGAACAGGGCCGGCTGAAAGGGTTTGATGTCCGTCAGGGGGAAGTGCGGATTGACGGACACGGCATGGACAGCACGCAGCAAAGTTACACCGATATTATCGC
>NZ_RCWD01000119.1:0-791 GCF_018448965.1 Photorhabdus hainanensis | reverse complement strand
TGAAACAGAATTCGGCAAGATAACGAGGTAAATACTTTTTGCTAATCGAATGATATGTTCCGCGTATCGAATTTTTTACATTACTTATCATTGTGTTAACCCACTGAAAATAAGGAAGCTTAACACTCTGCGCTCCACCGCCGGTAACGAGGGGCAAATGGAAAGTCCCGGCTTGCTCAATCCCCCGAAAGCAGGCTAATCCATCTGAAATAACAAGAGATTCTGGTTTGAGATGCACTTTAGCCCAACGGGTCAGTTCCTCGGTCTTAAACCCTTTCACAACGCTGAAACGCATGAACATAGGGTGGCCCTTTTCATTCATTGAAACTGCCGCAACGAAAGGGCATTTCCCTTTTGCCCCTCGCCCTCGGGGGCCATGCTGAGCCCCTCCCCAGTATGCGTCGTCAAGCTGAATAAACCCGCCGAGAGGCTTTTCGTCATCCCGTTCTTTCATTGCTTTCATTAGCTTGTGTTTCATACGCCATGCCGCATTGTAGGAAATGCCCAGTTGACGTGACAATTCAAGTGCAGAAATCCCATTTTTCTCCTGAGTCATGAGATAAATCGCCAAAAACCACACAGTTAAAGGTAATTTTGACGCAGAAAACAATGTGCCGGCCGTCAAAGATGTCTGATGATGGCATTGATTGCACTGATAAAGGAGACGAGATTTTAACTGGCAATACTTATCATGCCCACAATGAGGGCAGTGATACCCCGTAGGCCAGCGCATATCGAACACCTGTTTCTGGCATTGTTCTTCATGACCATATAATGAAATAAACTCATGA
>NZ_RCWD01000118.1:0-807 GCF_018448965.1 Photorhabdus hainanensis | reverse complement strand
AAAATTTCCCGCACTGGTTACCGTTCCGACGTGTCGCCCAACAGGGCGAAAACCATTGCCTGGGCGATAAAGGCATTAGCCGGCTGATAACCCAGTTGCAAGATCAGCTCATTAATCACGGCTATGTTACCAGCCGGGTTCTGGCTCCTTCCCAGGATCTGCGTACCCAAATGCTAAAACTGGTGATGATACCGGGCAAAATCCGGCATATTCGCTATACCCCGGATAGCGGCCATTATATTCAACGCATCACGCCCTTTCCCGCACGTGAAGGCAAGCTGTTGGATTTACGGGATATCGAGCAGGGATTGGAAAACTTGCAACGTTTCCCCACCGTGCAGGCTGATATGAATATTGTTCCGGCCGCGCAGCCGGGGGAGAGCGATATTGTGCTGGACTGGCGTCAGTCCCGGCACTGGCGAGTCGCCACGTATCTGGATGATACCGGGTCTAAAAGCACCGGGCGTTATCAGGGCGGACTCACCTTCTTTCTGGATAACCCCCTGGCGCTCAGCGATCTGTTCTATCTCTCCGGGGGACGCGATATTCACTCATCTGCCGGGAAAGGCAGCCAGAACGACACGCTCTATTACTCCCTGCCTTTCGGCTACTGGATGGCGAGCGTGACGGCCAGTCATTACGATTATACCCAGACGATAGCCGGGCTGAATCAGGCAATTCAATACCGGGGCAAAAGCCAAAACCTGGCGGTCCAGCTTAGCCGGGTGCTGCATCGTAACGCCGACCAGAAAACCGGGCTTAACGGTGAAATTTATCGCCGGACTTCGCGCAATTTTATTGATAAGA
>NZ_RCWD01000117.1:0-820 GCF_018448965.1 Photorhabdus hainanensis | reverse complement strand
GGCAGATTCAACTGACTGCCAGTCAATCGGGCATCAGTACCGCTCGCGCTACCGTCAACGCCGACCGTTTTAGCGCGAAAACCCCGGGTCAGTTTAACAACGACGGCGGCCAGTTAGTGGCGAAGGAAATCCACCTCACAACCCCAGATATCTCTAACCTGAAAGGAAAAATTAACCAGACCGGGACCGGTGAACTGGCGCTCCATACCCGCGCCCTGAATAACCATGAGGGGACAGTGTTCAATCAGGGGAAACTGACCCTCACCACTGACCAGCTCAACAACCGTCAGGGCACTATTGCCAGTCAGGGCGAGGAGTTGCATCTCACCGCGCATCAGGCCGATAACATTCAGGGGACGGTGCAACTGGCGGGCAACGGGAAACTGTCGCTCAACACCCAACGGTGGCTGGGTGATAAGGGCAAACTACTGACCAATGGCGCCCTGACGATACAGGCAGGTGAACTGCAACTCAACCACGCTGAAACTCAGGCCGGGCAGATAACCGTCAACGCCGACACCCTGAGCCATCAAGGCGGCGTGATGCAACAACAGGGCAAAGATACGCTGTCCCTCACCACCCGAATGCTGGATAACCAGCACGGCACCCTTGCAGGCAACGGTAACCTGAACCTTAAAGCAACAACCGTCGATAATCGTCACGGCAATATCGTGGCCGCCGAAAAAGGCTCGCTGACACTGGCGGTCAAAGACACGCTGGACAATCAGTCGGGCCGGCTGGAAGCGGGCCACGCGTTCCGACTCAGTGCCTCCCAACTGAATAATAATCAGGGGAGCATTGTTGCCGCCGGGGACAGCGC
>NZ_RCWD01000116.1:0-840 GCF_018448965.1 Photorhabdus hainanensis | reverse complement strand
GAGCTTCCGCCAGTCGGCCGGCCTGCACGGCCTGTACCCCGCTCAGCGCGACTTGAGTATTTTGCAGGGCTTTCACTCGCGGGTCACTTTCATTGCGAGCGGCTCTGGCGGTTTGCGCCGCGCTGTTGACGGCACCCCCGGCGGCGCCACTCAGCGCCACGGTTAAGCCGCTCTGTTTTTGCTCGGTTTTTGTCGTGGTGTGATGGCGGTTTTCCGCGCTGGTGATATCGACCTGTTGACCGGTCAGCGTCAGGTCTTGACCGGCAATCACCTCGCTGCCGTGAACCCGGAGCTGTTCTCCGGCGTTGAGGGTGACATTGCCCTGGCTGCTGCCGACCGTGCTGCCTTTACTCAGCTGGCTGTCACTGTCGGTGGTGACTTTCTGACTGGCTTTCCCTAAGGTGAAGCCAATCCCGCCGGTGCCCATCAGGCCGGATTTTTTCTCCTGCCGCAAATGGGTTTCATCGCGCGCTTCGGCTGCGGTGGTGACGGTGAGCTGATGACCGGCGTTCAGGTTGACATCCTGCGTACCGGCGACATTGCTGCCGCTGATATTTAAGTTTTTACCTGCCTGGAGATTGACCTTATCGCCACTGAATGTGGTACTGAGCGCCTGCCGGTCATGCACTTCGTCGTGGGTTTCCACTGACGATTTCGACAGCCAGCCTTTGCTGGTTTGTTTACTGTGCTCCACTAAATCGGATGAAGCCGTCCCGGTGGTCAGCGTCAGGTTATTGCCGGCCTGCGCCGTCAGTTGTCGACCGGCGTTGACGTGGGCGGCGGTGGCGTTCAAATCCTGCCCGGCTTGCAGGGTCACCTCACCGGCGCCGGTTATCTGGC
>NZ_RCWD01000115.1:0-883 GCF_018448965.1 Photorhabdus hainanensis | reverse complement strand
CGCTCACCACCGGACAGGCGCTGATGGAACAGGGCCGGCTGAAAGGGTTTGATGTCCGTCAGGGGGAAGTGCGGATTGACGGACACGGCATGGACAGCACGCAGCAAAGTTACACCGATATTATCGCCCGCTCCGTGGCGATTAACGCCAAATTACACGCGCAAGACCTGAAAGTGACTACCGGGCGCAATATTGTCGATGCGGCGCATCAGCAGATTGAGAAAAAATCGGTTGACGATGAAAAGCACCCGGCGTTTGCGCTGGATGTGGCGGCGCTGGGCGGCATGTACGCCCATAAAATCAGGCTGATAGGCACCGAATCGGGGGTGGGCGTGCATAATGCCGGCAATATCGGCGCGTCTGCCGGCGAGGTCCATATCACCGCTGATGGCCGGATAGAGAACCGCGGCGCTATCAGCAGTCGTGACGCGTTGCAATTAACCAGTACCGCAAAGATAGACAATCAGGGCAAACTGCTGTCTCAATCGACGGCGACCTTGCAATCAGGCGAACAACTGAACAATAGCGGCCGGGTTGAGGCACGGGGCAATATCACCGCCAGAGCAGGCACGATACACAGTGGTCACGACAGCGTATGGGCTGCGGGGCTGGATGATAAAGGGCGTACCACGTTACCCGGCTCCTTGACCCTGACGGCCAAACAACACGTTCAGGCCAATGGCAAAAATCTGGCCGCCGATACGCTGGCTATCCACAGTCAACAGATTGACCTGAGCGACAGCCAGACGGCGGCCAGGCAGATTCAACTGACTGCCAGTCAATCGGGCATCAGTACCGCTCGCGCTACCGTCAACGCCGACCGTTTTAGCGCGAAAACCCCGGGTCAGTTTAACAACGACGGCGGCCAGTTAGTGGCGAAGGA
>NZ_RCWD01000114.1:0-950 GCF_018448965.1 Photorhabdus hainanensis | reverse complement strand
CCTTCACGGATAGCGAAGCGCAGACCCTGGTCCATTGCGATTGGCGCAATCAGGGTCACTTTCATCTGAATGTTATCGCCTGGCATCACCATTTCCACGCCTTCTGGCAGCTCGATTGTGCCGGTTACGTCAGTTGTACGGAAGTAGAACTGTGGACGGTAGCCTTTGAAGAATGGCGTATGACGGCCGCCTTCGTCTTTGCTCAGAATATAAACTTCTGATTCGAAAGTGGTGTGTGGCTTGATTGAACCCGGTTTGGCCAGTACCTGACCACGCTCGATTTCGTCACGTTTGGTACCACGCAGCAGAACGCCGACGTTCTCACCCGCACGGCCTTCGTCCAGCAGTTTGCGGAACATTTCTACGCCAGTACACGTGGTTTTCGTGGTGTCTTTGATACCCACGATTTCAACTTCTTCACCCACTTTAACAATACCGCGCTCTACACGACCGGTTACCACGGTACCACGGCCTGAAATCGAGAATACGTCTTCGATTGGCAGCAGGAATGGCTGGTCGATTGCACGCTCTGGTTCTGGGATGTAGCTGTCCAGGGCATCGGCCAGTTCAATGATCTTCGCTTCCCACTCGGCATCGCCTTCCAGCGCTTTCAGCGCAGAACCACGGATAACCGGGGTATCGTCGCCTGGGAAATCGTACTGAGACAGCAGCTCACGCACTTCCATCTCAACCAGTTCCAGCAGCTCTTCATCGTCTACCATGTCACATTTGTTCAGGAATACGATGATGTAAGGAACGCCTACCTGACGACCTAACAGGATGTGCTCACGAGTCTGCGGCATTGGGCCGTCAGTCGCGGCAACTACCAGGATTGCGCCGTCCATCTGAGCCGCGCCGGTGATCATGTTTTTCACATAGTCGGCGTGGCCTGGGCAGTCAACGTGCGCATAGTGGCGGCTTGGGGTGTCGTATTCTACGTGAGAAGTAGA
>NZ_RCWD01000113.1:0-1037 GCF_018448965.1 Photorhabdus hainanensis | reverse complement strand
CGGTTAACCTTGCTACAGAATATAAGTCGCTGACCCATTATACAAAAGGTACGCAGTCACCCTGACGAATCAAGGCTCCCACTGCTTGTACGTACACGGTTTCAGGTTCTCTTTCACTCCCCTCGCCGGGGTTCTTTTCGCCTTTCCCTCACGGTACTGGTTCACTATCGGTCAGTCAGGAGTATTTAGCCTTGGAGGATGGTCCCCCCATCTTCAGACAGGATTTCTCGTGTCCCGCCTTACTCGTCGAACTCACAGCCATACCACCTTCGAGTACGGGGCTGTCACCCTCTCTCGCCGGCCTTTCCAGACCGTTCCTCTGATGCTATGGCTGATGCTGGTTCTGGGCTGCTCCCCGTTCGCTCGCCGCTACTGGGGGAATCTCGGTTGATTTCTTTTCCTCGGGGTACTGAGATGTTTCAGTTCCCCCGGTTCGCCTCATTAACCTATGGATTCAGTTAATGATAGTGCGACGCATCGCACTGGGTTTCCCCATTCGGACATCGCCGGCTCTATCGCTTCATATCAGCTTACCGACGCTTTTCGCAGATTAGCGCGTCCTTCATCGCCTCTGACTGCCTAGGCATCCACCGTGTACGCTTATTCGCTTAACCTCACAACCCGAAAAAGTCTCGGATTGCTCAGCTTGAGAGACTCCCCAATAATACCTTGTCGATATTACTGAGTGTTTCAATTTTTCAGCTTGTTCCAGATTGTTAAAGAGCTTATATCGCTAAACAGATTCCTAAAATCCGCTTAAAGACACATCGACAACGCCTTTCACCCGTTATCCCGCAAGTGGCGTCCCCTAGGGGATTCGAACCCCTGTTACCGCCGTGAAAGGGCGGTGTCCTAGGCCTCTAGACGAAGGGGACCCTATGGTCAGCTTCGCAGACTCCCTTGCTCTCGACTTTCATCAGACAATCTGTGTGAGCACTGCACTCAACCTATCTCAGGTAAGGAGGTGATCCAACCGCAGGTTCCCCTACGGTTACCTTGTTACGACTTCACCCCAGTCATGAGCCACAAAGTGGTCA
>NZ_RCWD01000112.1:0-1069 GCF_018448965.1 Photorhabdus hainanensis | reverse complement strand
ATAGGGGAGCCGCAGGGAAACCGAGTCTTAACTGGGCGAAGTAGTTGCAGGGTATAGACCCGAAACCCGGTGAGCTAGCCATGGGCAGGTTGAAGGTTGGGTAACACTAACTGGAGGACCGAACCGACTAATGTTGAAAAATTAGCGGATGACCTGTGGCTGGGGGTGAAAGGCCAATCAAACCGGGAGATAGCTGGTTCTCCCCGAAAGCTATTTAGGTAGCGCCTCGTGAATTCATCTTCGGGGGTAGAGCGCTGTTTCGGCTAGGGGGCCATCCCGGCTTACCAACCCGATGCAAACTGCGAATACCGAAGAATGTTATCACGGGAGACACACGGCGGGTGCTAACGTCCGTCGTGAAGAGGGAAACAACCCAGACCGCCAGCTAAGGTCCCAAAGTCATGGTTAAGTGGGAAACGATGTGGGAAGGCCCAGACAGCCAGGATGTTGGCTTAGAAGCAGCCATCATTGAAAGAAAGCGTAATAGCTCACTGGTCGAGTCGGCCTGCGCGGAAGATGTAACGGGGCTAAACCATGCGCCGAAGCTGCGGCATTCAGAGGACAGATTTCAGACGACAGAGGACGGAAAGGTGTCTTGAAGGATTTGATTAATCCGGTCCTGGATAGCAATCGCCTGTGACTGCGAAGTCATTGCGAAAATGCTGACCGGACTGGGACGTCATCTGTAAGCTGTATTCTGACGTCTGTTCTCTGGATGGGTAGGGGAGCGTTCTGTAAGCCGTTGAAGGTGGCGCTGTGAGGCCCGCTGGAGGTATCAGAAGTGCGAATGCTGACATAAGTAACGATAAAGCGGGTGAAAAACCCGCTCGCCGGAAGACCAAGGGTTCCTGTCCAACGTTAATCGGGGCAGGGTGAGTCGACCCCTAAGGCGAGGCCGAGCGGCGTAGCTGATGGGAAACAGGTTAATATTCCTGTACTGAATGTGACTGCGAAGGGGGGACGGAGAAGGCTAGGCCATCCGGGCGACGGTCGTCCCGGTTTAAGCGTGTAGGTGGGAGGAGCAGGCAAATCCGCTCTTCTGTAACACTGAGGCGTGATGACGAGCTGC
>NZ_RCWD01000111.1:0-1098 GCF_018448965.1 Photorhabdus hainanensis | reverse complement strand
TGAATTTCGAGACAACGTCTTCAAATTTTTCACCACAACGCTACCGGATATAGCGGACTCGCTGATGTCTAGAATTAACGACCATTTTCAGGTGCTAAAAACTGCATCTTGAAGTTTCTTGGGTATATATATCAAAAGATTGCCTTAAATATCGTCTGGATTCCAATATGTCGCCTTTTAAGGTACCGACTTATAACGGATTACGTTTGGAGGATGTAAAGGCTGATCCGCAAACCGGTTACTTTCAGGCGAAATTACCGTTTAATGGCGGCGGCCGATGTAATTGGAAGATTGATCGGGCCTTTGTATCGGTGAGTTATACCGATGTCCGCCATCTGGTGAAAGATGCTATTCCGTATTCAGCAACCGGTTTAATCGCATTTATCAATGATGCTGCCCGGACAGATATTAGCGAAATCCCTGCATCGAATACGATTGATTTTAGCCCGGTTATTTACCCTGTTTTGAAAGTAGTTGAAGGTCGTCCAAACAGGATATTCTTACAAGGTGAAGTATCAAAAATGCTCCCTTTTCGACTCAGGTTAACTCCAGGAGCTAAATGGAAAATTATCTTTAAGCCCAAACTGGATGAAACCAAAATGGCAAAAGTTACAGTGACTCGCGGGAAAGGTGAGTGGGTTGAATACCCCGGAGGCAAGATAGATTACGGCGATCAAGAAGTCGATTTTCGATTCATGTACATGAATATGAAATAACGCTGTAGGAATTGAGGAAAACTTACCATGATAAATATCAAGCAATTTACTCATTTACTTAAACATCAACACCAAAAATAAGGAGTCCATATGAACGATGGATTACACTTTCTCTGTCATATTACCGATTTGCCGGAAAAAACTTTTGCGGTAGCTGAATTTTCTTTACAGGAGGAGTTATCTGAATTATTTACTCTATCCTTAACGCTGGTCAGTAAACGGGCCGATATTGATCTGGAATCACTGTTATTACAGTCTGTGAAATTCCGGGTGGTTTTCAACGACGTTGAGCAACGTCAGGTTAGCGGCATTATCTCACAAGCTATACGGGGGGATACGCATGCGCATCGTACCATTTATCACCTCACCGTCCAGCCCGCGC
>NZ_RCWD01000110.1:0-1101 GCF_018448965.1 Photorhabdus hainanensis | reverse complement strand
TATACCCAAGAAACTTCAAGATGCAGTTTTTAGCACCTGAAAATGGTCGTTAATTCTAGACATCAGCGAGTCCGCTATATCCGGTAGCGTTGTGGTGAAAAATTTGAAGACGTTGTCTCGAAATTCATGTTTATCAGCGAAATAACGGTTATTTCGAACCTGTTCATTCATGACCTTCCATAATCGCTCTATTGGGTTTAAATTTGGGCTATAGGGAGGAAGGTAATGTAACTCAATATTGCTAACATAAGCCCACTCCTTCACAAGATGAGCTTTGTTGTAACCCGCCCCATCCACAATAAGATGAATTTTTTGATGATAGTCAGGATAAGACTTTCTTATTTCATTGAAAAAACAGCAAATATTGTAGTCATTGATGGTTTGATATTCCTGGAACACCGTACGACCAATGGCATTCAGGTTGAGCGCGCCCAATATATTCAGGCGAGTCCGGCTTCCTGTTGTCTTGACGGTTTTTTTCTCGCCTTTTCGCATCCAGCCATAACTGAGTTTGGTGCTTTGAGTCGGGTGAACAGCGTCAAGAAAAAGGATGGGTTCGTCTTTCGCGGTGACTTTAAGATTCTCATAATATTCAATAAATTGTCGCTGTTTTTCTGCGTCGAATTTATGAGGGACGCCACAAGGTTTTTTATAAGAAAAACCCTGACGGTGTAGCCATTTATTCATGCCGGGAATGCTAAAGGTAATCTTCCAGAGCTGAGCAACATAGGCCACGATTTCATGGGTGTGATGGAAAAGGTGTTGAGATAAGTGATTGATTAAAAAATCAGTTTGTTCTCGGGAAAGCAAACTATCAGACCCTCCATTATCAGATTTAAGTTTACCTTGATTAAGGTAATCACTGATATGGCGGTCAACGGTGGTCTGATGGAGTCGCAATGCCTGGGCGATCATCACAGAACTCCACCCTTCAGAAGCCAGAAGGATAGCTTTTATTCTGTCTCGTACCTGACCATCACGAGTGGTGTCGTGAAGACGTTCAAGTTTGATTTTTTGTTCTGATGTAATAAATATTTTCATAGCGAGGATAATGATCTCCATTTCGGATAAAATCAAGCATCTTCAATGATTACGGGTATA
>NZ_RCWD01000109.1:0-1128 GCF_018448965.1 Photorhabdus hainanensis | reverse complement strand
TGTGACTGCGAAGGGGGGACGGAGAAGGCTAGGCCATCCGGGCGACGGTCGTCCCGGTTTAAGCGTGTAGGTGGGAGGAGCAGGCAAATCCGCTCTTCTGTAACACTGAGGCGTGATGACGAGCTGCTACGGCAGTGAAGTGGTTGATGCCCGGCTTCCAGGAAAAGCCTCTAAGCATCAGGTGACATTGAATCGTACCCCAAACCGACACAGGTGGTCAGGTAGAGAATACTCAGGCGCTTGAGAGAACTCGGGTGAAGGAACTAGGCAAAATGGTGCCGTAACTTCGGGAGAAGGCACGCTGGCGGTAGGTGAAGGAGTTTGCCTCCGGAGCCGAAGCCAGTCGCAGAGACCAGCTGGCTGCAACTGTTTATTAAAAACACAGCACTGTGCAAACACGTAAGTGGACGTATACGGTGTGACGCCTGCCCGGTGCTGGAAGGTTAATTGATGGGGTTAGCCGCGAGGCGACGCTCTTGATCGAAGCCCCAGTAAACGGCGGCCGTAACTATAACGGTCCTAAGGTAGCGAAATTCCTTGTCGGGTAAGTTCCGACCTGCACGAATGGCGTAATGATGGCCAGGCTGTCTCCACCCGAGACTCAGTGAAATTGAACTCGCTGTGAAGATGCAGTGTCCCCGCGGCAAGACGGAAAGACCCCGTGAACCTTTACTATAGCTTGACACTGAACATGGAGCCTTGATGTGTAGGATAGGTGGGAGGCCTGGAAGTGCGGACGCCAGTCCGCATGGAGCCATCCTTGAAATACCACCCTTGAATGCTCGATGTTCTCACTTAAGCCCGTCATCCGGGCTGAGGACAGTGTCTGGCGGGTAGTTTGACTGGGGCGGTCTCCTCCCAAAGGGTAACGGAGGAGCACGAAGGTTGGCTAATCACGGTCGGACATCGTGAGGTTAGTGCAAAGGCATAAGCCAGCTTAACTGCGAGAGTGACGGCTCGAGCAGGTACGAAAGTAGGTCTTAGTGATCCGGTGGTTCTGAATGGAAGGGCCATCGCTCAACGGATAAAAGGTACTCCGGGGATAACAGGCTGATACCGCCCAAGAGTTCATATCGACGGCGGTGTTTGGCACCTCGATGTCGGCTCATCACATCCTGGGGCTGAAGT
>NZ_RCWD01000108.1:0-1139 GCF_018448965.1 Photorhabdus hainanensis | reverse complement strand
TCATCATACTGATAATGCTCCCGCAGTGTCCGGCCCTCCCCCACCGACATCACCTGGCCGTTGCCGTTGAGGAGATAATTTAACGGCTGCCCGTCATCACTGACGGCGGTCAGGTTCAGCGCGGCATCGTATTCATACCGGCGGGCCACCCCCGCGTAAGCGGGTCCGGCAATCTCATCCAGCTCAGCCGGCCGGAAGAAATGGGGATTGCGGCCGGCCCGTTGCGCGGTTAACTGCTCCATCAGGCTGTACTGCTGGCGCAGAATAAATCCCCCGTCCACGTAACGCCCCGTGTCCCGGCCGGCGTCATCCCGTTCCAGGGTCAGGGGTGCCTGTCCTTCCAGCGCCAGCGTAATCAGTTCCCCCACCCGGTTGACTTCCCGGCGACTCTGCCAGCGGCAGAGGTGGGTCTGCCCGCTAAACCGGGCAGGGCCGGCAACCGGCGCTGTTTCGCCGGTCAGCAACTGCCGTTCTACCGCGCGGTTATCCGGGTAGTGACGCAGAATCTCGCCGTGCGGCTGAATTTCCCGCACTATCCGGTCCTGCTCGTCATATTCAAAATGCAGGGCGCTGTCCGGGGAGTCCACGGTTAACAGCCGGCCCAGGATGTCGTAATGATAACGGGTGGTCCCTTCCGGGGCGCGCAGCGTCGTCAGCCGGCGGGCGGCATCATAATCATAACGGGTTACGTTCTCTTCCCCATCCCGCTTTTCAATGCAGTTCCCCGACCGGTCATAGCGATAATGCCACTGCGTGCCGGCGTAATCCTGCTCGGTGATAACCCGCCCGTCCGCATCCAGGGTATAGGTGTAAGTTTCCCCCTGCGGGTTAATCACCTGCGTCAGTTGCAGCGTGTCGGCATCATAACGATACTGCCAGCGATGCCCCTCGCCGTCACGCCGGGCGACCGGCAGGTCAAACGGGCCGTATTCGACCTGCCATTCTACGCCGCGGGCATCGGTCCAGCAGGTTAAGTTGCCGTGGCGGTCATGGGTGAAGTGCTCCAGCTGGTTGTCCGGCCGGTCACTGACCGCCACCCGGTGATGACGGTCGTAACGCCAGCGCCACAGCGCCCCCGCCGCGGTCAGGCTGCGCAGCCGGTCCTGACTGTCATAACCCAGACTGACGGTCCGGTTCTC
>NZ_RCWD01000107.1:0-1153 GCF_018448965.1 Photorhabdus hainanensis | reverse complement strand
TAAATAACTTTTCAAAATAGTAGAACACTTGGAGGGAACTCAGTCCAATTTTTGCAATCTGATCAATTGTAGATAATCCCAAACCACTAAACGGACTGAGTTATGCCTATCATAGCACCTATACCCCGCAATGAACGACGCCAGATGAAAAAAATTATCCAGAACACCCGAGATAAAGATTATGCTCGCAGGCTCATGGCCATATTGATGCTGCATCGAGGCGAGTCTGTCTCTCTGGTCGCCAAAACCCTTTGCGCCAGTCGTTCTTCTGTCTATCGCTGGATAAACTGGTTGACTTTATATGGTCTGGAAGGACTCAAAAGCCTGCCTGTGGGCAGACCCGCTGTCTGGAATTTAATCCCGCTTTATCCTTTACTGTCTTTTTTATTGCAATCTTCTCCCCAGCAATTGGGCTGCCTGCGTTCTCGCTGGAGTCTTGAGTTTTTTATAATTAAAATCAATGAATTATTAAACATAAAATTATCCATCAGTACCTTCTATCGCTACTTACATAAAATGGGTATCGTGTGGCGAAGGGCAGCCCCGACGCTTAAATTACCCGATCCCGAGTACCCTGAAAAAATGGCGAAAATTACCGAGGCATTGTCAAAGTGTTCAGAAAAACATCCCGTTTTTTATGAAGATGAAGTCGACATCGAGCTGAATCCAAAAATCGGGGCTGACTGGTATTTAAAAGGGCAACAGAAACGTATAGTGACACCAGGAAAAAACCAAAAACATTATTTTGCAGGTTGCCTGAATGTTCAAACGGGAAAAGTGACTTATGCTGACGGGTTAAATAAGAATTCTCAGTTAGTTATCAATGTATTGGAAGAACTTGAACGCCAGTATTGTCATGCTGAAACCCTCACTTTGATTTTGGATAATTACAGTATCCATAAAAGCCGACGGGTCAGAGATTGGCTGGCTTGTCATCCTAAATTTAATCTGTTGTTTTTACCTGTTTATTCACCCTGGCTGAATAAAATTGAGCGTCTGTGGCAATCCTTACATGAAACGGTGACACGAAATCATGGCTGTCAGTATATGTGGCAATTGCTTGAGAAAGTGAAAACGTTTTTAAATTCATGTCCCTACAGGAATAGCAGAGAATAAAAAGAGTGAGTGTATTATAATTATGAAAAGTTATTTA
>NZ_RCWD01000106.1:0-1158 GCF_018448965.1 Photorhabdus hainanensis | reverse complement strand
GGCCGCAGTGGCCGTTATGCCCAGAGCCTGCTGAAAGACTGGTCGGGCGGCACGTTGGTGACGGATGATTATGCCGGTTACAACGCGCTGCATGCCCGGGCGGATATCACCGAAGCGGGTTGCTGGGCCCACGCCCGTCGTAAATTCTTTGACCAATATAAAGCGAGCCAAAGTCCGGTAGCGAAACAGGCGCTGGATGGCATTCGCGACCTGTACAAGCTGGAGCGAAAAATCAAACACCGGCCGCCGGATAAACGGCGTCAGTGGCGGCAGCGTTATGCCCGGCCGTGGCTGAATGAGTTCCGGTCCTGGTTGCAGAAGATTCAGACCCAAACGGTGCCCAACTCCGGGTTACGCAAAGCGATAGATTATACGCTGAAGCGCTGGTCGGCGCTGGTGTGTTATCTGGATGATGGCTGGGTGCCGATAGACAACAACCGGGCGGAGAATGCGGTCCGGGGTGTGGCGCTCGGGCGAAAGAACTGGCTTTTTGCGGGCTCGCTCTGCGCAGGGCAACGTGCCGCCATGATAATGAGCCTGCTGGAAACGGCCAAAGCCAACGGACATGAGCCCTGGGTCTGGTTACGTGATGTCCTCAGCCGGCTGCCTGTCTGGCCGAACAATCGGTTGAATGAGCTGCTGCCCTGGCCTGAGAATCGCTTTGCTTAAAATCGCTTTTTTTGTCAAGGTGAGGTAACCGGACTCTTACGGTAAAAACGCAGGGATAAGAGTACGGTCAACAAAAGCAAATTTCGACAAGTATTATAACGTTTATGGAGCCAAAGCAACTGTCGTATGTCTTAAAAACGCAAAAACCCCCAGCTTATGCTGGGGGTTTCCACTGTATTTAAAGCCTGGCAGTGTCCTACTCTCACATGGGGAGACCCCACACTACCATCGGCGCTACGGCGTTTCACTGCTGAGTTCGGCATGGGGTCAGGTGGGACCACCGCGCTATCGCCGCCAGGCATATTCGGTTTCCTTCCGGCCGTTGCGTCTCTTCCGACACAACCACCCGAAGCAATCTGTTCAACAAGCTGAAATCTGTCTCTCTTCTGTCTTCCGACTTCTGTTTGCTGTCTTCTGACACCAAAACCCCTTCGGCGTTGTAAGGTTAAGCCGCTCGGCTCATTAGTACTGGTCAGCTCAACGCATCGC
>NZ_RCWD01000105.1:0-1259 GCF_018448965.1 Photorhabdus hainanensis | reverse complement strand
TTACAACGTTATCACATTATCCAAACGTCCTTCAAAGTAAATATAGAGTTGCGACAGCGTTAGATTCCAGCTCTGTATTGGCATTGTCCATTTTTCCTGTGCATTGAGAAGCCCCAGATAAAGCAGTTTCATCAGACTGTTTTCATTCGGGAACGCCCCTTTCGTTTTTGTCAGTTTCCTGAACTGACGGTGGACTGACTCGATGGCATTGGTTGTGTAAATGACCTTGCGGATCCCCGCTGGATAGCGGAAGTAACCCGACAGGTTACCCCACTTACGACGCCAGCTCTGGATGACGACCGGATACTGCTGGCTCCATTTCGCCTCCAGTTCGTCCAGCGCGCTTTCTGCTGCGTCTTTTGAGACCGCACGATACACGGGTTTCAGATCAGCCATGAAGGCTTTGTGGTGCTTTGAAGCCACGTATTTGATGGAGTTACGGATCTGGTGAATGACGCACAGCTGCACCTCCGTTTGCGGGTATATGCTGTTGATGGCTTCCGGGAAGCCCGTCAGACCATCAACACAGGCAATGAGAATATCTTTCAGTCCACGGTTTTGCAGGTCTACCAGCACGGATAGCCAGAAGTTTGCGCTTTCATTTTCAGACAGATACAACCCAAGGATTTCCTTTTTTCCCTCAAGATTGAGCGCTAATACGGTATAGACAGCCTTGCTGACGTAACGACCCTCCTCACGGATTTTGTAGTGGATGGCGTCCAACCAGATAAAGGGATAAATGGCTTCTAACGGGCGCTGCTGCCACTGTTTTAGCTCGGGGAGCACCTTGTCCGTGACGGCGCTGAGGGTGGCGCTGGAAACGCTAAAGGCGTATAGGTCTTCGATTTCTCTGCTGATATCGGTGTAGCTCATCCCGAGGGCAAACAGGCGGATAATCTTCCGCTCTATCTCGTCTGATAACGTGGTCTGGTGCTTCTTAACTAGTTGGGGCTCAAAAGTCCCATTACGATCCCGTGGTGTAGCCAGTTCAAAGCTGCCGGTCGGGGCTTTGAGGGTCTTTTTGGTGGAGCCATTCCTCCGGTTGGCCTCAAGGTCATTAGCCAGATGGGAGTCAAGTTCAGCGGCCAGAGCGGCTTCAGTCAGCTGCTTAATCAATGGGGTTAGGATGCCATTCTTACCGGTCAGTGCCTGACCCTCCTGAAGCGCTTTCAGGGCTTTGTCGAAATCGAAAGATTGAGTCATTTGTCATTCCTTTTTGAGATATATTACTGGAATGACACAGAATTTCTAACACTCCC
>NZ_RCWD01000104.1:0-1298 GCF_018448965.1 Photorhabdus hainanensis | reverse complement strand
ATTGAAAAAGGAGCTATTGAGCGATTTATTAATCAAAGAATTCAATATGAAAAATCGGCATTGATGGCGATTAATTAGCCACTTTGCGTGACATTAATCACATTTTCTTCATGTTCATCTGATAAATATCGTGATCTTGTGGTCATATATTTAGAGAGCGAAATTCTCTGTTATCTGTTATCTGTTATCTGTCTCCACTCCATCCTACTTAGCTGGAAGCGGTCTGTTGTTCTCTCTAACTCCACGTATTAAATGATGGCTGTTTTACGCTGTCATTTTTTTACCGCGGAACAGACCGGCGCTATTTAAAAGAGCCGCTGTAATGGCTCGTTTAATGGCTTCCTGCGTTATCCCCATCTCAGGATAATGGCTCAGTTATGTAAGGTTTCAAATATGGATGGATTAGTTTTCACCTGCCGAATTGGCATACTGCCCCAAACCACCTTTCAGGTCTCGCAATTTACGTTGCAGGAAGAGCTGTCACAGCTTTATCGCCTGACGTTAAAGGTGGTTAGCTCTCGTGATGACATTCCCCTGAATGAACAACTGGGGGACAGCGCGTCACTGACCATTACCCGCAATGGCGTCACCGAACGGACCATTAATGGGGTGATAACCGGGGCTGAACAGGATAATACCGACGGCCGTCGCACTTTTTATATTTTCACTGTCCGCCCCACAATGTGGCTGATGACGCTCAATCAGGACAGCCGTATTTTCCATCGAAAGTCCGTACCGGAAATCTTAGCGATCCTGCTTAAAGAGCATCGTATTTTATTTACCTGCGATACGCTCTATAAACGCCATGCCGAACGGGAATACACCACGCAAAAACGCGAATCCGCCTATGATTTCTGGTGCCGACTGGCGGCGGAAGAGGGCATTATTTTCTGGTTTGATGAAAAACAGCTGTTGTTCTGTGATTGCTATCTGGGCATGCGGGCGGGTATCGATCTGACTTACAATACGCATCCTGAAACGGACGAGACAGATACTACCGCATACCAGTGGAGTTATGGCGAATACCTGTGTTCGAACGGCACGGTCCAGAAAGATCGTAACTTTCTTAACCCCAACTACGCACTTGAACACCGGGAGACAACCGACGATAGCGGGCACCATTCGGTGTTTGAAAGTTACGGGCGTTTCCAGTGGGATGCGGAAGGAAAACCGTTTACCCAACTGAGGCTGGAACAGTTACAAAACTACAGCAAAGTCGGTACCGCCAAAACCAACTGTATCCTGCTGCGTCCGGGCAAAATTTTTACCCTGCAATCCCATCCCATAGAGGCCATGAA
>NZ_RCWD01000103.1:0-1317 GCF_018448965.1 Photorhabdus hainanensis | reverse complement strand
TCTGTGAAATTCCGGGTGGTTTTCAACGACGTTGAGCAACGTCAGGTTAGCGGCATTATCTCACAAGCTATACGGGGGGATACGCATGCGCATCGTACCATTTATCACCTCACCGTCCAGCCCGCGCTCTGGCGGATGAATTTGAATCAGGACAGCCGGATTTATCATCGGCAAAGCGTGCCGGAGATCCTCAAGAGTTTACTGAAAAAACATGGCATCCTGTTCGATTGCCAACTGGATGAGTTTCATTACACACGGGAGTATGTGACGCAAAAACGGGAGTCCGATTATGCCTTTTTTGCCCGGTTAGTTGCCGAAGAGGGGCTAAATTTCTGGTTTGAAGACGACAAGCTGTTTTTCAGCGACAGCCATTTAGGGATGACGGCCAATTTACCGCTGGTCTACAACCCGCAGATAGAGACGGCCACGGAAATGAATGTGGTTAATCAGGTGCGTCTGGGGGTCTCCATGACCCCGAATCGGGTCATTTATAAGGACTACAATCCCCAAAATCCCGCTTACCGCCTGACACACCGGGCCAATATCGATCCCCGTGTCGAGGGGCAGAAGACCTTGTTTGAGCTTTTTGAAAGCTACGGCCGTTTTCAGAAAGACGCAGAGGCGAAACCGTTTGTCCAGCGTCGTCATCAGGCCGTCGAGAATCAACGTCAGGCCGGCTGTGGGCAAAGCAACTGTTTTAAACTGATGCCCGGTAAAATCTTTGCGCTTAACGAACACCCGGTTGACGCCATGAACACCCGCTGGCAAATCGTCACTATCCATCATCACGGCAAGTGTCCGCAAGCACTGCAAGAACAGAGCGGAGAATCAGGTACTTATCTGCACAACGAATTCAGTTTTATTTCGGGTTATAGAGACTGGCGAGCGCTATACCGTTACAAACCGCTGGCGGACGGTGATGAAATCGCCACCGTGGTTGGCCCGGAAGGAGAAGAGATTTATGTCAATGAAGAGGGGTGTATCCGCATCCATTTTCACTGGGATCGTTATGATAAAGCCGATGAAAACGCCACCTGTTGGGTACGATTCGCCCAGGGCTGGAATGGCAGCGGTTACGGTTTTATGGCGGTTCCCCGTATCGGTCAGGAGGTGATTGTTTCTTATCTGAACGGCGATATTGATCGCCCGATTGTCACCGGTTGCACCTACAACGGTTCAAACCGGCCGCCGTTAAATTTACCCGCGGAAAAGACCCGCACGACATTTAAAACCCAAACCCACAAAGGGGAAGGTTTTAATGAATTGCGCTTTGAAGATGAGAAAGACCGGGAGGAGATTTACCTGCGCGGGCAGAAA
>NZ_RCWD01000102.1:0-1388 GCF_018448965.1 Photorhabdus hainanensis | reverse complement strand
CTGCGTAACGAGGTGGGCCGGCTGCAATACCGGGCTGAACATGGCGTGCCGTGGTATGAGCGTTTTAGCTTGAGTCAGAATCAGAAACTGTTGACGACGGTGCTGCCCTATTATGCGCAGGTCAATAACCGCCTGATACGGGACAAAGCGGCGGCGGTGCTGCATGCGAAACTGAGCGCATTAGTGAATTTACCGCCGGGCAGCCCTTTGCGGGCCAAATGGGCGCAAGCCGGTCACGACCAGTTGAAAGCCTACCTGATGATGGCGCAGCCGGAAAAAGCGGATGCCGCGTTTTTAACCCGAATACTGAATGAAAATGAGCCTGAGCGGGTCGGTATTGCCCCCGGCGTCTGGCTGGACGCGTCGTTGGATTTGTGGAAGTTTTATGCGGAGAATCTGCCCGCGCATCCCGAATGGCGGATAACGCCGGATAAAACGCTGGTTAAACAGGCGCGTCAGCTTTTGCTGCTCCAGCTCGGTAAGCACAATGCCGAATCAGCGCTCTACCAGCAGATGTTGCAATCGGTGGAGAAAAATTACGCGGACCTGACACTCAACCAAATGACCGGCGACACCGATGCTGAACGGCTGTTTACCACCTCTCGCGTGATACCGGGGATGTTTACCCGTCAGGCGTGGGAAGGTGGGATACAAAAAGCGATAGCAGAAGCGGTGGCGTCACGTAAGGAAGCGATTGACTGGGTGCTGAGTGATAACCGTCAGACGGTCTCGGCTGCGGTGTCACCCGAAGAGCTGAAAGCCCGCTTGACCGCCCGTTACTTCACCGATTTTGCCGGGGTGTGGCAGGATTTTCTCAACAGTTTGCGCTGGCATAAAACCCGGAACCTGTCGGATGTTATCGACCAGTTAACCCTGATGGCGGACAGGCGTCAGTCTCCGCTGATTGCGTTGATGAACACGCTGGCCTATCAGGGGGAGACCGGGCAACAGGGGCCGACATTATCGGATTCATTGGTGAAATCCGCTAAGACGTTGCTGAATAAAAAAACGCCGCGAATGATTGATCAACAGACGGTCAGTGTGCGCGGGCCAATGAACGAGACCTTTGGGCCGTTGCTGGCGCTGATGGGAGAACATCAGGCGGACGGGGGAATGAAGGCCGACAGCTCGCTGAACTTACAAACCTTCCTCACGCGGCTAACCGAAGTGCGGCTGAAACTGCAACAGATGAACAACAGTGATGACCCGCCGGCAATGGCGAATGCGCTGGCCCGGACGGTATTTGAAGGGAAAAGCACTGATTTGACCGATACACAAGGCTATGGCCGCCTGATAGCCGCCAGTCTGGGAGGACAATGGCGGGGTTTTGGTCAGGCAATGTTTGTGGAGCCGTTAACGCAGGCGTGGCAGGGCGTACTGAAACCGGC
>NZ_RCWD01000101.1:0-1416 GCF_018448965.1 Photorhabdus hainanensis | reverse complement strand
CGGATGGCACTACCGAGGTGGTCACCGTGCCGCAGGTTTATGCCCGCGTCCGTCAGGGCGACCTGAGCAGTGACGGCGCTTTGCTGGCCGGGAATACCGTGGCGCTCAACAGTCAGGGCGATATCACTAACAGCGGCACGATTAGCGGGCGTGACGTCACCCAACTGACGGCCAACAATCTGACCAACAGCGGCTTTATTCGCGGCGGCAAAGTGGATGTGACGGCCCAACAGACGCTCACCAACCGGGGCGGCCAGATTCAGGGCGATGACCGGGTAACTCTGAAAGGCCGGGATATCATCAGCGCATCGACCGTGCCCGGGGATGAGGCTAACCGCTGGTTAGACCGTCCAGCGGGCATCTATGTGCAGAATGATAAAGGCGCCTTATCGCTGAGCGCCATTAACAATGTCCAATTAACCGCCAGTGACGTCAAGAATGCCGGTAAATACAGTCACACCGAGATAACCGCAGGTCATGACCTGACGCTGGACGCCTTAAGCACGCGCCGCACAGAGCAAGGGAATTGGGGGAAAGAGAACTATCGCCATCTGACCCAACAACAGGATATCGGCAGCCAGATAACCGGCGCCGGTGAGGTGACCCTGCAAGCCGGACATGACTTACAGGCCACCGCCGCCCATGTCAACGCCGGTCAACAACTGACGGCGCAGGCCGGCAATAACCTGACGCTGACCACCGGGACGGCTTCATCCGATTTAGTGGAGCACAGTAAACAGACCAGCAAAGGCTGGCTGTCGAAATCGTCAGTGGAAACCCACGATGAAGTGCATGACCGGCAGGCGCTCAGCACCACATTCAGTGGCGATAAAGTGACTCTACAGGCCGGAAAAGACCTCAATATCCGCGGCAGCAATGTGGCGGGCACACAGGATGTCAGCCTGAACGCCGGTCATCAGCTCACTGTTACCACCGCCGCGGAAGCGCGCGATGAAACCCATTTGCGACAGGAGAAAAAATCGGGCCTGATGGGCACGGGCGGCATTGGCTTCACCTTAGGCAAAGCCAGCCAGAAAGTCACCACCGACAGTGACAGCCAGCTTAACAAAGGCAGCACGGTCGGCAGCAGCCAGGGCAATGTCACCCTCAACGCGGGTGAACAGCTCCGGGTTCACGGCAGCGAGGTGATTGCCGGTAAAGACCTGACGCTGACCGGTCAACAGGTCGATATCACCAGCGCGGAAAACCGCCATCACACCACGACAAAAACCGAACAAAAACAGAGCGGCTTAACCGTGGCGCTGAGTGGTGCCGCCGGCGGGGCCGTTAACAGCGCGGCGCAAACCGCCAGAGCCGCTCGCAATGAAAGTGACCCGCGAGTGAAAGCCCTGCAAAATACTCAAGTCGCGCTGAGCGGGGTACAGGCCGTGCAGGCCGGCCGACTGGCGGAAGCTC
>NZ_RCWD01000100.1:0-1585 GCF_018448965.1 Photorhabdus hainanensis | reverse complement strand
TTTCAGATTATTGACAAAGTGCTGGTTTTTTATCCGGCACTTTGTTTTAATTAAGTTCCGTTCACTCAACGGAGCTTGCCGCCATGTTAAGAACACCCCCTCTCCAGACTTTCCCGCCAGAAACGCTCTCGCTTGACGAGCTGGTGCCTAAAAATCATTTGGTCCGTCAAGTCGATGCCGCCATTGATTTCGAATTTATCCGCGAATTAGTCGCCCCGTTGTATTGCCACAATAATGGCCGTCCTGCTATCGACCCGGTCATGCTGATTAAAATGATGTTACTCGGCTACTTGTTTGGCGTCCCCAGTGAACGCCGTCTGGTTCAGGAAATTCAGGTTAATGTGGCTTACCGCTGGTTTCTGCGCCTCGGACTGACAGAGAAGGTCCCTGATGCCTCAACCCTGAGTCAGAACCGCCGCCGCCGTTTCAATCATACCGCGGTCTTCCAGCAGATTTTTGACCACATTGTTGAACAGGCGATGGCCAAAGGATTCGTGGGCGGACGCGTACTCTATACCGACAGCACCCACCTGAAAGCCAACGCCAATCCGCATAAATCGGAGAATGTCATGCGGCCGGTTCCCCCCGGCGCCTATTTTGACGCACTGGATAAAGCCGTCACTGAAGACCGGGCGGCAGCCGGAAAAAAAGCCTGAAGCCAGCCCTAAAGGAACGGCAGAGAAAGACGAAGGTCAGTACCACTGATCCGGAAAGCGGGTTTATGCACCGGACCAACAAACCCAGGGGGTTCTTTTACCTTGACCACCGTACCGTGGATGGGCAAGTCGGTATTATCACCGATACCTACGCTACACCGGGTAATGTCCACGACAGCCAGCCTTTTATCAAGCGTTTGACGCGTCAGTTAGAGCGTTTTGCCCTCAATCCCCTCGCAATTGGGTTGGATGCGGGCTATTTTACGGCCCCGGTTTGTTACTTAACGGAACAGTTAGGTGTGATGCCGATAATCGGTTACCGCCGTCCGAATAAGGGGTCGAACGTCTTCCAGAAAAAACATTTTACCTATGACAAGCAGGAGGACTGCTATGTGTGCCCTCAGGGCGAAAAGTTGATTTATAAAACAACCAGCCGAGAGGGATACCGGCATTATCAGGCCGCGGCGAATATCTGCCAGTATTGCCCGAAACGCGCGTCCTGTACACAGGCCAAAGGGGGCAAAAAGATAACCCGTCATGTCTGGGAGGACAGTAAAGAGCAGGCCAGGGAAAACCGGCTAACGGAGTGGGGTAAAAAGGTTTACAAGCGGCGAAAGGAGACGATAGAGCGTAGTTTTGCAGATGCGAAGCAACATCACGGGCACCGCTATGCCCGTTTTCGTGGGTTGCAAAAAGTGCAAATACAGTGTCTTTTGGCAGCCATAGCCCAAAATATCAAGAAGATAGCATTGCTGGTCGCAATGCTTTGTTGTTTTTATCTCTGGAGAGCGAGCCTTTCATTGCAGGAGAAGCGAAAATAACGCCTTGTCGGGCGATTAAATTGGCTTAATGAGGAAAATGGATGGCATTATGATTCACAATGAGAGGAACAAATCCCGTTATTTTCAACGAGGTTTGTCAGCGGTCTG
>NZ_RCWD01000099.1:0-1682 GCF_018448965.1 Photorhabdus hainanensis | reverse complement strand
AACAGCGCGGCGCAAACCGCCAGAGCCGCTCGCAATGAAAGTGACCCGCGAGTGAAAGCCCTGCAAAATACTCAAGTCGCGCTGAGCGGGGTACAGGCCGTGCAGGCCGGCCGACTGGCGGAAGCTCAGGGCAGTGACGACAAAGGCAATAATAATCTGGCCGGGGTGAGCCTGTCCTACGGGCGTCAATCTTCCCGTTCAGAACAGCAGCACCGCCAGACCACTCAACAGGGCAGCCATCTCGCTGCCGGGGATAACCTGACCATAACCGCCAAAGGGGATGGCAAAGGCGCATCAGGCCAGCATGGCGATATCCGTATTCAGGGCAGCCAGTTACAGGCGGGTAAAGACCTGCAACTCAATGCGAATCGGGATATTCAGCTCTCATCCAGCCAGAACACCGAACAGACGACCGGCAAAAACAGCAGCCACGGCAGCTCGCTAGGTGTGGGCCTGACCGCGGGGCCGGGGGGCACCGGCCTGAACGTCTCAGCCAATGTCAGTCGGGGCACCGGCCGTGAAAACGGCAACGGCGTCAGTCACACTAACACCACGTTACAGGCGGGACAGACCGTCGGGCTGAACAGTGGCCGGGATACGACGCTAAAAGGGGCTCAGGTCAACGGCGAGCAGATTACCGCCGAGGTGAAACGTCATTTGACATTAAGCAGCGAGCAGGACAGCCAGCGCTATGACAGCCAGCAACACAACGCCAACGCGGGCGTCAGCGCCACCGTGGGGCCCCTCACTAACGGCACCGCGAGCCTCAATGCCAGCCGCAATAAACTCCACAGCAACTATGACAGCGTGCAGGAGCAGACCGGGCTGTTTGCCGGCAAAGGCGGCTATCAGGTTAACGTCGGCGACCACACCCAACTGGACGGCACGGTGATAGCCAGTCAAGCCGACAAAGCCAACAACACCCTGAACACCGGGACGCTGGGCTTCAAGGATATTAAAAATCAAGCGGACTTTACTGTTGAGCAGCAAAGCGCGGGCGTCAGCCTCGGCCAACCCACCGCCGGTCAGGTCCTGAATAATCTGGCGGTCAATGGGCTGAGCGGTTCCCATAACCAGGGCCATGACAGCAGCACCACGCACGCCGCCGTCAGCGACGGCAACCTGATTATCCGGGATAAGGCGCACCAGACGCAGGATATCGCGACCCTCAGCCGCGATACCGATAACGCCGCGAATGTCCTCAGTCCGATATTTGACAAGGAAAAAGCGCAGCAACGACTGAAACAGGCGCGACTGATTGGCGAAATCAGCGCCCAGATGACCGAGATAGCCAGTACGGAAGGGAAAATTATCGCCACCAAAGCGGCGAAAGCGAAGTTAGACCATATCAGTGAGCCGGACAAAGCGGCAGCCAGAAAAAAACTGGTCGACAGTGGCAATCCACACCCGACTGCGGCGGATATCAATAAGCAAGTTTATGACACCGCTTACACACAGGCACTGAATGACTCGGGCTTTGGGACCGGCGGAACCTATCAGAAAGCCCTACAGGCGGCTACGGCAGCGATTGAGGGCTTAGCGGGCAACAATCTCGGTCAGGCGCTGGCCGGGGGCGCTTCACCGTATCTGGCGGGCGTGATAAAAGAGCTGACCACCGACCCGAAAACCCATCAGGTGGATATCGCCACCAACACGCTGGCCCATGCGATTTTAGGCGCGGT
>NZ_RCWD01000098.1:0-1743 GCF_018448965.1 Photorhabdus hainanensis | reverse complement strand
CTTTCATCAGACAATCTGTGTGAGCACTGCACTCAACCTATCTCAGGTAAGGAGGTGATCCAACCGCAGGTTCCCCTACGGTTACCTTGTTACGACTTCACCCCAGTCATGAGCCACAAAGTGGTCAGCGCCCTCCTCTCGGTTAAGCTACCGACTTCTTTTGCAACCCACTCCCATGGTGTGACGGGCGGTGTGTACAAGGCCCGGGAACGTATTCACCGTAGCATGCTGATCTACGATTACTAGCGATTCCGACTTCATGGAGTCGAGTTGCAGACTCCAATCCGGACTACGACAGACTTTGTGTGTTCCGCTTGCTCTCGCGAGGTCGCTTCACTTTGTATCCGCCATTGTAGCACGTGTGTAGCCCTACTCGTAAGGGCCATGATGACTTGACGTCATCCCCACCTTCCTCCGGTTTATCACCGGCAGTCTCCTTTGAGTTCCCGCCATCACGCGCTGGCAACAAAGGATAAGGGTTGCGCTCGTTGCGGGACTTAACCCAACATTTCACAACACGAGCTGACGACAGCCATGCAGCACCTGTCTCTCAGTTCCCTAAGGCACTTCGCCGTCTCCGGCAAATTCTGAGGATGTCAAGAGTAGGTAAGGTTCTTCGCGTTGCATCGAATTAAACCACATGCTCCACCGCTTGTGCGGGCCCCCGTCAATTCATTTGAGTTTTAACCTTGCGGCCGTACTCCCCAGGCGGTCGATTTAACGCGTTAGCTTCGGAAGCCACAGCTCAGGGCCACAACCTCCAAATCGACATCGTTTACAGCGTGGACTACCAGGGTATCTAATCCTGTTTGCTCCCCACGCTTTCGCACCTGAGCGTCAGTCTTCGTCCAGGGGGCCGCCTTCGCCACCGGTATTCCTCCACATCTCTACGCATTTCACCGCTACACATGGAATTCTACCCCCCTCTACGAGACTCCAGTCAACCAGTCTTAGATGCCATTCCCAGGTTGAGCCCGGGGATTTCACATCTAACTTAATTGACCGCCTGCGTGCGCTTTACGCCCAGTCATTCCGATTAACGCTCGCACCCTCCGTATTACCGCGGCTGCTGGCACGGAGTTAGCCGGTGCTTCTTCTGCGGGTAACGTCAAAATCCAGCTCTGTTCAAGCTACATCCTTCCTCCCCGCTGAAAGTACTTTACAACCCGAAGGCCTTCTTCATACACGCGGCATGGCTGCATCAGGCTTGCGCCCATTGTGCAATATTCCCCACTGCTGCCTCCCGTAGGAGTCTGGGCCGTGTCTCAGTCCCAGTGTGGCTGGTCATCCTCTCAGACCAGCTAGGGATCGTCGCCTAGGTAGGCCATTACCCTACCTACCAGCTAATCCCATCTGGGTTCATCCGACGGCGTGAGGCCCTTTCAGGTCCCCCACTTTGGTCTTGCGACATTATGCGGTATTAGCCACCGTTTCCAGTGGTTATCCCCCGCCCTCGGGCAGATCCCCAGACATTACTCACCCGTCCGCCGCTCGTCAGCAAAAGCGCGAGCGCTTTCCTGTTACCGCCCGACTTGCATGTGTTAGGCCTGCCGCCAGCGTTCAATCTGAGCCATGATCAAACTCTTCAATTCAAAGTTTGACGCTCAAAGAAATCTGACTGATTATTTCGTAATGAATTAACTGTTGTTCACTCTTCAAGACTTTAAAACGTATTTTTTTGTGATACGGTCTTGTGAGTGCCCACACAGATTGTCTGATTAATTGTTAAAGAGCAGGCTGAAT
>NZ_RCWD01000097.1:0-1745 GCF_018448965.1 Photorhabdus hainanensis | reverse complement strand
ATCGCTGATGGCAACTGGGACTTTATTGAAACAGTAGGAAGCGCCTCGCTTGCTACTGCACAGCCGTTTTATCTGATATCCGGGGAAAACCTATT
This sequence comes from Photorhabdus hainanensis, assembly GCF_018448965.1. Taxonomy (NCBI): domain Bacteria; kingdom Pseudomonadati; phylum Pseudomonadota; class Gammaproteobacteria; order Enterobacterales; family Morganellaceae; genus Photorhabdus; species Photorhabdus hainanensis. Next base: position 1,650 of record NZ_RCWD01000097.1, on the reverse strand, counting down.
AATGGATAGAAAAATGTTGCGGGCTCGCCAGCTGCGAGCGAGTCAAGCCGCGCTGCCGGGCCATGCCCGCTACCGCCTTGAAGTGCGGCGCTGTGGCGCCGAACTGGAGGTATTCAGCTTCACCGGCGAAGAGCGCCTGTGCGCGCCCTATTGCTACACCATTGATTTCACCAGCCCGACCCGGGATATCGACCCGGCGGTGATGCTGAACAAATCCGCCACGTTTATCTTGCAGGCGCCGGAAAACCCGGCACAGGTGCGTAAAGTGCACGGCGTCATCACCCGTTTTAACCGGATTGCCGCCTCGGCGGATGAAACGCGCTATCAGGTCTGTCTGGAGCCTTATCTGGCATTACTGCGCCACACCCGCCGCAGTGGGATTTACCAGCACCAGTCGGTGCCGGAAATCGTGGAAAAGGTTCTGCGCGATCGACACGAATTTCGCGGGCAGGATTTCCTGTTCACGCTGGCGCGGGAATACCCAAAACGGGAACTGGTGGTGCAGTGGCAGGAGAGCGATTTGGACTTTATCCAGCGCATTCTGGCGGAAGTGGGGATCTGGTATCGCTTCGAGATGGACAGCCGTCTGGGGATTGAAGTGGTGCGGTTTGGGGATAACCAGCGCAACTATCAGTACGACGTGCGCTTGCCGTTACGTGACCCGGCGGGCATGAATCACAGCGACCATGACTCGGTGTGGGACTTGCACGTTGAGCATCAGGTGGTGACGCAAGGCGTGAAAGTGCGGGACTACAACTATCGAGAAGCGGGGAACGACCTGCAATATCAGATCAGCCGGGATCGGGATACTACCGTGGTGGGGGAAGTTTACCGTTATGGCGACAACTTTCTTGAGCGGGGAGAACAGATCCAGCCCGAGCCGGAAACGGCGGGATTCTACGCCCGTTTGCACCATGAGCGCGACCTGTACCGGCAGCGCCTTGTCAGCGGCAAAAGTTCCTCCCCGGAGTTGGTCCCCGGCTTAGTGCTGGAGCTTGATGGAGAGAGACCGGCCGCGGTGGGAAAAGCGGGAGTGCTGATTGTCTCTATGCACAGCAGCGCCCGGCGTGACAGCAACTATCTGGTCAGTTTTAGCGGCATTCCGTACAGCGAAGTGTTGAGCTACCGGCCGGAGTTGCGAGCGCGGCCGGTGATTGCCGGTACCGTTCCGGCCCGGGTGACCAGCGACTGGCCGAACGACACTTACGGCCATATCGACACCACGGGCCGTTACCGCGTCAAATTTGATTTTGATTTGGATGAGTGGCCGTCAGGCAGAGAAAGCCTGCGGGTACGTTTAGCCCGCCCGTACGCCGGTAAAACGCACGGTTTTCACTGGCCGTTGATTCAGGGGACCGAAGTGGCGATCGCGTTTGAGCAGGGCAACCCGGATCGGCCCTACATTGCCCATGCGTTGCATGACTCCCGGCATGAAGACCATGTAACCCTCTACAACTACAAACGCAATGTGCTGCGCACGCCGGCCAACAACAAACTGCGCATGGACGATGAGCGCGGCAAAGAGCACATCAAACTGAGTACCGAATATGGCGGGAAAAGCCAGCTCAATCTGGGCCATCTGGTGGATGGACAGCGACCGCATCCCAATAAGCGCGGCGAAGGGTTTGAGTTGCGCACCGACGACTGGGG
>NZ_RCWD01000096.1:0-1757 GCF_018448965.1 Photorhabdus hainanensis | reverse complement strand
TGAAATAAACTCATGAATAGAAATGCCTTTTTGGAATTGAATCTGATTTTTAGCCATTTTCATTTACCTCCACACAGACTTATTTTAAGTATACGCCTATGGGAGCTGAATTTAAGTGATAATCAGGTTTTGTTTTGTTTTTAAAACCCCTTTAAAGAGTTAATTGTAATCTTCATTATTTTTCTCTATTATATCTAATATAGTCTGATAAGTAACAATTTGAATCTCTAAAACACAGAATCAAGGTGAGTTAACAAATTGTAAGATAAGGAGAATGATATAAAGTTAATGATTACATTTTAGTTATCAGAATACCTAATAAATCATCATGTATTTTCTGATTTTTAAATAAAACAATTCATCTTTTTATAAAATAAATATAAAGGATAACTAATGCTAGTTGAACTTATTGCGTCATATAGAAAATCAATCGCCATCTATGCTTTTGTTGATACAGGTTTGTCTGTTTACTTTAAAGACGGGGCCTGTATGGATATCAATGAACTTGCCTGTCAATGTGGTATTGATTATTCGCGACTTAATAGATTATGTGATTTATTAATTGAAATTGGAATATTAGTTAGCAGCAATGATAGAGTTGCACTTTCCGATGAATGCAGTGCGCTTGCCGATTCTGAAAGTATAGAATCGTTAATGATAAAGTGGGAGTTTGATTCGGATTTATGGAACGCTTGGTTAATGTATCCAAAATCCTTGCTTGAAAATAATGGTAAATCGGCATTTGAAATAGCTCATGGAAAACCAATCTTTGAATATTTGGATAGCAATGAATTGCCCAGAGCAAAATTTAATTCTTTAATGTCAAAAAACTCGGATAAAATGATTGAAAAATTATTTGATGTTTATGATTTTAGCCAACACGATAAAATATTAGATGTTGGAGGAGGAAGAGGGAATCTTTTGATAAAAATCAGTGAAAGGGTAACAGGGAAACATTACGCTGTGTTGGATAGATATAATAAAAGTCCTGCTTACGAAAATATAGACTTTATAGATGGAGATTTTTTCAAATCAATTCCATCAGGTTACGATTTATATATCTTAAAGAATATTATTCATGATTGGTCTGATAATGAATCAATACTCATTTTAGAAAACTGCCGAAAGGCAATGAATAATAACGCAACTATTTTATTAATAACTTTAATGAAAAAACCACAATCTAAATTTGTTAAATATTTAGATATATTGATGGATATGACATCTTTAGGGCAAGAGCGTAACTTAACGGAATTTGAATTTTTGGCTGACCAAGCAGGGTTGATCATTCAAGATGTTAAAGATATCGATGAATCATATTCAATTATTCAACTAGGCGTAAAGTAAATTATAGATAATAGGAAGCTTAATTAAATATAATGATATGGATGTTGTATGTTTGATAAATATATGGCAAATATGGCGTCAAGATATTTGATGCTATATTTTTATTTTGTATCAATAAAATATTGAAATAGAATGTGGATTTAAATTTTATAATAATATTGGTTTAATGGCGAAAATATCAAAATTAAGTTATATTTCATTGTTTTATTTTCAAACATCCTGCAAAGAATTAATTGTGATCTTTATCATTTATTTTTATTAAATTTAATATAGTATAATAATTCCTGATTACCATCGAATCTCAGCTAGCTTGAGTAAATACTCAGGTATAGGTGCTGCCCGGATACATGAATAAATAAGCTGTTCGAATGTTTTTTTAAGGTTAAAGCGCCAATTGAACTTGAAACAGA
>NZ_RCWD01000095.1:0-1881 GCF_018448965.1 Photorhabdus hainanensis | reverse complement strand
TTAAAGGCCGTGTGCGCACGGCAGAAATTAACAAAATTCGGGCTATTTGGATCACCATGCATCAGCAGGGATTTATTGATGATGGTTCAGAGTCAGCATTGAATAAATTTGTGATGCGACAAACAGCTAAAATCAATGGTGCCGGAGTCGCAGAGGTCGGCTGGCTAACACCCACACTGGTTTATCCGGTTATTGAGAGTTTGAAAAAATGGCATCTCAGGCTGATGACCGAAAGCCTGGCAGCCCGCAAGCAACCACTGCCAGAACGCCGGGGATACGATGCGATATGTCACGCCTTTAATATGGGGAAATCATCATGAAAATAGCCCGTTGCCCAATTTGCCACTCTGACTGGCACTTAGAAGCGTTATGTGAAGATGACGCCAGCCGTCAGTTATTAAAAATGCTGTCTGAATTACCAGGCAGTTGTGCCCGGCATTTGGTGGCCTATATCGGCTTATTTCGCCGTGAGAAACAAAACCTGTCCAATAGCCGGGCATTAAAACTGGCCGGGGAAGTGTTGGCGCTTTACAAACCCGGCCGGGTGCTGGCTCATGCCTTGAGTGAAACCGTTGAACGTATCCGGGAAAAGCGGGCGCAGGGGGACAAGAAACCGTTATCCAACCACAACTACTTGAAAACTGTCTATCAGTCAGCCGAACAAGTTTTTGCACAAAGCAGCAATATCAATACACGAGAACAGCAGCAAGTTTCAGGCTCTGATAGTCGTGATGCCTATTTCAGACAAATGCAGCAATTGGGTATAGATCTTGCTAAGATTTCAGGCGGTTTAGAGTGGTTGAAAAGTCAAAGTGAGGAAACATGAGATGAAGAATATTTTATTTATTTTCTTACTATTGCCGCTTTCTGCAATAGCAAACACGAAAGATACCGTCATGGAATATATGAGGGTTAGTGCACAGTATCAGGTAAAAGTAACTGATTGGTATAAAAAGAATGATACATGGATTACTGAGTTAACAATCCACCATAACGAAAAAATGAAAGTCACAATATCGGGTGATAGGGTTGCGGTTCATTCGCATTTTTCAAAACCCATTTCAGATATGTTTTCCTCAGGTTGTGCATCAATTTCTAAGGAAATTATTCCTGAGGCGGGTTACTGGGATGAAAACGCTACTGCCAATGCCAAGGCCATCAACCAGTTATGGTCTGATAAAGATTGGCAGGAGAAGTTTCAAACTAAGACAGTAGTTATCGATAGTTGGAAGATTATTGCTATCAAAAAACCCTTAGAACTGTCATGTGTTATTGAGCCTGTATCTGTATAACGAGATAGCTATGAACCTAGAACTTTTCGACCACGACCATAAAGAACTTGGTGAATTATTAGATCAAATGGATGCCATCCCATCAGATGATCTACAGACAAAGTGGCCGCAGTTATTGGCCGATATTGTTGATCTGTTTTCTTGTGAGCTACAACGGCAAAATACCAGTAGAGACAAAGCGGAACTTGCGGCGTGTAAGCTGGCAGGTGCATTAGCTCATTACTACGGTGGCAGAGCTGTTTATTTACCTACTGGTGACACATTGAAAATCGCATTACGTGATAACCAGTTATTTAATGAATGGAGCTGTTCACGTGGTGAGGTTGTGCAGTTAGCAAAAAAATATCACCTTACCCATTCGACGGTATATGCTATTCTGCGTCAGCAATTAGCACTCCACCGTAAACGTTATCAAGGTGAGCTTTTCAAGTAATCACCTGTTCTGATGGGGTTTGTTTGACCTCCCACAAACCCAATTGTCCCGCCTAAAACATGATGATGAGCTACCGATTATCAACAACAGGTAGCCATCATGACTTACCCTTACCGTTACAGCGTTTCCTTTATCCATGCTATCCATTACTTACTG
>NZ_RCWD01000094.1:0-1911 GCF_018448965.1 Photorhabdus hainanensis | reverse complement strand
AGTGTTAAGCTTCCTTATTTTCAGTGGGTTAACACAATGATAAGTAATGTAAAAAATTCGATACGCGGAACATATCATTCGATTAGCAAAAAGTATTTACCTCGTTATCTTGCCGAATTCTGTTTCAGGTTCAATTGGCGCTTTAACCTTAAAAAAACATTCGAACAGCTTATTTATTCATGTATCCGGGCAGCACCTATACCTGAGTATTTACTCAAGCTAGCTGAGATTCGATGGTAATCAGGAAAAGTTTTGTTTTATTGTTTGTTTTGTCTTACCGGAATTAAATAAGCGCGTTACTTCTCGATTTCCTTTGTATCCATATATAAAGAAAGAGTCGACATCACCTGCGTCAGTCACCTTGTGGCTCATAGTGAATATATCCGTAGGTTTATCGTTGACTCTAATCTCTTCAATTAGCCCGTTGTTGTCAACGATTTGTATGAAGTCATTACCGCAAACAAAAACTTTAGTTGCCGCTGTTGATGATAGTGAAAGTAAAAATAATGCTAACAAGGGAGTTTTTTTCACGACGAATACCTCTGACTTAAAAAACTATTAGGATATATCTACATAGTTGCAATGCAAAGCAAATTGTGACTATTGAGATAATCCCTCTGACTTGGTAAGTTTATTTAATCTGTTTATTCTAGGGTAGCTACAGTGGCGTCAAAAAACAAAGTGAATACAGAGGCAGCTTAAAGCCCCGCCATCGTAGCAGGACTATTCTATCTGTTATTTTTGGGACTCTATCAGCTTCTCTAAACGATCCGTTTGATTAAATTGCTTTTTTCGCAACCTTGCACTTGTAGCTTTCTCCACCATGCTCATTGACAAAGTAGCTCACGGCGTCACCAGTAAGTCGGTTGATGGCTACGTTCTGCATAGTGCGCCATTCGTCCCCACGAGACCACTCTATGCGATATTGTATTTGTTCATCTGTGACTACGGGATTAACTACACGGAAATGGGTTGAATCCCGACCTTGTGATTCCTCATCTTTCCAAACAATGACAAGGCCAGTCCATTTCGCGTTTTTACCGTTTTTAACGCAATTTGTACCGGAAAATTCTGGCCACCCTTTGACATCAAAGCAAAGCGTATTCGGGTCTGATAAATAAATTGAAGGCCAGATAGATGTAATGGTGTTACCTGGGGATTCATTTTCACAAATAATAGGAGATGCAGAAAACGCCATCATAGGTATTGATAATACTAATGCCGTAAAACTTTTTAAATATTTCATCGGTTTCACTCCGTTAATAAATTATTCATTACTTTGAATGAAACACAATTAATGAGCAATGGTTAATATTATTACGCCTCTTAATTGCGGCTTTTTTACGTCCAAAAACAGAGGTCCACATGGCTTTTATCAAAGATGCCATTTCTTCCCAGTTGGGTGGTGGTAGTGGTTCATCATGGAAATGGGTGGAACGTAAGGTGGCATCAATGGTTGCTGACATAACGACTCATTTGACAGAGGAACAGTCAAATGAGTTTAAAAAAATTTGCGAATTCCATCTTTATTGATATTAGTCCCACTATGGGAGTCCCATTTACTGCCGCATAAGCAACCTAGATAGCTGAGTTTGGTCGGGATCATGATTACGATTGGATATCACCGTGCAGGCAGTTTAAAAGGTTACAACCCCTAAGCCAAGGATGACAAATTGAAACATTTTGATACATCACAGAACAATAAGAATACAATTTTAGCAAAATCCGCCGTAAACCCTCGCCCAATGCGGGCGGTGATATAAGGCGAAAAGCCCGCAGAGCTTTCAGGTTATTAACCATCACGTTCACTGGCAGCCCGGGGGGGACACGGCCCCAAAAAGCGGTTAAAATACATAAACTATCCCGATGAGCGCTGATGATGTTAAGAGCCACCAAAGTCCGCATTTACCC
>NZ_RCWD01000093.1:0-1914 GCF_018448965.1 Photorhabdus hainanensis | reverse complement strand
TTAGTACGCCAGGCAAGCTGGCGATAGAACAGAGGGTGAAAGTCCCTCCCGGGTAAGAGCTAGCCACTCGCCCGGTCCTTTAGCTATGCGCGACTGTAGGTAACTCCTGTCGTGAAGTGTTAGCGAAGGCACTCACAGGCCAGGTATTGAGCCACGAAATCGGTAAATCGGAGGTGGTGACGCAGTTAAGCGAGGCGGAAACCTATAATGGTCAGGTTGTATTGGCGAAACCTGATCATACCTCCCGGGGTCGGAGACCCTGTGCATGTGAGGAAGTTCGTCGCGCGGAACCTGGGAGATCCTGAACGGTTTCCCATCGTGAGCAGTTGGGACGATAAGGTCTAAGTGTCAAAGCAAAAGCCTTAGGGAGTTCAGGAAGTCGGACGGGAGTATAGTACCGGAGAAATCAGTGAACAAAACAGAAAACAATGTGGCGGAATTGATGGAGGGAAGGCTCCCGACCAAGGGGAACAGCCAACAGTGCGCCCGTATCCGGACACAGAGCCGGGGAAATACGACGTTACGCCTGCTGGCTGTGCGAAAAGCAGCAAAGAGGGATAGGAAACAACAGTTTACTCACCTTTTCCATCACATCAGCGAAGAACTTTTATGTCAGAGTTTTCAGCAACTTAAACGTCAGTCTGCCCCGGGTCGCGATGGTATCACATGGGAAAACTATGCGGAAAATCTGCAAAATAACCTCCATGCGCTCCACGGCAAACTTCATCGGGGGCAATACAGGCCCCAGCCGGCAAGGCGGGTGATGATCCTGAAAGAAGACGGGACAGAAAGGCCATTGAGTATCCTGTGTCTGGAGGACAAAATCGTGCAGCAAGCGGCTGTCACGGTCTTAAATCAAATCTACGAGACCGATTTTCTCGGCTTCTCGTATGGGTTCAGACCGGGCAGAGGGCAGCACGATGCTCTGGACGCGCTGAATGTGGCCGTTATGGAGAGGAAAGTCAATTGGGTGCTGGATCTGGACATCAGTCGGTTCTTCGATACCGTGGAACATGACTGGCTCATCCGGTTTATTCAGCACAGGATAAGGGACGGTCGGATGGTGCGATTAATCAGGCAGTGGGTTACGGTGGGGATAGTTGATGAACACGGTCACCGACAGAAGTCGCATTGTGGCACGCCGCAAGGCGCTGTCATATCGCCACTGCTGGCGAACATCTATTTGCACTACAGCTTTGATCTCTGGCTCAACGCCTGGCGAAAGCAGGCGCAAGGAGAGGTAGTGATGATCCGATATGCCGATGATGCGGTTCTGGGCTTCCAGAAACATCAGGATGCTCGGGCGTGCCAATCCCTGCTACAACGACGTCTGATGCAGTTTGGGCTGAAGGTACACCCAGCGAAAACCCGGCTGGTACGATTTGGCCGCTTTGCGCTAAAGCAATATGAGGAGCGACCGAAGAGGGGCAAGCCGGGGACGTTCGATTTTCTGGGATTTACGCATTATATAGGACGATTACACACGGGCAAGGATGCGGTGATGCGCAAAACCCAACGAAAACGGCGCCAAACACAACTGAAGCGAATAAAACAGGGGCTGCGGCAACGGCTGCACAACCGCCCGGAAGAAACGGGCCGGTGGCTGAAGCGAGTGGTAGAAGGGCACATCAATTACTATGGCGTCCCCTTCAACAGTAGAGCATTGTGTCAATTTGTGGAAGAAGTGAAGCGGATGTGGCTGAAGTCACTGAGACGGCGAAGCCAGCGGCACAAAATGACGTGGGCCCGTTACAGTCAGCTGGTGAATAAATGGATACCGCCCCCCCGAATTGTACATCCTTATCCTTTGCAGCGCTTTTACGCCAAACACCCGAGGTAGGAGCCGGATGCGTTAGTAGCGCACGTCCGGATCTGTGCGGGGGGTAGCCGGTAACGGCTATTCCTACCGCGACC
>NZ_RCWD01000092.1:0-2055 GCF_018448965.1 Photorhabdus hainanensis | reverse complement strand
ATGATGAAACCGGGTACCCGTCAAGACGGTTTGACGGGGTGCAGGAGATTATGGGGGAAACCCTCTATCAGGAGGGCCATCGCCTGAACTGGGTGGGCTCGCACCGGTTTGTTTACGACCGGGCCGGGCGCATGCGGGAGAAGCAGTTTTTAGCGGAAGGTAGCCGGCTGGCGCTGACAAAATACCGGTGGAACAGCCAGAATCAGCTGACCGGGCTTATCACCCCGGACGGGATACCGTGGGAATATCGCTATGACGCCTTTGGGCGGCGGATAGAAAAACGGTGTATCCAGAGCGGTAAGCGGACCACCTATATATGGGATGGGGATGTGCCGGCGGAAATCCGTGAATATCAGCACGGCCGGCTGAAAATGATCCGCCATCTGGTGTTTGACGGCTGGGAACTGGTGGCGCAGCAGACGCAGGCGTTTACGCTGAATCTGGACAACCGGGTGGAGCTGATGGCCGGGGAGGTGGAGACTCAATATGCGGTCAGCGCCCCGACCGGCGAGCCGCTGGCGCTGTTCGACCCGGCAGGCAAGCGGGTGTGGCGGCGGCCGAAGCAGTCCCTGTACGGCCTGCGTCTGAGCGGACACGGCGAGAATCCCCAGCTCGATCCGGGCCTCCGATTTGCCGGGCAACTTTTTGATGAGGAAAGTGGTTTATTTTATAATCGGTTCAGGTATTATTTGCCGGAAGCAGCGTGCTACCTCAGCCCTGATCCTTTGGGGTTAGCAGGAGGAGTAAATCCTTACAGTTACGTGCATAATCCGACGAACTGGATTGACCCGCTGGGGCTAATGTCTAAAAAATGTGGAACAGGTGAATATAAAGATGTTGGTGGTCATCATATTCACGCTAAAGCCGGATTTAAAGATAATGTCAGTTATGATCCTAAGAAAGGGTTTTCAATAAGTCAGGACTATATGACTAAGAATAAATTAGATCATCAACTAATGACTAACTATCAAAGATCTGCCTTTAAAGAATTAAAAAACAGTGGACGCCCAAATACACTCCAAGAACATACTAAGATTGCGGTTGACGCTTTAGAAACAGGAGGCGCATCAACTCAGCAAGCAAGAAACTTAGTCGCTGAATCTCTATGGAATCTACGAAATCAAGGAGTCAGAACTCCTTCTAATATTCCATGGTACAAATAGGATAAAATTATGTCAGATACCGAATTACTTAAAATATTTGGTCATATATTAATGACTACAGTGCGAGATCGATCAATTGAACGCTTTGAGAACATATCGTCAGGAACAGTAAAAGCAAAATACTTACTTGAATTACATAATTTAATAGAAAATTTTACCTTAGAACAACGAGAAATCCTTAGGAAGTTAGTTGTTGAATCTATAGATAATGTTATTTTTAACTTACTTGATATGCTAGAGCAAAATGAAGATTCTATGAAATTACTACTATCTGAAAATAATGGTAGTGAAAGAAATATTATCAATATTAGCGATGGTCTATCCGGTGAGCTATTTACTGATGATGGTTGGATAGAACAATTTAGTAAGTATAAATGATATTCAGGCCGGAAGATCCCTGTGATCTTCCGGCCTTCTGATGATCTACCGTGGCGCATACCCACGATAAGCCAGTGCCGACTGAAGCTTACCGATCGCATCCTTAATCTGATACGCTTCCTCGTCATTCACGGCACAGGCGCGTATCTCCGCCCAGTTCAGCCGCTTCACCAGTTGGGCCAAGGCCAGCGCCTCAATGTGGGTTAACTGAATATCCTGCAAATGTTCAATCGCTATCGTCATCTCATACTCTCCCCTTAACCCGCAAAACCGGTTATCAACGCCCGTATCTGCTGCTTAATTGTAAACGTCCGGTCATCTCACCTTGTTCTTCCTCTCCGGCCCCTGCACGCTACTGCTTCCTTATCTTCACCTGGAGACTGACATCATGAGCCGTAGCCGATATACCCCGGAACAAAAACAGCAACATGTGACCCAATGGCGCCACAGTGACCTGACCCGAAAACAGTATTGCGAACAGCATCAGCTGAGTTTTTCCTCTTTCCGCGACTGG
>NZ_RCWD01000091.1:0-2095 GCF_018448965.1 Photorhabdus hainanensis | reverse complement strand
TGCACTCAGCCAGCCGTGGGGCGGCGGGGAGTCGCACGTTAATGCACCAATTGAGAAAAGCCGGTATTCCGATAGGTCGCTGGAAGGTGCGTCGTCTGATGAAAGAGTCCGGTCTGATAAGTCGCCAGCCGGGGGGACATCGTTATCGGATTTGCCCTGAGGAGTGAGTGGCGTCACCGAACCGGGTAAGACGTGAATTTATCCCCGGGGAACCGAACATCCTTTGGCGCGGGGATATCAGCTATATCCGCACGGGGAAAGGGTGGAGTTACCTGGCGGTGGTGATGGATTTGTATTCACGTCGTGTCGTCGGTTGGGCGATGTCATCAACGGCAGACGCAGAGCTGATTTGTCGGGCACTACGTCATGCACTGGAGATACGCAGGCCGGAAAAGCGAGTGGTATTTCATTCAGATCAGGGAAGTCAATACAGCAGTAAGCGTTACCGGCAGTTATTATGGAGAGAAGGGGTCATACAGAGTATGAGCCGACGCGGAAACTGTTGGGATAATGCCCCTATGGAACGGTTGTTCAGAAGTCTGAAGAGTGAATGGATACCGGAAGGGGGCTATCCGGATGAGATGTCGGCAAGGTGTGATATCGGCCAATGGCTGATGGGTTATTACAATCAGTGCCGTCCTTACCGCTTTAATAATGGCGCTACCCCGGTAGAGAAAGAGGAATTCTGGAAAAAGGCTAATAATGTGTCCTAAATTAGTGGACCACAACATTTTTATTTTCGGCATATTTTTACGGAACTTCCCAAACGCCATTCTGATGATTCATTGCACGATCTGTTACCGTGGAATGTCAACATCAGCGACATTATGTAAACTGCACTGCTTAATTGGGCGCTTACATTTAACCTACACATTTCTAATACGTTTTATAATTTAAATACTCTATATTAATACGTATTCCTTTAGTCAAGTAGACACATTATTTGTAGTGGTATATTGAATTGGGTCACTACACATAGACGACACGATAGTCTGTTAGAAAATAACGGAATAGAACAATCTTATTTAATCCGATACTCTGAAAAAGCCCTTTATAGAATCACAATCATTCCTGTAAAAAATGTAGTGGATGATAAGATCAAATGGTGGTACTTTTATTCCAACTCGAAGATATTCTCACTATATTTAATTTATAACTTTGATAATTATGAACTATAAAAATCCAAAGGTTATGTTGGCTAGAAATTTTATGTCACATGTTTGGTTAGGTAATGGCTACCACAACTTAAGTGAATTCTTGACACCTCAAGTTTTAGTGCAGTCTCCAGTCAGAGAAAGTGTTGGGTGCAATAATTTGTCTGATGTTTTTTCCATATGGTTTAGAGGCTTCCCCAATTTGTCATACAAAGAAAGAAAGCTCCAAGTTACCCGAGATAGGGTTACTATTGAGTGGGAAATCAACGGAAATCACTTGGGCCAATTTTTTGGAGTAGCCGCCACAGGTAAGCAAATTAATTGCTCAGGCACTACATCGTTAGTTATATTTGATGAACTAATTCACTCATATAGTACTGACGTGAACATTTCTTCAGTTTTGAAGCAATTATCTACCCATCACTATACTACAGATAATACGGTAGGAGATAACATGCGTCTAGCTGTGAATCGACGATTAAGCCTTAGCCTGACAAACAGACAGATAGATTGCCTCTCGCTCTTATGCTTAAGATGTGATAGGGAAATAATCTCTTCGACACTAAATATAAAATACAGTACGTTCAGAACTCATGTGGATAGGATATTGCCTCTTATCGGCTTAACATCGAGAAAAGATGTTTTTGATTGGGCCTTGTCATTTCATATTTTAGACCTATTGATACACATCGGCTTAGAAAAAATACATTCACAATTACACAGTCAGAAGACTTATATCAAACTGTCAGGGTCTTCCTTCTAGGAGGGATAAATGGCTTTGTTGCGTAAATCGATGGAACTCAGTATCGATTCTACGTAACCGCCTAATTAACCCCACATATCCGACAGATTAATCTTTTGTCATAGTGAGTTTTCTTTTATTGAGAGGGCGAATCACTATGACACTCACTGAAAAACAGCAACACTGGGCGGCAGTTATT
>NZ_RCWD01000090.1:0-2118 GCF_018448965.1 Photorhabdus hainanensis | reverse complement strand
GATCCCCCGGGCCATACTAGTACTGGATGCATCTGCAGGATATCGCGGCCGCACGCCCATATAAACGATCGGATAAATAGCTGAATTTCCATGCCTTACGCGGTTGTCAGGACACAAGCACCATAAAGAAACAAGGGTTGGTCCGGAAGCCTTTAGCCAAGTTTAGCCACCCTGAAAGTATCTCTGGGAGGTGTGGAGGGAAAAACTGCTGTGATTTTAAACCTAAAAGTAACTTAACTCATAATAAGTTGGTAGTTAGACCACATGAAAAAATTGCTTTTGTTGGCCCAGTTCTGTTGATCTTTGAACCATGGTGGGAAAAGTGTAGTTTTAGTCAGTCTGAAGCTGCCATGTAACCAGTGCAAATGAGATAGTGAGTTACATAAACAATATACTTTGTGCTTTTTTTACTGCGCTGGTACATTTTAATGAAAGCAACTAAAAGGGAATCCCAAAATTGCATTTAGGGGGTCAGGCCAGGGCAATCTGTTGGGATATTTAATGACACACCTGGGGAGACTTTACAATAACTCTTTTTAAATCCATCTCCATTTAACTGGCTCTTAAAAGTTTGTACCATGATAATTTACTATCCAGGCAACAGCACAGACTAGACGAGCGCGAACCCCTTAACAGGCTAAGTGCGAGCGGATCCCCCGGGCCATACTAGTACTGGATGCATCTGCAGGATATCGCGGCCGCTCTAAACGTGGTAAATTGTTAACTCCGAGCTAGACTTCAGGTGGCCGTATTTATCAGATTTCCTCGTTGTGTCCTCAGAAAAAAATGCCAATACCACTTTCAGCTGTGAATATCCACCATGAAGGGCAAGACATGCTCATAATTAACTGTCAGGCAGGCCAGGCCTTCAGCTACAACGACCTTGAATTGGTTTATTCTGCTTGTCCTCTATAAGTTTGCCAGAGGGAATCACACATGAGCCAAACCTATTGAAGAAAGCATTAGGACAGTGCCAGTCTTAATCACAGTGGGGGGTATGTTATTCCCAATGAAGTCGTCCAGAAACGGACTAGGTAGTTAGCTTTTTCTAGTGCCCAACACATTAGAGGTGTGGTTTTTTTTCTCTAAAATAAGGGTGGCCATAGGCTCTTTTAACCAGAATCGGTGTAGTCAGCTGAAATTGACTTGCACGCCTGGGTCCTGTGTGTCTACTAACTTTCTCGCGAACGATAGCTAACGGATCCCCCGGGCCATACTAGTACTGGATGCATCTGCAGGATATCGCGGCCGCGTCTTCAGAGGGGGATAGCATGACCTCACGCCTTCTATAAAAGCCCTCCCTTAGTCTTTTGATTATCCCATGACATTACACTTATTGTGAGGGGGTTATTTGACCGGACAGCTCTAGGGTTCGCAATGCTCCTCACAATATATCAAAGCCACCAAACATCCGGCCATCTATTCCGCTCTTCTCATGTTGGTTGTGAATATGTAATGCAGTCCAGGCTTCGTAGAACACAATGATCTAATAGAGGTGCATAAGTTGTGCAGAACCCTTGGAGTCTCATGGAATCGCGAATGGTCTCTAGGATCCCCCGGGCCATACTAGTACTGGATGCATCTGCAGGATATCGCGGCCGCCATCTGCCCTACGTTTGAGGGTTATAAGCTGGGTAGTATTACTCCTACTAACGGGCTGCATACCTCCATCTTCTAGCAGGTGTGGTCAGCTTCTCAGTGTAATCGGAAGGGACCTGTGAAAAAAAGGTTCAAAAGCACTGATGGGCAAGTGTTCTCCAGACGGTCTTAGAACGGACATTAGCGGTTTTGACAGATAAGGATCCCCCGGGCCATACTAGTACTGGATGCATCTGCAGGATATCGCGGCCGCTCGACGTAGAACTCAATCTAAAACTTCGATTTGCAACTTACCAAACAAAAAGAGCAACTCTTAAAGGGTTATACGAGCTCGCTGCATTTGGAACGTAGGATCCCCCGGGCCATACTAGTACTGGATGCATCTGCAGGATATCGCGGCCGCGCGACGTAGAACTCAATCTAAAACTTCGATTTGCAACTTACCAAACAAAAAGAGCAACTCTTAAAGGGTTATACGAGCTCGCTGCATTTGGAACGTAGGATCCCCCGGGCCATACT
>NZ_RCWD01000089.1:0-2329 GCF_018448965.1 Photorhabdus hainanensis | reverse complement strand
TGGATCATTTGTGTGAGCGGGTTATATTGAGTTTTCGCAATAAATCGCTGATAGTTAATCGTGATAGCGCTCCAGCGACTCACCTTGCGATATTTTTCACTTGTCACCGGAATAGCAAGGCAAGCCTCGCACGCTTTTTTAGTTTCCGTTTTTTCACATTCTTCCGTTTCAGACCGGGCTTTAGTCTGAACCGCACTGGCATCAACAGATTCATCCCCTAAATCATCGTCCTCCCAAAAATCCGCATGGGTTTCGGCACTCCAGACGATATTTCGATCTTCATCCGTGATTTCAGGGCTTATCACAAAATCCGTTTTCTTATGGTGAATGTCGTCATCCTCTATAACGGATTTATCTTTACCGGTTTCCATGATACCGACTGCAATTAATACTCCGGCACAAGCGCTGGCGACATATTCAGCCGCACCCACTGCGACCGGAGCTAATAAGGGTATTGGCATATTAACGTCTCCTGTTTATCTTATTTTTTGCAATATAAAGAATATCTTTAAATTGCCGTTCGGATTTCTGACCAGAGTTTTAAATGCCCTGAATTAAACCCACATTAACTGGCAAGAGTAAACTCATGCTGACTGGCAATTAACTTTGCTCCACAGGCTGTTTGCATTCCTTCAAGCGCAATCGCTTTCCCTTTATATGTTAAAGAGTCAGACCCCTGAATAATAGGAAAGACACCTTTACACTGAGGACACGCCACCAAATCTTCTTTACCTGCTATGGGAATACCATTGTGAGTATATTGAGCAATAGCGGTAATCACCTTACCGCCATGATCTGTCGTATCGCCCAGCAGAATAACCGCCTTTGACATTAAAGTTCTCCATCGTTTTCCGATTGGTAAATAACATCACCTCTCATTAAACCTCGGTAATTAACGGCAGTAATCCCAGATTTACCAACTGAATTTCAATATCATTGGATTTATCAATATCCTCCTGATTTCTTCCATCAAAAATCCCTTTCTTGGTGATAATCAGAGTGCCGATCTGTTCATTATTTTGGTACACAGGCAGCACATCTTCCGCCATAGGCAGGTAGAACTTATCAATAATACGGGGCTGGTAAAGCATCCAGCCGACACTGAGGCGATCAGGGAAAACTTGTTTGCCTTTTACGGTATAACCATTATTTTCGACTTGAATATAAGGAAAATCACGGCTAGCCGCTAAATATTTGACAAAATCAATTAATCGAGAAACATCAAACTGATGACTGTCAATCCTTAGGTTCATTTCCAGCCAGACCCAATTAGGGCGATCAATTAACATTTTTCTATAACTCATACCACTGGATAATTCATCCTTTTCACCATCCCATATTCCATTAATAAGAGCAGGAAAATTTTTCTTATAATCTTTTTCGAAACTTTTTATGGCAACCTCCGTTGGCCCCTGTTCATCAAACACAAGATGTTTTAGGGCCTCCTTTCGGGAGTAGCCAGTTAAGTACCAAGCTTTTCCTTGGTTAAAAAAGACATCAATTTGCCGTGTAATATGAAACAAATCCATCAAAGCTGTATGGGCGGTAATGGTTTCTCTCTGCTCATAATATACATTAATTTTTATACGAACTATTGCCATGTTTACCTCGTGTTAAACTAAACTGTCGCAAGGGGTATAGTGAACACTGATATTTTTATATTTACTAAACAGTACTTTAAAATATCCATAACTGATGGGCTGTAAAAAGTGCCATTCCACATGAGGAGTACTATCCAGCACATCACAGACGGCCTGATGTCTGACAGCCTGATTTTGTGCTGATTTAACACCTTTCCACCAACCCTTAGGCTCATCCTCACTAATAAAAAACTGGTCATACCGCGCTTTGGCCTCCAGAAACAGGCAATACGCAGGTCTCCAGCCATCAAAGGTCACTTTCAAGCATTGAAATTCCTGGATCATTTGTGTGAGCGGGTTATATTGAGTTTTCGCAATAAATCGCTGATAGTTAATCGTAATGGCGCTCCAGCGACTCACCTTGCGATATTTTTCACTTGTCACCGGAATAGCAAGGCAAGCCTCGCACGCTTTTTTAGTTTCCGTTTTTTCACATTCTTCCGTTTCAGACCGGGCTTTAGTCTGAACCGCACTGGCATCAACAGATTCATCCCCTAAATCATCGTCCTCCCAAAAATCCGCATGGGCTTCGGCACTCCAGACGATATTTCGATCTTCATCCGTGATTTCAGGGCTTATCACAAAATCCGTTTTCTTATGGTGAATGTCGTCATCCTCTATAACGGATTTATCTTTACCGGCTTCCATCAGCCCAACCGCAATTAATACTCCGGCACAAGCGCTGGCGA
>NZ_RCWD01000088.1:0-2407 GCF_018448965.1 Photorhabdus hainanensis | reverse complement strand
GCGCGATAGCCGGGGGAAAGCGGTGGGTTTTCCGTGGGAGAAAAGCGCGCGGTGGGGCGTGATAGCGCTGGCGGCGTTCTGGGGCGTGGGTAGTGTGACCTCGTTTTGGGTTAACCGTCATCAGATAGCGGTCAGTCGTGAACGCATCAGCGAGGCCGGTGACCGTCAGGGCGAGTTATCGGCCCGTTTGCTCAGTCAGCATGGGTTGCAACGGGAAATTGACCGGTTGCAGTCGCAGTCAGAGCGCGGGGCGCCCTGGTACAGCCGTTTTGGGTTAAATCAGAATGATGCCCTGCTGAAAGTGATGTGGCCGGTGTATCAGCGCAACAATGCCGAACTGATACGTGATGCCGCTGCCCGGTTGCTCCATCAGCGTTTGACTGAACTGGTGAATCTGCCGGCGGGCAGCGCACAGCGTCATCAGCGTATCACCTCGGCGTACAACCAGTTGAAAGTGTATCTGATGATGGCGCGGCCGGAGAAAGCGGACGCGGATTTGATGAGCCGGGTGCTGATGGCAGACTGGCCGCATCGGGCCGGGGTGACGGATGGCCTGTGGCAACATAGCGGCGAGGCGTTGTTGACATTTTATGCCCAGAACTTACCGCGCCACCCGGAGTGGAAAATCAGCGTGGATAGCGGGCTGGTCAGTGAAGTGCGTCAGATATTGCTCAATCAGTTAGGGCAGCGTCATGCGGAAACGATGCTGTACCAGAAAGTGCTGCGACAGGTGGCTCACAGCTACGGGGATTTAACTCTGGCGCAGATGACCGGCGCCACCGATGCCGGTCGCCTGTTTAGCAGCCGTCAGGTAGTACCGGGGATGTTTACCCGTCAGGCGTGGGAAGGACAGGTGCAAAAAGCGATAGCGCAGGTGGCAGCCTCCCGGCAGGAAGCGATTGACTGGGTGCTCAGTGACGGCCGTCAGCCTGTATTGAAGGCGGTGTCCCCGGCGGAGCTGAAAGCCCGGCTGACAGCGCGTTACTTTACCGACTTCGCCGGGGCGTGGCTGAACTTCCTCAACAGCCTGCGCTGGCATAAAACCCATAACCTGTCCGACACCATTGACCAGTTAACCCTGATGGCGGACGTGCGTCAGTCGCCGTTGATTGCGCTGGTGGATACGCTGGCTTATCAGGGAGAAACCGGGCAACAGGGGGCGGCGTTGGCGGACTCACTGGTGAAATCGGCACAAAACCTGTTGCAGAAAAATAAACCCTCGGTGATTGACCAGACCCGTATTCCACAGGGGCCATTGGCTAACACATTCGGTCCGTTATTAGCGCTGATGGGCAAGAGCGCGACGGAAAACGGCATGACTGCGGACCGGTCGCTGAGTCTGCAAACCTTCCTGACCCGGGTGACGCGGGTTCGTCTGGCGCTGCAACAACTGGCGAATACCGATGACCCGCCGGCAGTAATGGAAGCCCTGGCCCAGAGTGTGTTTCAGGGGAAAAGCATGGAGCTGACCGACACCCGGACTTACGGCAGCCTGATAGCGGCCAGTCTGGGCGCGGAATGGAACGGGTTTGGTCAGGCGGTGTTTGTGCAACCGTTAACCGAAGCATGGCAGACGGTATTACAACCGGCGGCGGCCAGTCTGAATGCGCAGTGGCAGTCGGCGGTAGTGACAGACTGGCAAACCGACTTTGACGGCCGTTACCCGTTCGTAGCGGGGCAGAATGACGCCTCGTTGCCGATGCTGGGGCAGTTTATTCGGGCGGATAGCGGTCGAATAGAGCAGTTCCTGCACAGTCAGCTAGGCGGCGTGCTGCATAAAGAAGGGAAGTATTGGGTGGTGGATAAGGTGAACAGTCAGGGACTACGTGTTAACCCGGCCTTTTTGACTGCGATAAATCAACTGAGTCAGGTCGCGGATGTGCTGTTTGCCAGCGGCAGCGAGGGAATCCGATTTGAGTTACGGGCGAAACCGGTGCGGGATGTGGCGGAAACGGACCTGACGATAGACGGTCAACGGTTGCGTTACTTTAACCAGATGGAGAGCTGGCAGCATTTACGCTGGCCGGGAGACGAGGATAATCCCGGGGTGGTGCTGACCTGGACCGGTGTGAACACCGGCGCGCGGTTGTATGGCGAGTATCCGGGGGCGTGGGGATTAATCCGCTGGCTGGAGGCGGCAAAAGTACAGATGCTGGATGAAAGCCGTTACCGGCTGAGATTGATCACGCCGGAGGGGTTGCCGCTGACCTGGGTATTACGTACCGAAGTCGGGAAAGGGCCGCTGGTATTACTGAAACTGAGAGGATTTACCCTGCCGAAAACCATTTTTGAGGAGAATAGGGGACATACCTTGCCTGAGCGGGTGAGAAAGCGAAATAACGATGACTGGAGGGCAGAATAATAATTTATTTGACGGCATCAATCGGCGGCGATAAATGGCGATTAT
>NZ_RCWD01000087.1:0-2435 GCF_018448965.1 Photorhabdus hainanensis | reverse complement strand
ACTGCTTTATCTGGGGCTTCTCAATGCACAGGAAAAATGGACAATGCCAATACAGAGCTGGAATCTAACGCTGTCGCAACTCTATATTTACTTTGAAGGACGTTTGGATAATGTGATAACGTTGTAACCGCTCAATTAGCGTGACACAGAATTCTGAACGCCCTCAGAGTTGATCCTTCAAAAAAGATAATTTTCCTTCCAAAAAATAGAGTGACGCTCGGTTTGCTAGGTTACTTTTGATTAGTTGTTCTTTACGATTGTTCTTAAGTAGATTATTGATGAAGGTAATGTTTGGTCTTGTCAGCATATCTTTGCAGTCTTGCTCTAAGCTCGACTCATCATGCGCATTATTAGATTTGAGCGTACGCCACTTGGAGAGATAAACACGCCCGGTTTACGTAATTTATTACTGGTTCTGATTTGTCCATGAGTTGGAAAGTCGATGGCGTATTTGATAACGGTTTGTTCAGTTTCACTATCAACATGGTTCTTTAAGTTCGGTGTTCTGCAGCTCTGGTTAATCAGAGCATCAATACTACCCGTTTCAACCAACTGCTGATAACGGTATCAATTATCTCTTGATACACCCATAACTTTACAGGCTCTGAATACATTACCGAGTTCTTCTGCAAGATTGAGAGTAAGCGCCCAATTAAGCAGTGCAGTTTACATAATGTCGCTGATGTTGACATTCCACGGTAACAGATCGTGCAATGAATCATCAGAATGGCGTTTGGGAAGTTCCGTAAAAATATGCCGAAAATAAAAATAAGGATTAATGTCATTGGCCCGGCAGGTCATCACCAGGCTGTATAAGTTGGCGCTGGCAAAGGCACCGTCAGGTGAGGTGGAAAAAATCCAATTTTTACGCCCGGTCGTGAACGGGCGGATATCCCGCTCAGTGACGTTGTTATCAATACTGATATGACCGTCTTCCAGATAGACAATCAGCTTCAGCCATTGGTTCAGGGCATACGTGATCGCCGTGCCGATGGCACTTTATCGGTAACACTGTCCGGCTGGCTTCGGTCAGCCAGTCGTAGAAGTCTTTCAGAATCGGTGTCGCTTTTTCCTGTCGTAATCGCCGTCGTTCATCCGGGCTGAATGGTCGGGCTTCCCGCTCAATGGCGTACAGTCGGGCGATAAAAGTCAGCCCCTGTTCGGCGCGTCCGGCTTTTTTACCCGGCTGAACTTTCTGGGCCTCGGTAAATTTACGACGGGCATGCGCCATGCACCCGGCGTGTCTGACCGATTTCAGCGTATCGTAAGCCGCGTACCCATCGGTCAGCAGGTAGCCCGCATAATCGCCCAAAAAATCAGCCACACAGCGCCCGCTGCGGCTCGGCTGGTAATCGAAAATCACCGCTGGCTGGGCGACAAATTCGCCGCTGCGATAGACCCACATATAGGATTTGCTCTGCGCCGGACGCTCCGCTTCGTGGAGTACCTGTACCGGCGTTTCATCCGCACAAATCAGGGGGTCATTGAGCAAGTGCGTCCGCATTTGTTCGACCAGTACATGTACTTTACGGCCGAGCTGCACACACCAGTTCGCCAGCGTACTGCGGCTTATCTCGATACCGGAACGGGCTAAAATATCTGCCTGACGGTACAGCGGCAGTGCATCGACATATTTGGCGGTCACTATCGCAGCCTGGGTATCCGGGCTGGCAATCGTCCGGGCAACAGACTGGGCGGCGCGGGTGCCGTGATAATTTTGCTGTGCGTCTGTGTCTTTTCACACTGCCGGCAGGCATATTTCGTGCGCTCGTGACGAATAACGCTGACTTTCTGCGGCACGATTTTCAGGGTTTCAGCGGTTTCGACTCCGCAGGCATGCAACGGTTCACCGCAACAGTCACAGTGCGGCGCATTCAGGGTATGGCGCTGAGCTTCCCGCGCCAGCCCGGCGGGCAAAGGCTGGCGGCCTTTTTTGTGATGCGCGGGTGCGGGTTTAGGCAGGCTATCCTGCTGTTCAGCCTCATTGAAAGTGCCTTTATCGGCTTTTTTGCTCTGTTTGCCGAAACGTTTGGATTTACTGAGGCTGAGCTGTTCAAGCAACAGGGCGATCTGCCGCTCTTTGCCCTGAATATCGGCCTGAAGTTGGTAAACGAGCGCTTTCAGTTGGTCAATATCATCGGGCAGGTCAGTCATCACTCAGGCTCTCAGGGGAAAAGCCTGAGTGTGACAGCGCAACGGGATCGTGCAAGTCCCAAAACAGGATCAGTGTCACCGCTCACACTTTTAATCCCCGTAAGGGCTGATGCGCGCGGGGATGTGCTAACGCCAGCCCCGATAACAGCCAGTTCAGTTGCTGGCGTGTAATGTGTACCGTGCCGTCTGACACCGGAGCGGGCCACTGAAAGCGGCCTTTTTCCAGCCGGCGGTAGTAGAGCCAGAAGCCATTGGTATCCCAGAACAAAATTTTGAGCTTA
>NZ_RCWD01000086.1:0-2633 GCF_018448965.1 Photorhabdus hainanensis | reverse complement strand
TAACTTATCAAGGGCCGTTGCCCTGATATTATGGGCTATTTTTAGCCTATCATGGGTTGTCAGTCCCAATAACAGGCAATAAATCTCTGTGGGTTTATTGTCAATGCCGGCCTTTTGCGACACCCTCGCATTGGGCGAGGATTTACGGCAGATTTCGCTAAAATGAACAACCTCACAAATTCCGGGCAAAAAGAGAGCAAACAATCAGCTTTTTTCATTTTTTATCAGAAAGGCATTGACGACTTAGGCTGAATACGGTTTAATGCGCCCCGTTGCCCGGATAGCTCAGTCGGTAGAGCAGAGGATTGAAAATCCTCGTGTCGGTGGTTCGATTCCGCCTCCGGGCACCAATTCAAAACGCGTTAATTGAGCGTTCAATACTGGAACCTAAGAATGCATCGCGTGGCATTATTCAATCATGCAATATTTCGATGTTAGTTAAAGAGGTTCTAGATTCAGGCTATCTGAGAAATCAGATGTCATTTTTTTGTTCAGGCGCAATACTTACAAGTTCTATTGCAGCTGTCAAGCCATCCAAACTAAAATCAATTAACACGATGTTGTATGTTAGTTATTCAACTTTCCTCATTGATCGGAAGAAAGTTAATTATGGGTGATTACATCGGTATCGAATAGGAGGCAGGATCACTCCCGCCGTCCTCTCACAGCACCGTACGTACGGTTCCATATATAGTGCTTCATGTTACACTGGAAGCGTCGTTGCTGTTCCAACAGTGATATTAGACTCAGCCTTCTGAACAGTAACGTCTTTATCGCTTGATTCATGTAGCTGGCTCCCAAGTTCCACCATGCTCCGCGCTGGTTGCCTGTCGATCTCTACGCTCGTTCTTCCTTTTATTCCTGCCACCATTAATTTCTTGGCTCGGGTATAAGGCCGCTTCTATTGTCTCCACAACAGGCAACATAATTTACTATTGATCCAACTATCCAGCTCTTTTTGGCGCAGTTCCGTGTTAAAGAACCCAGAAAGTGGTCCGCTGCCGCCATTTAACCAACGCTATTGTAATGTAAATTCAGGCAGTTCGAAAGCGCAACGCCGCTATAAAGTCGGCTATATCAGCCGATGCCACCCTGACCGCAGCACTGGCATGACCCGTTATTACAACCAGCATCCCAGCTTGCACCTTAAAGGCAACTGGCTGGAAAAAGCCGGGTTTACCACCGGACAGGCGGTGAACATCACCGTTGAACGGGGACAGTTGATTATCCGGCTCGTTGAGAATAACTGACGGCTAAAAGGGAAGATCCCAGCGGCTTGGCTGGGATCTCTTTGCTATCGAACTAATGTTCCCCATTTAACAGATATAAATGGCTTTAACCTAATTTCAACTTCGGTTTTAATATCAGCAAAGATAATTTCAGCGTGTATATACTCTCCGCCTATTTCATCCTTGATTTTAAAGCTGTTAACTCCCTCACTGAGATTTCCTGCTATTTTGTTTCCATTAAACTCTAGTATTGTTTGTATCCATCCTTCCAGCACACTAAAAGAAAATACTATGTGAATCCCATTTACATCGGTAAATTCATACGCAAAACGTCTATCAGAGTGATCTACCAATGTTGGTTCACTTTCAAAGAAGGAAAGCAAATCTAGCTCATCAGGATAGGATTCAATAAACATTATTTTTTTCCTTCTTTCGGGATCGTTGTAATAAATCGTCTAGTGCCATCAGGCATAATTTCAAATGAAGTTTCCAGCTTAGTTGCTTTTCCTGATGGACCAAAAAGTAAAGATTCTCTGACTTCATATTTACCAAATTTGTCAGTATATACCTGCGTTATATTGCCTGGAGTTTTAGGTACTTTTGATATGTGTTCCATAAGGTATTGAGCGCCTTTCTCATCTGTTGGAATCCCTAAACGCCTCATAGATTGCTCCATCTGACTAGAGCGATCAGAATTATGTTTATTGCTGTTAACTTTTCCAAATATGTAGTTAATCTTATTTGGATCAACAACCACATTACTTTGCGCTGCTTCGAACTCAGATCTACAGTATTTTTGCCATTTTGCCGATTCTATCCAGTGCGGCTTTTTCAGATTCAACAACCGCGCCTGTGCTTCCTTTTGTTGTTGGCGATGATTTCGGCCCTTTGCTGCCCTCAACAATAACAGGCAGCGTCATCGCCATTGCAGCGGCAGTCTCCTGACTCATGCCCATTGCTTCAAAGCGTTTTGTCCAGCCGAGTTCGCCTACCTTGCCTGTAGCCGCCTGACCTAACGTATTCACCGCCGACAGGTAATTTCTGAACTCAACCGGCAATGTGCCACCCCGGTCCATATTTTTGAGGGTACGTTCAAACACCGGCCACTGATCAACCAGATAACCATACTTCTGCGCACACTGGCTCGGGTTGCTGTTGCAGAAGTTCATCATTTCCTGCTGATTACGGATATTGGTCTCCACCATATCCTTGATCACTTGTTTGCAGCTTTCGCCTTCACAGGTTCGGGCTTTATGCGCAAAATTGTCCAGCTCATTGGTCGCGGTAGGAATAGCCGTTACCGGCTACCCCCCGCACAGATCCGGACGTGCGCTACTAACGCATCCGGCTCCTACCTCGGGTGTTTGGCGTAAAAGCGCTGCAAAGGATAAGGATGTACAATTC
>NZ_RCWD01000085.1:0-2898 GCF_018448965.1 Photorhabdus hainanensis | reverse complement strand
ATGCCGCGCTGAACCTGACCGCCGTCAGTGATGACGGGCAGCCGTTAAATTATCTCCTCAACGGCAACGGCCAGGTGATGTCGGTGGGGGAGGGCCGGACACTGCGGGAGCATTATCAGTATGATGAGACCGGGTACCCGTCAAGACGGTTTGACGGGGTGCAGGAGATTATGGGGGAAACCCTCTATCAGGAGGGCCATCGCCTGAACTGGGTGGACTCGCACCGGTTTGTTTACGACCGGGCCGGCCGCATGCGGGAGAAGCAGTTTTTAGCGGAAGGTTGCCGGCTGGCGCTGACAAAATACCGGTGGAACAGCCAGAATCAGCTGACCGGGCTTATCACCCCGGACGGGATACCGTGGGAATATCGCTATGATGCCTTTGGGCGACGGACAGAAAAACGGTGTATCCAGAGCGGTAAGCGGACCACCTACCTATGGGATGGGGATACCCCAGCAGAAATCCGCGAATACCAGCACGGCCGGCTGAAAATGATCCGCCATCTGGTGTTTGACGGCTGGGAGCTGATAGCGCAGCAGACGCAGGCGTTTACGCTTAATCTGGACAACCGGGTGGAGCTGATGGCCGGGGAGGTGCAGACCCAGTATGCGGTCAGCGCCCCGACCGGCGAGCCGCTGGCGCTGTTCGACCCGGAGGGTAAGCGGGTGTGGCGGCGGCCGAAGCAGTCGCTATACGGCCTGCGGCTGACAGGACCCGGCGAGAATCCGCAACTGGACCCGGGTCTCAGATTCGCGGGGCAACTTTTTGATGAAGAAAGTGGTTTATTTTATAATCGGTTCCGCTATTATTTGCCGGAAGCAACGTGCTATCTCAGCCCTGACCCTTTGGGGTTAGCAGGAGGAGTAAATCCTTACAGTTACGTGCATAACCCGACGGGTTGGATTGACCCATTTGGGTTAAATCCAAAAGATTTAGTGAGATATAAGATCCATAATACTGTGACACCTAAACTTGGGGCGAGAGGAACAGCTATAAATAGAGCATGGGGTCAAGAAAGAGCACTTGTTACTGCTGGCGGTGGCTCTCGAAATTGGACAGATGCTGAACGCCAAATCATTTTGAATACAAAAAGTAACAGAAAATTAGCCTCCATTATGTCTGAACGAGGATATACAGGACATCATATAAATAGTGTCAAGGGTAATGGTACACTAGGCCAAGCTTGGAAAGGCGATCCTAGGAACATTGTATTCCTACAAAATGCCAATCATCCCAGTGGTGTTGATGAGCATTTA
The DNA here is from genome assembly GCF_018448965.1 of Photorhabdus hainanensis. Classification (NCBI taxonomy): domain Bacteria; kingdom Pseudomonadati; phylum Pseudomonadota; class Gammaproteobacteria; order Enterobacterales; family Morganellaceae; genus Photorhabdus; species Photorhabdus hainanensis. Next base: position 1,642 of record NZ_RCWD01000085.1, on the reverse strand, counting down.
TATAGTAATCAAGGACATAGGGGTAGTTATGATACTCCTGGTAATGGGCGCCTAATTGATCGAGAAGCAACGTCTAAACAGATAGTAAAAAAATGTGGTCGCTAACTACAAAGATTTTAAGGGTATGATATGAGTGAACTAGAAAGAGCCTTAATAGAATTATCTAATGTCCATAAAAAATTTAATCTTCAGGGAAAATTTGAAGGAAATAATAGTGTTGAACTCAAATGGCCCAACTCGATTGAACATTCAAAAGAAATCGATTTTTTCCTCAATAAATTTGAACCTATTAATGTTAAGATAGAGACAGGAATTACACCAATAACCTTTTTTGAAGTTGAAAAAATAGAACAAGCCCAATATGGATATCGTTGGATTAAAAATTCAGAAAATATATTAGATAACCCTAAATGGTCTAAAAATCATCTAGTATTTATGGATGATTTTAGTGGTGGAAAGCCTATTATTGCTGTAACAGATATTAAAGGTACTTCTATTTATGCCAATTATGACGTTGGTGAACCATTTAAAATCGCTGATTCATTAGCTGATTTTTTTCTTTCTATAGCTAAATTAATTGAAATAGTTTATGGGAGATTTAATATCTTTGATATTGGTGATGATAATGACGACGATGAGCTTAGTTCAGAATTTATAGATATGATTACTAAAGAAATTAAACCAATAATAGGTTCAAGCAATTTCGAAAGTTTCTTTGATTATTTTTATGGCTAATTTTTTCCATAAATAATAAAAGACCGGAAGGATCCTTTGAGATCTTCCGGCTTTCTTATGATCTACCGTGGCGCATACCCACAGTATGCCAGTGCCGACTGGAGCTTAGAGATCGCATCCCTAATCTGATACGCTTCTTCGTCATTCACGGCACAAGCCCGTATCTCCGCCCAGTTCAGACGCTTCACCAGGCCAGTGCTTCAATGTGGGTTAACTGAATGTCCTGCAAATATTCAATCGCTATCGTCATCTCATGCGCTCCCCTTAACCCGCAAAACCACTTATCAGCGCCCGCCACATTATTACATTCAACTTCTGGGATCCCTCATGCTCAAATCAGTGCAGCACAAAGGACAAGGAGAGCGATGCCTGGAGGATGGGACAAGACATTAAAAGAGGAACTTCATACAAGTTATAGAGAGATGATTGATGCTGGTGTACCTCAAACTCAAGCAAGAAAAGCCCTTGGCGATGCTTATAAATATTTTGATAAGCTTAGAGGCGCTAATAAAAACAATCCATTCTTTGATATCTAGATTTATTAAGAAGCAAATTTTATGAAGAAAGAAGATATTTTAGAGAAATTAAATTCTATTGAAAAAGAATTGAACATTAAATTACCTAATTTTTATAGAAAGTTTTTATCCGAGAAAATTCAAAATGAACCTTATATTGAAATAACCGGCAAAGATCAAGAAAATATATATGTTTATAATTGTGAATATGTTATTGAGAGAAATAAAACATATAATATTCAAGAGGTTGAGCCAAATTATTTTTCCTGATTATCACTTAAATTCAGCTCCCATAGGCGTATACTTAAAATAAGTCTGTGTGGAGGTAAATGAAAATGGCTAAAAATCAGATTCAATTCCAAAAAGGCATTTCTATTCATGAGTTTATTTCA
>NZ_RCWD01000084.1:0-2914 GCF_018448965.1 Photorhabdus hainanensis | reverse complement strand
GCTGTTTGTCGCATCACAAATTTATTCAATGCTGACTCTGAACCATCATCAATAAATCCCTGCTGATGCATGGTGATCCAAATAGCCCGAATTTTGTTAATTTCTGCCGTGCGCACACGGCCTTTAACATGCTGATAATCAGGCTTAAAACGGCGTTTAAATCCCCGCTCAACAAACGCGACGTACACCTGTTTTAATTCATGATGGGACATATCACTGCATGATGTTTTCCCGCCGGTTGCTGTCGCCAGGGCCGCGCGATAAGTGTCATCGTCAAGCTTAAGTTTGGTTTTGGCGATATGAATAAGGCGGATCAGTTGTTGTTTATTCATCGTTCATTTTCCCCCGTTGTTTACGGTTCCGGGCAGCAGCGGCATGGAATACATCCCATGAGTCGTACATAAACATCAAATTGTGCATTTTGGCCCGGTCAAACTCCATGACAGCACCCGTGCTGTTTTCCCAGCCGTCGAGTAAATAAATGGCATCAGCTTGCTCCAGCATCACCAGCGACATACGCATATATTGTTCATGCGTCAGTCCGTCAGGATGGACAGCAGGATTCAGAACAATAAGGCCCTGGCTTTTTAGCTGTTTCGCTACAAGATTGAATGCATCACGATTGAAATTGGGTTTGCCGGTCATCGGGCCTGAAATAAAAACAACGGGTGTCATTGTGATACCTCCGATTTGTTAATCCACTCAAGCCCTGCAATCTTTTTGTATTGCCGGATTAATTGAACGGCGTTGATAAATCCAGGAGAAAGATAAGTGTGGGTTTTATAGATATATGGCAATTCTTTTTTCGCATGACGCTTACCCAACAACTTTTCTACTTCTGCAATTCTTGTTTTGCTATACAATGGCTTGGTAACCGTCCGCCAAAATAATTCAGTTAATGGGTTATACATATCATGGCCTTTGTCACCCCATGCAAGGCACACCTTATTATTGAAATAAACAAATAATTGGCTCCTGTTCTCGCTGACCCTTTCCCTGGTAACGCTAATGACAACGCCCTGATACTGAAAACTAACGTGGCAAAATAGACTTTTCAGCTCTTCTTCAATAGCTTTCCATCCTGGTTTATCAATATTCATTGTTGCTGTCCTCAATTTTGGCGTAAGCGCGCCCCTGGCGGGTTTACGCCATGTTTAAACCGTCTTTAATTTTGTGGTGTGCTAAATCACGCCGGAGTTAAATAATCTGTTCTGACAAAATAAGGTTCAGTACTAATTTCAACTACCGTGCAATGGGTTAAATCTTTCGCTTTATCAATTGTCTTGACCGGCGTTCCACCGCGTAATATTTTGTTGGGCTGATAAATAAAACTGGCTCCAACCCGATAACGTTGATTAAACCGTTTCGCTTTCATGTCAGACCCCGGCAATATCCAACGGTATCGGTTTATACTGGTCAGTATCCCCCACACGTTCATAAACCCGAATATAGGATTTACTGCCGATAACTTGCAAAGCTTCTCCGATAGCAATCATCGCCTTATTCCAACGCTCATCATCAATATCCAGCCGACGCAGACCCAGGACACGACCTGTATTAATGTCACCTTCCTTATCGGTAGAGAACGCCTGACTAATCAAGGCATGGATTTCAGGACGCGCCCCTTCCGTCCAGTCTGCAAGACATTCATCAATCAGGGATTTAGCCGCCTGCAAACGCTCATCAAAAGCAATACGGTCTTGCATTGCACGTTGAATTTTAAAACGGCCATCATAAGAATAGAGTGTCACATTGCCTTTTTTCCCGCCTTTCGTGGCGCCGTATTTCTCTGCTGACAAATCAACAAAAGCCTGGATATCAGCAAAAGCACGCAGCTTCAACTCAGCTAATGCCGAGTTAACCGTGATGGCCTGCTCAACGATTTCTCCGACTAAATTATCCCGCTCCAGATCAATCGCTTTGATGATACTGACGGGCGTCAGTACGCCTTTAGCATCGACCCAATAACTCTCCGGTGCCTGCTGTGTTGTGTATTGTTTAGTGGACATGTTGATTAACCTCCTGAGTGTGAAAACATAAATCGTATTGCTGCGCGAGGTGATGCTTAATAACCTGTACCAGCGCCATGACCTCTTGTTTTTCATTGGCTGTGTAGACAGCGCCGCCTGACGCTTTAACGTCATGCATTAATTTCCCCTGATGAGTGGTAATAACAATTTCGATTTTAACAGCCATACATCCCCCTAATTAATGTAATGATTCAGACCAAAAGACCTGACAACCGCAATGCATAAACATCCCCTGCCGATAATCACTATTGCGCCCAAGGTATCGGTAGGTGGCCTTACCGTTACGAATTAACTGCTCACAATGCTGATGGCGGGCAATTTGTATACGCGGCGCACTATCCCGTATCATGATACTCATCACAGTAAACCCCTGTTCTGTCAGCGCGGATACCGCATCGCCAGCACGATTAAATACTGAAACCAGTGAATCCTTTGTCATAATGTCGCCCCCTCTAAATCTTTAACCGCCGCGCGGATATGTTTCTCAGAAAGGAGTTCGTTGTTGCCTTTGGCAAACATGGCTGCCAGTCGCAGGGTATGGGATACGGTACGCAGTGCGCCGGGACGTTCTGATAACTGCTGAACTAACGCGCGTTCCTGTTGGCCCAACCCCCAAGCCTCAGCAATGGCGATAACGTCATCTTTTTTGGTTTTCAGGATGGCGACTTTTTTCGCTATCCGGCTGAACAATCGCGCAAAGTCCACACTGCGGGAACTACCGCCAGTCAGCCGGGCATAGACTTGATGATTGCCGACCAGCGCCAGACCAATACCGGTCTCCTCCTGCAAGATGCGCAATTCCTCTAATACCGGATAATCAAGATGGTCGGCCTCATCAATCACCAATAACCCCGATGTGCCGCGCAATTTTCTGCGTACTGCCC
>NZ_RCWD01000083.1:0-2941 GCF_018448965.1 Photorhabdus hainanensis | reverse complement strand
TCCTTCGCCACTAACTGGCCGCCGTCGTTGTTAAACTGACCCGGGGTTTTCGCGCTAAAACGGTCGGCGTTGACGGTAGCGCGAGCGGTACTGATGCCCGATTGACTGGCAGTCAGTTGAATCTGCCCGGCCGCCGTCTGGCTGTCACTCAGGTCAATCTGTTGACTGTGGATAGCCAGCGTATCGGCGGCCAGATTTTTGCCATTAGCCTGAACGTGCTGCGCGGTCAGAGTCAGGGAGCCGGGGCGGGTGGTGTTGCCGTTATCATCCAGCCCTGCGGCCCATACGCTGTCATGGCTGCTGTGTATCGTGCCTGCGTTGACCGTGGTATCGCCGCGGGCTTCCACCCGGCCCTGATTATCTAACGCGCCGCCCGCCTGTAAATTCACCGCTGATTGTGACAGCAATTTACCGGTGTTCGAAACATTAGCAGACGAAGTTAATTGCAACGCGTCACGACTGCTGATAGCGCCGCGATTCTCTATCCGGCCATCGGCGGTGATATGCACTTCGCCGGCAGACGCGCCGATATTGCCGGCATTATGCACGCCCACCCCCGCTTCGGTGCCTATCAGCCTGATTTTATGGGCGTACATGCCGCCCAGTGCCGCCACATCCAGCGCAAACGCCGGGTGCTTTTCATCGTCAACCGATTTTTTCTTAATCTGCTGATGCGCCGCATCGACAATATTGCGCCCGGTGGTCACTTTCAGGTCTTGCGCGTGTAATTTGGCGTTAATCGCCACGGAGCGGGCGATAATATCGGTGTAACTTTGCTGTGTGCTGTCCATACCGTGCCCGTCAATCCGTACTTCCCCCTGATTGACATCAAACCCTTTCAACCGACCCTGTTCCATCAGCGCCTGTCCGGTGGTGAGCGTAGTGCGATGTGAGTTAATGAAACCGCAACCGTTACAGGTGATACCAGAAGGGTTGGCAATAATCACCTCGGCTTTATGGCCGGCGACTTCAATCCAGCCATTAAGGTGACTGGGGTCACGACTGTTGACTTCGTTAAGAATAACGCTGGCGTCCCCTTTGGCCAGCCACGGATTGCCTGCGACCATACCGCCCAGTTGCGTCTGGGTGGCCTGATGGCTGTTATTGAGGATCACCCCCTGTTTATCCACGTCAAACTGACGGTAGGTATTGTGGGAAACGCCGTCGGCGCCCGGGGTCTGGATATTGACCTGCGGCGTGCCGTTGGCGCTGCGAATGATGGTGGGCTGCTGACGGCCCGGCGCCTGTCCGTCGGCCACAATCGCCGCCTGTACGGTGAGCGAAACTCCGCCAAGGGCTAACAACAACCCAAACCGTAGCGCGGTGAGTCGGCAACGACGCTGCGGTGAAGAGGGGCGATGAGCGCGGCGTCCGGCTCTTCCCCGTCCGGCCCGCGCTATCTCGGCCACCACCATCCACAGCTGGCGAGATGGATTAAAGATAATACGATATAACTGCTTGTTCATGATTTTTGCTCCACACAACACTACCCACCGGCAGTTTTGTTATTTGAATTAATACTGCCAATACAGGTTGAATCCGGCCGTGACGGGGGAAGTTTGGAAACCGGCGGGTTTGGACAGCGGGACGCCGACAAACAGGTCGTAGCTCACCTTTTTCAGGCTGCCGCGCCAGCCCAGGGCGCTCCCCGCCAGGTGTTTTCCGAGCAGCGCGTCGCTGCCCCGGCCGCCCACTTCGCCATAATCCATTGCCAGATACAGCGACTGCCCTTTCAGCGGGGTTTGCCAGTCCAGTTCGTTACGGCTGTACCAGCCTCGATCAGCGGATAAGGTCAACTCGCCATCAAAGCCGCGCACCGTCCAGCGGCCGCCGATTGAGAATCGATCCTGAGGCGTCAATGGGCTGGCGCTTATCTGACGTAAGTATTGGGTCTGATAAGAAAAGGGCTGAGAAAACAGCGTTAACGGCCCGGAAAGCGTCGCCGAGAACTGGGTGATTTTAGGCAAGGCGGTCCCCTCATTGCGGTACTCTTCCGGCGCAGGTTGCGCGCCAAACCAGCGCATGCCCTGTTGATAAGTCACTTTGGTATCCAGCGTCGCGCTGCCGATAAAGTGATGATGAGACAGTCCCAGCTTCCAGCCCGCAGTTTCCCGGCGCTGAACGTCGACTTCGGTCTTATCAATAAAATTGCGCGAAGTCCGGCGATAAATTTCACCGTTAAGCCCGGTTTTCTGGTCGGCGTTACGATGCAGCACCCGGCTAAGCTGGACCGCCAGGTTTTGGCTTTTGCCCCGGTATTGGATCGCCTGATTCAGCCCGGCTATCGTCTGGGTATAATCGTAATGACTGGCCGTCACGCTGGCCATCCAGTAGCCGAACGGCAGGGAGTAATAGAGCGTGTCGTTCTGGCTGCCTTTCCCGGCAGATGAGTGAATATCGCGTCCCTCGGAGAGATAGAACAGGTCGCTGAGCGCCAGCGGGTTATCCAGAAAGAAGGTTAAACCGCCCTGATAACGCCCGGTGCTTTTGGAGCCGGTATCATCCAGATACGTGGCGACTCGCCAGTGGCGGGACTGACGCCAGTCCAGCACAATATCGCTCTCCCCCGGCTGCGCTGCCGGGACAATGTTCATCTCCGCCTGCACGGTCGGGAAACGTTGCAAGTTTTCCAATCCCTGCTCGATATCCCGTAAATCCAGTAACTTGCCTTCACGCGCGGGAAAGGGGGTTATCCGCTGGATATAGTTCCCGCTGTCTGGGGTATAGCGGATATGCCGGATTTTGCCCGGTATCATCACCAGTTTTAGCATTTGGGTACGCAGATCCTGGGAAGGAGCCAGAACCCGGCTGGTGACATAGCCGTGATTAATGAGCTGATCTTGCAACTGGGTTATCAGCCGGCTAATGCCTTTATCGCCCAGGCAATGGTTTTCGCCCTGTTGGGCGACACGTCGGAACGGTAACCAGTGCGGGAAATTTT
>NZ_RCWD01000082.1:0-2963 GCF_018448965.1 Photorhabdus hainanensis | reverse complement strand
ACGGGGGCCGGGTCATAATTGCTGCGGCTTTTCCCCTGCGAGGTTTTGGTGCCACCGAACCCGAACTTTTTCTTTTTGGTTTTTTTAGCATACCAGTGGGTCTGACTGCCCGTATCGGTGGTAATCCGTTCTCCCTGAGTAGCGATATTGTGCAGTTCGCCAATTTCACCACCGAGCGTGCCGCCAGCGACAATCTGGCTGTCGTGATTAGTGACCTGCGCACTGTTGAGCGTCATATTGCCCCCGGCCAGAATTTTACCGGGGTCGCTCTGTTTAACCTGAGTTTCCTTGACGGTGCGGGTGTACTGATATTCGTAAAAGTCATTACTGCGGCTGCCATCCGGCATGATGGCATCGTGCACTTTGTATTTATTGCGGTGGGAAGTGTCCACCTGTGACCAGTCATAACGGGTGGTCTGGCCGCTCAGTACCGCGTCATGATGCTGAGACTTTTCCGTTTCGACGACCTGGGTGACCAACCCGGCGTTGGTGTTGTTAATCCGGTCGGCATTAATCTTCAAGTGGCGCCCGGCTTCAATCGTCGCCGCGTGGTTATTGAGCTCACGCGCCTGACCGGTGGCCGTCAGGGTATTATCCAACTGACCGCCGATGCGCATGTCGCCCACGCTGTAAATCTGCGCATGATGCTGGTTGTTGAGCGTTCCGGTGCCGATGTCCAGCCGGTCACGTGCCGCAATGACCGCAGCTTTGCCGTCCTGGGCGGTGTTATTCAATGTGCCCGTCTGGAGGGCCAGCTGGTCCCCGTAAATGCGCCCGGTGCCGGTATTGTTCAGGGTGTTGGCCGTGAGATGAGTCAAACCGCCGTCAATCAGTCCGGTGTTGTTCAGGGTATCGTGAGCCTGGATTTGCGTTTGTTTAGCGCTGATTTCACCGGAGGCGCTATTGGTGAGATTGTGAGCGTCAAGATGCAGCGCCTGACCGGCTTTTATCTGGCGGTCATTGAGGAGATTGCCGGTCGTTTTCAGGGTCAGATTGCCATTGGCCGCGGTGTTGCCGGTATGATGAAAATCCTCGGTTAAGGTGACCGCCATATCGCCCTGCGATAACAGTTGACCGTCACCGCTTAAGGCGCGTGCGTTAATCGTGGCGTGCTCCCCGGCAATCAGGGTGCCTTGCCGGTTTTTAATCGCCAGATGCGGTTGCCGGGCCTCGCTTTTGAGAGTGAGCTGTTTGCCCGCAGAGACCAGCCCCTGAGTATTATTCAAGGTCTGGCTGATGTTCGCTTGCAGATGGTTGGCTGCCCGTAAAGCGCCCTGAGTATTGTCCACCTGTTGAGCGTTGACCGTCAGGTTTTGCGCTTCCACCCCGTTATCCGTGTGCGCCGTCTCGCGGTTAATCAGGCGAGCGGTGTTCAGGGTCAATTGCTGACCGCCACGGATAAGGCCGCCGGTGTTATCGGTTTGAGTGTCAACATCAAGCTGAGTGTCGCCCACCGCCTGCGCCTGACCGTGACGATTATCGAGCTGGTGAGTATTCAGGGTTAAGGTGTCGGTGGATAACAATTTGCCGTCCCGGTTATCCAGCGCGGCGTGTCGGGTATCGATAGCCAACTGTCCGCCTTGAAGATGGCCGTGGCGATTATCCAGTGGACCGCTGGTGAGGGTGGTTTTTCCTGCTCCAATAATCTGGCCCTGCTGGTTATCCAGTAACTGCCCGTTGGTATCCAGAGTCAGGGCGTCGGCGGATTGTAAGGTCCCCTCGCGGTTTATCAGTTGCCGGCTGTGAATGTCCAGCCCGCCATTGCCGGCAATCTGTCCCTGAGTATTAGTGAGCTCGGCGCTGGTCAGCGTGGTTTTACCGTCCGCGGCGATTATCCCGCCGGTGTTATCAACATCGCCGGTGCGCAGGGTTAACTGCCCGCCGCTTAACACCCGGCCCGACTGATTGTCCAGCGTGTCTTTGACCGCCAGTGTCAGCGAGCCTTTTTCGGCGGCCACGATGTTGCCGTGACGATTATCGACGGTCGTCGCTTTAAGGTTCAGGTTGCCGTTGCCCGCAAGGGTGCCGCGCTGGTTATCCAGCATTCGGGTGGTGAGGGACAGCGTGTCTTTGCCCTGTTGTTGCGTCACGCCGCCTTGATGACTCAGGGTATCGGCGTTGACGGTTATCTGCCCGGCCTGAGTTTCAGCCTGGTTGAGTTGCAGTTCACCGGCCTGTATCGTCAGGGCGCCATTGGTCAGTAGTTTGCCCTTATCACCCAGCCACCGTTGGGTGTTGAGCGATAATTGACCCTGACCGGCCAACTGCACCGTCCCCTGGTTGTTATCGGCCTGATGCGCGGTGAGATGCAACGCCTCGCCCTGACTGGCAATAGTGCCCTGCTGGTTGTCGAGCCGGTTGGTGGTGAGCGTCAAGTTCCCCTGATTGAATACCATTCCCTCACGGTTATTCAGGGCGCGGGTATGGAGCGCCAGTTCACCGGTCCCGGTCTGGTTAATTTTTCCTTTCAGGTTAGAGATATCTGGGGTTGTGAGGTGGATTTCCTTCGCCACTAACTGGCCGCCGTCGTTGTTAAACTGGCCCGGGGTTTTCGCGCTAAAACGGTCGGCGTTGACGGTAGCGCGAGCGGTACTGATGCCCGATTGACTGGCAGTCAGTTGAATTTGCCCGGCCGCCGTCTGGCTGTCGCTCAGGTCAATCTGTTGGCTGTGGATAGCCAGCGTATCAGTGGCCAGATTTTTGCCATTAGCCTGAACGTGTTGTTTGGCCGTCAGGGTCAAGGAGCCGGGTAAAGTGGTACGCCCTTTATCATCCAGCCCCGCAGCCCACACGCTGCCGTGACCACTTTGTATCGTTCCTGCTCTGGCGGTGATATTGCCCCGAGCCTCAACCCGACCACTATTGTTCAGTTGTTCGCCTGATTGCAAGGTCGCCGTCGATTGAGACAGGAGTTTGCCCTGATTGTCTATCTTTGCGGTACTGGTTAATTGCAACGCGTCACG
>NZ_RCWD01000081.1:0-3357 GCF_018448965.1 Photorhabdus hainanensis | reverse complement strand
TTATATGACAAGGCAAAAAACAGGCCAATGTGATTATTTTGTAACAGCATTGTATAAAAAATAGATTAATATTAATCATTTAATAACCAGCATTAATAATTTCAAATTAATTTTATGGTTTTATTTTAATAATGTGATAATAATCACATTTATGATGATTGATTTCAGCATTGAATGACTTGAACTGTGACAGTTATTTTTAATTTGTGATAAGTAATGACCTTTTCTGATTAGGTTGGATGATAACTTTTAGCTCAGTTGGCAGAACTATGCTATTGCGGATTGGGAGATAATCATCAGAAGCAGGTGTTCGTAATTCATTCACAGAGTGGAAAAAATCATGAACCTTAAGGAGACAAAGATCGCTAGTGCGGATTTATGCCAGTCTTGCTTTGTGTCAACTGTTCGGCCTGTCATTTTGCTCACTTTTTGAAAGGCATAAATGATTATTCTATACAGTATGAAAAGCTTTCTTGACCTTGAAATGGACCTTGATTAATTTAAGGCAGTATTCGTTGTCGCGTAAGCGATCGTTAATGTTCCCGCAGTCTGAGAGGAACGCCTTCGGGTGACTGATTTCAATGCCATTGTAGCCTGAGAGATGGCGTCTTCGGACGGCAAATCCGTTTATCCTTTGAAAACGGGTATCACTAACGATAGTGATGAAGGTGCAATTTCACAGACAGTTTTCCGACTTGCCAGTATCCTCAAACAACAACCTACGGTTCATTTTGCTTTCTACGCTTGCCTGGGTGGTTTCGTTCAGCAGTCCGGATGACTGTTGCCAGATTCGACAGGTTATTGGCTATTTTGCGGACAGCACATTGGGTCCAGAAGAAATGGGCGGCGTCACTTGTTGGCGTGATAACGAAAACCAAGTGACGCTGCCAGCGTACAGCCTGCCAAGCCACGTAATACAAGCTTTCCCCACGTCTTCTACCGTCTGATCGACACGTAGTACATGGGTCAGGATAGTTTGAAGACTGCCACTTACCCTAACGTCTTGAGTGAAAAACAATCATGTTGACGTTTTATATTCAGAAGAAGGAGAACAATCGACTCGATATTGATGGCGACGTCAGTGAAAACTGGCGTTGGAGGTAGTCTGACAACGGTCAGGACGGTGTAAACCGCGAACAGCTCAGAGAGCTGGGGTGCCTCGTAAGAACTCAACATTTCGCCACCCCGATGCACAGATATCAGTCGAGCCGCAGGAAGCGCAAATCAAACCGTGCCGTTGGGGTTGAGAGATGACATTCAGAATACTGTTTTGTATTGCTTGCCTCCGTCAGGTTACAAGCGGTGGTGTCGTGTGGGTTAAAAAGGAAATCGTTTGAATGTCAAAGTTGAGTAAACAGTTAGTCACATTGGCCCGTCAGGCTGGCGGCAGTTTTAAAACCGTTTCAGACAGAATGAAAATAGCCAAACGTCTGGCAGAAAGCATGGCGATATTAAATATTCAAATCCGTGATATTAAGAATATGAAAATTAATCATATTGAAAAATATATTGATAGCCGAAAGTCAGAGAATATTTCAAAGCGCACGTTACAAAATGAGATGGCGGCTGTTCGGGCGATATTCGCTATGGCGGGAAGATCTCAATTAGCTAACCCTCATCACAAACGGTTAAGTAATCATGCGCTCGGATTATCTGGCGCCAGCCGGGAGGGGACTAAGATGGCGATTTCGGATGAGCGTTATCACACGACGCTTGTTGTGGTCCGGGGGAAAGATGAAGGGGTAGCTGCGGCTATGCAACTTTCTCGTTATCTGGGACTGCGAACGGAAGAAGCGGTTCAGGCGGCAAAGTCATTAAAAACGTGGGAAAAAGCCTTATTGCGTGGGGATGAAAGAGTGAGGGTGGTGTTTGGTACAAAAGGAGGACGTCCCCGTGACACGACGGTGGTTGATCGGGATAAAGTGATCCAGGCAGTCAGGGCGGCAATAAAGTATGCCAATAAAAATCAGGGTCGTTTGATTGATAAGCCGAATTTACATTCGGCCATTGATCGTTACCGGAATATCGTCAGGGAAGCGGGGTTAACCGGAAAGTCTTCGCCACACAGTTTGCGTTATGCTTATGCTGTTGAGGCCATAAATTATCATTTGTCGAAAGGATTCAGTCGAAAAGAAGCGGAAGCGATGGTTTCAATGGATTTAGGGCATGGGGATGGACGCGGGCATTATGTTGCCCGTGTGTATAATAGACAGAGTGGCCATGATTAATCTGTTTTTGGATTTAGCTTGAATAAGAAAAGTATTCTGTTTAGCATAGATTGGCTTATTTGTTGTTTTTGAACAACTGTCAATGTTCTTGCAGTTTGAGAGGAACGCTTTCGGGTGACTGCTCTTAATGTCAGGGGGTCTGAGACTGACGCTTTCGAGTGACCTGTAATGCCACTGTAGCCTGTAAAGTGGCGCCTTTGGGCGGTACACCCGTTTATCCTTTGAAAACGGGTATCACTCATCAGTGATGAAGGTGCAATTTTACTGACCCAGTGGAGGCGTTTAGTTTCCCGATGGGCGACAATCTTCCTCAGTCATCAGGAGGATTGCTAATAGGAAATATAAAATGCGGCTTTGAGACTCACGAGTCTGCCCGTACAAGCGAACCACGTATAGGAAACCTGTTTGACCCCTGTTGACAGCAGTGATGATAATGACTGCGGTGACTGGCGTCATGAGATTTTCTACCTGCCGGATAAGCGGTTAATACCGTGATACCCATTCTGACTACCACCCTGACGGGGAAGACTTTTCCCTGATACAGGGAGAGTGTTCCTCGTTTTTTTCATTCGAGGAAATATGATGCAAACTTTATCGTTATCAACGGAAATATCGGTGAAATCTGTCCGGTTTGAAGAACTGTTTTCGACACAAAGCTGGCTTGAGGCGTTGTTAAAGAAAATGTTTTTTCGCCGGGCCATTCGGTTATGTCCCGGGTATCAGGGCGATTTCTGGGAGGGCCGTGTTTTGTCAAATGGCATTTTTTATGCCGTTCCGACGTTTCAACAACAATACCGTGTGTTTGTTGAGGATAATGGTTTTGAGGGGATCATGTCAGCGGAGGCTTTTGGCATCACGGTGACGCTATTCTCTTTGTATGAACTGGCAGATTTCAGTGAGCAGAACGACGATATTAAAGCCTTTCATGCTTTGTATGGTTATGCTCGTGGGCATTCAGAAGCTAAAAAAATACTCGCGGCTATTGATTAAATATTATCTGCTTTTCAGATTATTGACAAAGTGCTGGTTTTTTATCCGGCACTTTGTTTTAATTAAGTTCCGTTCACTCAACGGAGCTTGCCGCCATGTTAAGAACACCCCCTCTCCAGACTTTCCCGCCAGAAACGCT
>NZ_RCWD01000080.1:0-3792 GCF_018448965.1 Photorhabdus hainanensis | reverse complement strand
CTGGGGCTCAGTTGCCTTCCCTGCAATTATTAGTCACCGCCGGAGAGTCACCTTCTCCAGATTTTCTTGACTACTTCAGCCAACACAACGGCATACTGAATGCTTACGGCCCGACAGAAGTGACCGTCTGTGCGACAGGAAAGCAGTATCAACATGGAGATATTGCAACAAACATTGGTAAAGCGATTAATAACGTCCGCCTTTACGTTCTTGATAATCACGGCAATCTGTCTCCTGTCGGCGCACCGGGAGAACTCTATATTGGCGGTGCCGGGCTGGCGCGGGGATATTTGAACCAACCGGAACTGACGGCCGCATGTTTTGTGGTGAATCCCTTTGCCACCGCAGAAGACAATGCACTCGGTTACACCCGCCTGTACAGAACCGGCGATTTAGTCCGCTGGCGGCCGGATGGCGATCTGGAATATCTGGGCCGCAATGATTTTCAGGTCAAAATCCGTGGCTATCGCGTTGAATTGGGCGAAATTGAAACAGCGCTCACTTTGCACCCACAAGTAAAACAAGCGGTGGTGATTGACCATGAGCATAACAATCATAAAGTACTGGCGGCATATCTGGTGACGACGGGGGTACTGTCTGATGACAGCCTGACTGAGCATCTCTCTTCCCGCTTACCGGACTATATGCTGCCGGCCAGTTTTACCCGTATTGAATCCGTCCCCCTGACTCTGAACGGAAAACTGGATCGCCGCGCCTTGCCTGAACCAGTCTGGGGGGATCGTGACAACTATGTCGCGCCCCGCAATGCGCTGGAAACTCAACTGTGTGCCATTTGGCAGGACGTGTTAGGGCTGGAGCGCATTGGCATTGAAGATAACTTTTTCCGCATCGGGGGGGATTCCATTGTCAGTATTCAACTGGTGTCAAAACTGCGGCAAGCGGGCTTTTCCCTCCAGGTTAAATCAATTTTTGAAGCACCAACGGTGGCCCGGTTAGCCCAACTACTGGCTCTCTCATCATCTACCGTTAATATGCTCGCAGAGCAGGGACTGTTAAGCGGGGAATTTAGCCTGTTGCCTATCCAACAGACCTTCTTCGACTGGAATTGGCCAAATCCACACCATTGGAATCAGGCATTTATGATCCAGATCCCCGGGGATATCAAATCCGTACAGATTGAACAGGCTCTGATAATGCTGGCTAAACGGCATGATATGCTGCGTGTCCGTTTTATAGATACCGAAAACGGCTACCGTCAGTACTATTCCACGGAAATGCCATCTTCATATTCCCTCTTACATCACTGTGATATCAAGGGATTAAATAAGGACGCATTACATCAACAACTAACCCAATGGCAAAGTGGCTTTGATTATTGCCGCGGGCCATTATGGCAGGCAGGTCATCTGACCGGATATACCGATGGCAGCGCCCGGCTATTCTTCGCATTCCACCATCTGATCATTGACGTGGTTTCCTGGCGAATTATTGCTGAAGATATACGCAGATTGTTGCATGGCGAAACACTGCCAGAAAAAACCAGTAGTTATCGTCAATGGGTGAGCGCCGTCCATCACTATGCAAAACGCCATCAACAGGAAGTTTCCTACTGGCAGCAAGTCATGGCAGAAAATCCCTCTCACACAGCTTCAGAGGAGATCAGTCATCACATGCTGAGCATTTCCGCCGAATTGACCAACACTCTGCTGCATGAAGCCAATGCCGGCTATGAGACCGAAATCAATGACTTACTTCTCAGCGCTCTCACGCTGGCATTACAAGCTGTTTTTTCTCAACCGATTAACCACATCACGCTTGAAGGCCACGGTCGAGAGAGCATCGACAACAAACTGGATGTTTCTGAAACTATCGGCTGGTTTACCACGCTGTATCCCGTTCGTCTGGCAATGAAGACGAATATTGCAGACACCATCATTCACACCAAAGAGATGCTTCGTACTGTACCCAATAAAGGCATTGGCTATGGGGCATTACATCAGGCAGGCTATTTGAATGGGGATTTACCGGCGATAAGCTTCAATTACCTCGGTCAATTGGGAGGAGCAATCGGGCAAAACTGGTCACTGACCAACGACTATTGTGGAAATGTAATAGCAAACAATAACTATAGTCATTTACTGCTAAATATTAACGGACTAATTCAAGCTGGCAGGCTGCAATTCAGTGTCAGTTCGCGCTTAACACCGACTCAGACACAAGTATTTATCACCGCATTTGAGCAGACTCTCCAGGTTGTCATTATGGCTGGTCAACAACAGGCGCAAGCCGGCGGGATAAGAACCCCTAGTGATTATGGTATTGACGGGCTGTCAATCTCTCGCCTACGCCAGCTACAACAGCGCTACCCGCTTGAAGCCCTGTACCCCGCCACCAGTTTGCAGCAAGGATTTATTTATCATCATCTGTCCCAGCCACAAGATGATGCCTATCGCGTACAATTGTTGCTGGATTATCACACACAACTCGATCTTGCCGCCTACCAGCGGGCCTGGGCGCTGGCCTCGCTACGCTTCCCCATCCTCAGAACAGCATTTAACTGGGAAGACGAGGTGTTACAAGTTGTGACGAAAGACGCAAGTATTCATTCGGCGAATTTCGAGATCAAAGATATCAGTCAATTACCAAAAGAAGAATGGAACAGCGCCATTGACGCAATTCAACAACATGACCGTACCCTGCCGTTTGATCTAAGTCAGCCAGGCTTAATTCGCTTCACCTTAATTAAACAAAGTGAGCATCTGGTAACGGTGCTAATCACGCAACATCATTGTATTACCGATGGCTGGAGCAACCCGATTTTATTGCAGGCTGTGCATGAATATTACAACGAACTCACACAAGAGCGTGTCCCCCAAATAGTGGTAGATAAAGCCTATCTGGCGACCCTGCAATATTATCTGGATCATAAAGCAGAATCCGAGGCTTATTGGGCTGAACATAAATCACAACTCCACGGAATAAATGATTTTTCGCCCTTACTAAGTCATTGCGTTGATTTAACGCAGATAAAAACCGTTGAAAAACCCGCCGAGCAACTACTCACTATACAGAGCAACACTTATGCGCAGCTTAAGGATATGTGCCGGACACAAGGGGTGACGCTGAATGTGGCCTTGCAATTTGCCTGGCATAAGCTACTTCACAGCTACACAGGCGATACACAAACCATTGTCGGCACCACCGTCTCCGGCCGCGATGTTCCGGTAGCGGGGATTGAGTCCAGTGTTGGCCTATATATCAATACCTTGCCACTGAGGGTGCAATGGCGTCCAACAGACAGTATAGCCGCGGTTTTACAAGATATTCAGACGGCTATTGCAGCCCTCAACAGCCACAGTGCCGTCTCGCTGGCCAGTTTACAATCCGACGGAGAACGCTTATTCCACAGCCTGCTGGTATTTGAAAACTATCCATCCCCCGTGGTAAGCCAAAACCCAACCGGTATAGAACATACCCTGACATTCCGTCAGTCCGTCGAAAAAGTGGATTATCCGGTATCGCTGGCAGCCTATGAGCACAATAACAGTCTCATCATCAAATTTAGTTATGGCAAAGACTGGCTGACAGAAGCGCAGACACAGCGCCTGCTGGGTCAGCTTGAGCGTATCCTGCACGCGGCCGCATGCAACCCAGACCAGTTACATACGTCAATCACCTTCCTCAGCGAAGCAGAGCGTCATACCCTGTTGCACCGCTGGAATCAGACCGATGCGCCTTACCCGCAGGATAAAACCCTGCAACAACTGTTTGAAGCCCAGGTGGAAAGCACGCCGGATAACGTGGCGCTGGTGTTTGAAGGCGAATCCCTGA
>NZ_RCWD01000079.1:0-4179 GCF_018448965.1 Photorhabdus hainanensis | reverse complement strand
CTCCTGTCGGCGCGCCGGGAGAACTCTATATCGGCGGTGCCGGGCTGGCGCGGGGATATTTGAACCAACCGGAACTGACGGCCGCATGTTTTGTGGCGAATCCCTTTGCCACCGCAGAAGATAAGGCTCTCGGTTACACCCGCCTGTACAGAACTGGCGATTTAGTCCGCTGGCAGCCGGATGGCAATCTGGAATATCTGGGCCGCAATGATTTTCAGGTCAAAATCCGTGGCTATCGCGTTGAATTGGGTGAAATAGAAATTGCCCTGACTACCCACCCACAGGTAAAACAGGCGGTGGTAATTGACCATGAGCATAACAGTCATAAAGTACTGGCGGCATATCTGGTGACGACGGGGGAATTGTCTGATGACAGCCTGACTGAGCATCTCTCTTCCCGCTTACCGGACTATATGCTGCCGGCCAGTTTTACCCGTATTGAATCCGTCCCCCTGACTCTGAACGGAAAACTGGATCGCCGCGCCTTGCCTGAGCCAGTCTGGGGGGATCGTGACAACTATGTCGCGCCCCGCAATGCGCTGGAAACCCAACTGTGTGCCATTTGGCAGGACGTGTTGGGACTAGAATACATTGGCATTGAAGATAACTTTTTCCGCATCGGGGGGGATTCCATTGTCAGTATCCAACTGGTGTCAAAACTGCGGCAAGCGGGCTTTTCCCTCCAGGTTAAATCAATTTTTGAAGCACCAACGGTGGCCCGATTAGCCCAACTACTGGCTCTCTCATCATCTACCGTTAATGTGCTCGCAGAGCAGGGACTGTTAAGCGGGGAATTTAGCCTGTTGCCTATCCAGCAAACCTTCTTCGACTGGAATTGGCCAAATCCACACCATTGGAATCAGGCATTTATGATCCAGATCCCCGGGGATATCAAATCCGTACAGATTGAACAGGCCCTGATAATGCTGGCTAAACGGCATGATATGCTGCGTGTCCGTTTTATAGATACCGAAAACGGCTACCGTCAGTACTATTCCACGGAAATACCATCTTCATATTCCCTCTTACATCACTGTGATATCAAGGGATTAAATAAGGAAGCATTACATCAACAACTAACCCAATGGCAAAGTGGCTTTGATTATTGCCGCAGGCCATTATGGCAGGCAGGTCATCTGACCGGATATACGGATGGCAGCGCCCGGCTATTTTTCGCATTCCACCATTTGATTATTGATGTGGTTTCCTGGCGAATTATTGCTGAACATATGCATCTGTTATTACAGGGGATGACCTTACCATTGAAGACCAGCAGTTATCGACAATGGGTAACAGCCGTCCATCATTATGCACAGCAGCATCAGGATGAAGTACCCTACTGGCAACAGGTGATAGCAGGAAACGGCACCAAACCCGCGCTGGGCGACATCACCCAACACCTGTTAAGCATTCCTGCCGAAATGACTGACATGCTACTACATGAAGCCAACACCGGTTACAACACTGAAATTAACGACTTACTGTTAAGCGCATTGACACTGGCTTTGCAGGAGACTTTCTACCAAGCAGTAAACTACATCATTCTGGAAGCACATGGCCGAGAATCCATTGACGACACATTAGATCTTTCCGAAACCGTTGGCTGGTTTACAACCACGTACCCTGTCCGCCTGGAAATGCAGACTGATATTGCAAAAACCATCATTCACACCAAAGAAATGCTTCGTGCCGTACCGAATAAAGGTATTGGTTATAGTGCGTTACATCAAGCGGGATATCTGACCAGCAATTTACCAACCATCAGTTTCAACTACCTTGGTCAGTTAGGAGGAGCCAGCCATCAAGATTGGTCCATAACCAACGATGATTGTGGGTCTGTGTTAGCCAGCAAAAATATCAGCCATTTACTACTGGGTATTAACGGCGCAGTTCAGGCGGGAAAACTACAATTCAGCGTGGATTCCCGCTTGCCACAAGCCCGGACAGAGATATTTATCACGGCATTTGAGCAAGCACTCAATAACGTCATTGCTGCTGGTCAAAAGCAGGCTCAATTGGGCGGAATAAAAACCCCCAGTGATTACGGGTTCAAAGACATTTCAATGGAACAACTAAACCAGCTCACTCATCGTTTTGATCATATGAATCATGAAAATTCAGACTATCACTCAGAAAAGAAAACTATTTTGGACGTGTAAAAAATGTTGATGCTATTTAAAGAACTTAATAAAAATCATATGTCAGTATGGGTCTATGAAGATAAGTTGAAACTGGCGTTCACCGGAGAAACTCCTCCCTCCCAACTTATTGATAAGGTTAAACAGAGAAAAGAAAATATATTAGATTTTTTGAATAAAAAAAGTATTTTCTCTGAAAAAGATTTTAAAAGTTTTATTTTCAATGAAAATCATTCTGGTTCGAATGATTCAGTTATCTCCCCCAGAAAAAAAATTGAAGCGATATTTCCTGCTACCAGCTTGCAACAGGGGTTTGTTTATCATCATCTGACTCAGCCACAGGATGATGCTTATCGTGTGCAATTGCTGTTGGATTATCACACCAATATCAACTTTCCCGTCTATCAACAAGCTTGGTCACTGGCTTCACTGCGTTTCCCCATTCTCAGAACCGCATTTGATTGGGAAGGAAAAATATTACAGATCGTAACAACGGGCGCCAGTATTGGACCATTGAACTTCAAGTTCAAAGATATCAGTCAATTACCTAAAGAAGACCGAAACAAGGCGATTGACGAAATTCAACAATATGACCGTACCCTACCTTTTGATTTAAGCCAGCCCGGGTTAATCCGCTTCACGCTCATCAGGCAGGATGAACAGTTAGTCACCATACTGCTTACGCAACATCACTGCATTGCTGATGGCTGGAGCCATCCGATTTTATTGCAAGCTGTGCATGAGTATTACAACCAATTGATAAGAGGGCAGAAGCCCCAGATTATGGTGGAACAGACTTATCTGGCAACCCAGCAATATCATTTGGATCATCAAGCTGAATCAGACACCTATTGGGAGGCATACAAAGCCCAATTTCAGGGCTCCAATGATTTTTCTGCGTTGTTAAGTCACCGTGTCGATTTAGCGCAAATAAAAAGCATTGAAAACCCGGCTGAACAAGAACTCATTATTCAAGGCAGCGCTTATGCGCAGCTTAAGAATATGTGCCGGACACAAGGGGTGACACTGAATGTGGCCTTGCAATTTGCCTGGCATAAGTTACTTCACAGCTACACAAGCGATGCACAGACCATTGTCGGCACCACCGTCTCCGGCCGCGATGTACCAGTGGACGGGATCGAGTCCAGTGTTGGCCTATATATCAATACATTGCCGCTAATGGTGCAATGGCATCCAACAGACAGTGTGGCTACTGTTTTGCGAGACATCCAAAAGAATATCGCTGTGCTCAACAGCCACAGTGCTGTCTCACTGGCCAGTTTACAATCCGACGGAGAACGCTTATTCCACAGCCTGCTGGTATTTGAAAACTATCCGTCCCCGGTGGTAAGCCAAAACCCAACCGGTATAGAACATACCCTGACATTCCGTCAGTCCGTCGAAAAAGTGGATTATCCGGTATCGCTGGCAGCCTATGAGCACAATAACAGTCTCATCATCAAATTTAGTTATGGCAAAGACTGGCTGACAGAAGCGCAGACACAGCGCCTGCTGGGTCAGCTTGAGCGTATCCTGCACGCGGCCGCATGCAACCCAGACCAGTTACATACGTCAATCACCTTCCTCAGCGAAGCAGAGCGTCATACCCTGTTGCACCGCTGGAATCAGACCGATGCGCCTTACCCGCAGGATAAAACCCTGCAACAACTGTTTGAAGCCCAGGTGGAAAGCACGCCGGATAACGTGGCGCTGGTGTTTGAAGGCGAATCCCTGACCTACCGCCAGCTTAACGAACGAGTCAACCAACTGGCTTATGCGATCCGTGAACGGTGTCAGCCACACCATCATGTTCCTATGCAAGCGGATACCCCCATCGCTCTCTACCTCGACCGCAGTCTGGACATGGTGATCAGTATTCTGGCGGCACTGAAAGCCGGGGGCGCTTATGTCCCCATTTCCCCTGAATATCCATTAGAGCGGGTTCGGTTTATTTTGGACGATACCCAATCCCCCTGCGTCGTCACTCAGCAAAAGTATCTGGCAACGCTGGCGACAGAGACGCAAACATATGCGGTGCAAC
>NZ_RCWD01000078.1:0-4716 GCF_018448965.1 Photorhabdus hainanensis | reverse complement strand
GCGATGCGTTGAGCTGACCAGTACTAATGAGCCGAGCGGCTTAACCTTACAACGCCGAAGGGGTTTTGGTGTCGGAAGACAGCAAACAGAAGTCGGAAGACAGAAGAGAGACAGATTTCAGCTTGTTCAGAGATTGGTTCCAATGGTTGTGGTGACTTAGAGTCAGACAAGGGTTGGAATAAAACGGAATATGCCTGGCGGCGATAGCGCGGCGGTCCCACCTGACCCCATGCCGAACTCAGCAGTGAAACGCCGTAGCGCCGATGGTAGTGTGGGGTCTCCCCATGTGAGAGTAGGACACTGCCAGACATTATTTCGAAACGGAAAGGCCATCCAGAGGGGTGGCCTTTTTGCATTTAATAAAGAACTAACTTATTTTTCCAACTGTTTTCCACGTCTATAGCTGATAAACTACTTATTAAATAGCTTTATTGAGTATTGAGTAAATGCTTTCTCTTAAAGAGTTTAATACCTTTGGGTTATCAGCCTATGCTAAACGTTTAGATATAGCTGAATCTGCTGAGTCCTTATTAGCGTTATGGCAGAAAGCCAAAAACGAAGAACAACCTGTAGTACTGCTTGGTGGTGGCAGTAATGTCTTATTTACTGGAAACTTTGAAGGAACTGTGATTCTGAATAGAATTATGGGGATTCAACAGCAGGAAACAGATGAATCGTGGCATTTACATGTAGGGGCAGGAGAAAATTGGCATGAATTAGTCTGCCATTCTCTTAAAAATCAAATCTATGGATTAGAGAATTTAGCTTTAATTCCTGGTTGCGCTGGTGCGGCACCAATTCAAAATATTGGTGCATATGGTGTTGAATTTAGAGATGTGTGTGAATATGTAGATGTTCTTAATCTAGAAACTGGGGAACAAACGCGCCTTAGTGTTGATGAATGTCAGTTTGGATATCGGGATAGTATTTTTAAGCATAAATATAAAGCAAATCATTCTATTATCTCTGTAGGGTTATTGTTGAATAAGAATTGGCAGCCGATATTGAACTACGGTGATCTAACTAGGCTGTCGAAAGACAATGTAACTCCTCAGCAGATTTTTGATTCAGTGTGTGCAATGCGCACCAGTAAATTACCTGATCCTGCAATGACAGGAAACGCGGGGAGTTTCTTCAAAAACCCAATTGTCAGTGCGGAAGTTGCGGCGAAAATAAAAGAAAATTATCCTGATAGCCCCCAATATCCTTACACACATGGAATGTTTAAATTAGCGGCGGGTTGGCTCATTGAACATTGTAATTTAAAAGGTTATCGCATTGGAGGTGCATCTGTGCATCTTAGACAAGCTTTGGTATTGATAAATCAGGAAAATGCTACAGGCGAGGATATAGTTTCATTGGCTGCCTACATTCGCCAGCAAGTGATAAGTAAGTTTGGTGTATTACTTGAACCGGAGGTTCGTTTTATTGGTACTAAAGGCGAAATTGATGCTGTGGAATGTATTTCATGAAAGATATAACCGTGCCATTACAGTTGATTAAGATTTTGTCTGACGGTAACGTTCATTCCGGCCAACAGTTGGGACAAGATTTAGGGATGAGTAGAGCTGGAATTAATAAACATATACAGACAATCCGTGAATGGGGAATTGAACTAGAAACAACACCAGGCAAGGGTTATAGCCTTATGGCACCTATGCAGTTACTTGATGAATCTACTATTTTTCAATACTTGCCTCAGGATCGTATAACTGTTTTGCCAGTTATTGACTCGACTAATCAGTACTTGCTTGAACGTTTATCTGATTTGAAATCAGGGGATGCTTGTGTTGCAGAGTACCAGTATGCTGGCAGAGGGAGGCGTGGAAGGAAATGGGTTTCGCCCTTTGGTAAAAATCTTTATTTATCTATGTACTGGCGCCTTGAACAAGGACCTGCTGCTGCAATCGGATTGAGTCTGGTTGTTGGCATTGTTATTGCTGAAGTATTACATCGATTTGGCGCGGATAGAATTAGGGTAAAATGGCCAAATGATTTATATCTTGATGATAAGAAATTGGCGGGAATCTTAGTTGAACTAATAGGAAAGACTGGTGATGCTGCTCAGGTTGTAATAGGTGCGGGTATAAATATTTCGATGGATCATAAGGACGAAGAGTCTATTAATCAGCAATGGATTAATTTGTTGCAAGCAGGAATTGAAATTGATCGTAATAAATTGGCTGTAGAAATAATACTTGATTTAAGGAAAGCTCTAATTCAGTTTGAAAATGAAGGTTTGTCTTCATTTGTTTCTCGGTGGTTTGAGTTAGATAATTTTATGGATAGACCGGTGAAATTAATTATTGGTAGTCAGGAAGTGTATGGTATAGCTAGGGGTATTAATCAGCAAGGTGCTTTGTTACTTGATCAGAATGGTGTTATAACCCCATATATCGGCGGAGAAATTTCTTTAAGAGGTTGTTAGAAACGACCGGAAGAGAAATATCTTCCGGGTTCGGAAGCTATTTTTTACTTACGTAGCCTTACGCTTTCAATAGTGTGGTTAGTACCTTTTGTCATGATTAAGCTTGCGCGTTCTCGAGTTGGTAAAATATTTTGTCGCAAATTCAGTCCATTGATCTCTTGCCAAATATCAGATGCAGTATTTATAGCTTCTTCTTCTGATAGCTTGGAATAGCTGTGGAAATAAGAGTCTGGATCGGAAAAAGCACCTTGGCGGAATTTTAAGAAACGACTGATATACCAACTCTTGAGTAATGTTTCTGGTGCGTCGACGTAGATAGAAAAGTCGACAAAATCAGAGACAAATACATGGTGTGGATCATGAGGATAATCCATACCGCTTTGTAATACATTCAAACCTTCTAGAATCAAAATGTCTGGTTGTTTAATGAGTTTTTGCTCATTTGGTACGATATCATAAGTAAGATGAGAGTAAACTGGTGCGGATACTTGTTTAGACCCCGATTTAATATCAGATACAAATTTCACTAAACTATGCATATCATATGATTGCGGGAATCCTTTCTTTTTCATCAATCCACGTTCATTTAGCACGCTGTTAGAATGTAGAAAACCATCTGTAGTAATTAATTCTACACTTCTGTGTTCAGGCCACCGACTTAGCAGGGCTTGCAATAAACGCGCAGTAGTACTTTTACCAACAGCAACACTGCCGGCAATTCCTATGACATAAGAGACTTTTTGTCCATCAGTACCTAGAAATTGTTCGAGCACTGCTTGACGACGTAAATTTGAACTAATATAAAAATTGAGCAAACGAGACAAAGGAAGATAAATCTCAACAACTTCTTCTAAAGAAATTTCTTCATTAATTCCTTTTAAATCAATTAACTCTTCCTTTGTTAATGTCAGTGGAACTGAATCACGTAGGGTTGCCCATTGTTCACGATTGAATTGCAAATATGGAGTAGCCAAAAAAGGTTCTTTTTTATTCATAAACCAACATCTGCCTGTTTGTGCAGGTTGGACAAGTTGTAATAAACAACCTGTACCCGACAAAAAATAAATCGCATGATATCGACTGATGAGCGGCAGGCGTAGGCTTTTTTATATTTTTAGCGGTTTTTTTTGTAAGAAATGCAGAATCGTAAAAAATTGAGTTGCTTTACTTAATGTTAGCTTTAGCTGCTTGTTTATAATGATGGAAATTCAAATGACACAATGATGAAGCGACCTATCAAGTTTTATCGGGCATTGTGATCAGTTCCTTGATAGTTACATGTAATTTTGTGTTTATTATTTGAGCTAAATATATTGAAAAAAACAGCTAATTGAATGAAAATGAGTATTTTATGACCGAATGATCAAGGGGAGCAATTTTTTTGTTGCATAGTGCGCTCACACTGCCTAGAATGCGCAGCACTTGATGCCGGCATAGCTCAGTTGGTAGAGCAACTGACTTGTAATCAGTAGGTCCCGAGTTCGATTCTTGGTGCCGGCACCATTAAAAATTTGGAAAAGGTGGGGTTCCCGAGCGGCCAAAGGGAGCAGACTGTAAATCTGCCGTCACAGACTTCGAAGGTTCGAATCCTTCCCCCACCACCAAAGAATCAGATTTAATCTTGATGTTCTTTTAGTACTTAATGAAAGTAAAGTATATCGAGATCAACATACAGCTGATTAAAGTCAGGTAGCCGAGTTCAATGCGGGCATCGTATAATGGCTATTACCTCAGCCTTCCAAGCTGATGATGCGGGTTCGATTCCCGCTGCCCGCTCCAAGATGTGCTGATATAGCTCAGTTGGTAGAGCACACCCTTGGTAAGGGTGAGGTCGGCAGTTCGAATCTGCCTATCAGCACCACTTCCTTAATGTCCTTGTCTCCCGATTTTATTCCTGTAAGCGATATTCAACGAGCAATTGCTTGGTTGATGTGGTGGAACCACCGATTCCGTGTCTTAGAGGGGCAATCTAATGTCTAAAGAAAAGTTTGAACGTACAAAACCGCACGTTAACGTTGGTACTATCGGCCACGTTGACCACGGTAAAACTACCCTGACTGCTGCTATCACTACTGTACTGGCTAAAACCTACGGTGGTAACGCTCGTGCATTCGATCAAATCGATAACGCGCCAGAAGAAAAAGCGCGTGGTATCACCATTTCTACTTCTCACGTAGAATACGACACCCCAAGCCGCCACTATGCGCACGTTGACTGCCCAGGCCACGCCGACTATGTGAAAAACATGATCACCGGCGCGGCTCAGATGGACGGCGCAATCCTGGTAG
>NZ_RCWD01000077.1:0-5929 GCF_018448965.1 Photorhabdus hainanensis | reverse complement strand
AGTGGAAACCGTAAATAAGGCGAATAATGCGGTACCGAGCAGCCGGAAAATTAACGGCAAGGCGTTGAGTGGGGATGTCAGTTTGAATGCCGGGGATGTGGGGGCGATAAGCTCAAATCAACTCGGTGAAATTGTCAACGGTGGAAAATTTAAGAACTATTTATCAACTGGTTTTTATCGAGTAGCTGTGCCCAACCCATCGTCTGTATCTGATTTTCCGTGCGACGGCAACATGTACGGCTATGGAATTCTTGATGTGCAAAACGCCAACGGAGTCATTTTGCAGCGGTACATATCGCATCACGGCGATATTGCGACGCGACAGACATGGGGTGGGCCGGAGCAATACCTACCTTGGACTATTCAATATAGCACGCAGAATAAACCTACTGCTGAGGATGTGGGGGCTTTATCAGGTAAACAATATATTAGTAGTCTGACAGTACAAACATCGGCTTGGGTAAAAATTGCTGAAGTAACAATGAAAGTGATGAGCACTATCAATATTAATATTGTTGGTGGTTCAGGGTACAACGTTGGAAATTTTGAGCAATGCGCTATCACTAATATAGTTTTAAGAACAGGGAATGGATACCCACATGGAATCAATGCGGTGATGTACACAGTTAATACCACTGCACCTACTGACTTAGCAACTGTTAATACATCTGGTGATAACTATGATATTTACATATTCATTGGTCCTTTTGCCCAAAACATAATTTTAAATGCTTTTATGTCAGATAATGCAACTGTTAATCAGTTATTGAAGATAGCAGAGTTATCAGAAGTCCCCAAAGGGGCGGTTAAGGGGAAAGTTTACTCTTATTTATTATCTGGAAGAGAAAGAGATATTTATCCAGTAGGTGCTCCAATTCCGTGGCCGTTACCGAATGTGCCTGCTGGCTATCTCGCATGCAACGGTCAAGCATTTAATAAATCGCTATATCCACAATTAGCTATGGCTTATCCATCCGGTGCGCTTCCTGATTTACGCGGTGAATTTATCCGTGGTTGGGATGATGGGCGCGGTGTAGATCATGGTCGTGGGGTTTTGTCGTGGCAAGCTGACGAGTTTAAATCCCATAGCCATACTTTGAATGGAGATGATGCAGGCTCATCGGGTAACCGAGTTGGCAGAGGTAATAGAAACCCGCGTGGTTTAGGCCCAACTAACGAAACAGGCGGAAATGAAACCCGCCCCCGTAACGTCGCATTTAATTACATAGTGAGAGCAGCATAATGACTGAACAAAAATACTCTTTAGAATATGAGATTGCCATATTGGGTAAAGATGGATTGGCAATAAAAGCAGGCTGGTTGACAATTTACCACGCAGCTCCTCATTCAAGGGAATTTATCGGCGCAACACCAGAATATCTGATGGAGGGAATAGGAATATCGGCCAGTTCCTATGCAGATGCTCCGACACTTCCTGAATCTGATTCTATGGCTGTCAGGCGCACGGCAGATGGAGAGCACTGGGAAATTGTCCCCGATTACCGGGGAAAAACAGCTTACAACACACAAACTCGCTTACCGCAGGAAATTGCTGATCTAGGTGAATTACCCGAAACCCTGACATTCGAACAACCGGCTACTCATTTTGATCGATGGGATGGCTCAAAGTGGGTAACTGACAAGGTGGCAATAAAGGATAGTGAAATTGAGCAGGCAGAACAACTACGCGGTGCATTGTGCACACAAGCCAATGAAACTATTAAGTTGCTCCAATATGCCGTTGATACTGAATTGGCTTCGGAAGAGGAACAGGCACTGTTACTTGAATGGAAAAAATATTTGGTATTACTGAACCGTGTTGATACGTCATTGGCTCCTGATATTGAATGGCCGGAAATACCAAAATAAGTTACATCTTTTGGTAAAAGATCTTCTATGAGTGGTTTGTTGGATTTGACAAATTCATCAGATCACTCAGATCAAATTGAGCCCCTTCAAAATGACCTACTATTTTAAGAGATTATGTAGTAACAGGGGAGCATAGAACTGTCCAGCATTGCTCTAACGGGAGGAAAACTTCACCGCGCGATGTATACCCTGTCAATATTGTTGGACATGTTTTTAATAAAATTATAAGATGCTTTTTGTTGTTATTCTAATGTTCTTTAACAACTATAAAATCAGGGTCAGTCTTTGTTTCGTGCTATAAGTCCGATATCAATTATAGCAATGTTGTTCAAATATACATTGAATGCAATAATCATAAATTATCGATATCCATCAAAGGGGGACATCCTATTATGAAAAACATTATATTTATAGCTCCAGAGTTTCACTCTATCCCCCCTACCTATTCGTCTGCTGTTGAATGGTGGATTTATAACGTTGCAAGAAAATCAAATGCCAAAAACATGATAATTTGTAAGGGTGAGCGTGATGAAAATAAAATAGAAATAATAAATGAAAATTCCACTATATATAGAATCAGAATTAGTCGAATTTATAAAAGAATATTTAAAAAATGGACTAGATTAGATCCATTTCCTTATAGTAAAAGAATCGTTTCAAAGATTCGTCAGATAAATAAAGAAAATGACTCAATATTAATAGTTCATAATTCCATTACATTATATAATGAAATAAAAAAATTCTATCCAGAAGAATTAATGATTCTTCATATGCATAATAAAAAAATGCAGCACATCTTGATTACAGGACAAAGTTAATTACACCAAGTGTTTTCTTAGCTGATTTCTTTAAAAAAGAAGTTTCAGATATTAATGTAAAAGTAGTTCCTAATGGTATTAGCAAAAATATGTATAATTCTAATTGGCATTGGAACAGAGAAAAATTTAACTTACAAGATGAAGATATTGTTATTCTTTATGCAGGAAGATTAGATAAAGGTAAAGGTGTTATTGAGTTAATGAAATCAATAACCATACTGCAAAATACAATAAAAAACATAAAATTACTTATTGTGGGAGATTATAAAACCAAGAAAAGACAAGGCCTTGAAGATTATAGAAAAAAAGTTATTGAGCAAGCTAAGGAGATGAGCTTATACTGTGTTCTTGCGGGAAATATTCATCCCAATGATATGCATAAAATCTATCCATTAGCCAACTTAACCGTGGTTCCATCATTGACAGATGAAGCTTTCTGTATGGTCGCTTTAGAATCAATGGCTAGCGGTACTCCTGTCCTTGTAAGCCCTAGAGGCGGAATAAAAGAGTTTGTCATACATAATGAAACTGGTTTTCGTTTGAAGGAACCCTTATCCGTTGAGAGTATTTCTTTAGATATCAATGAAACCCTGAATAATCCAAATATAAGAGCTATTGCTGAAAAAGCAAAATTAACCGCACTTAATAATTACGATTGGAAGAATATAAATAATAAACTTATCGATGTTTTAAACGAATGGTTCTAGAATAAAGCCGTCAATCAAGACGGCTCAGACCGCTGACTTTAGTCGGTGGTTGTTGGGTTTTACTTAAAAATAATATTGTTGATTTTCTTATATATAAGATATAAAAAAACAAGATCCCAATAATTCCGGATGAAAACCACACTGTAAGATATATATTATGAGGGCCTAATGAACTTTTAAATGTCCACTCCTCATGATTAATAACATTATCATTGTATACAGAATTATATATTTCATTTCCTGCCCCATATCCCAAAATAGGGTTCTCCAATATTAGTGTTAAAGCTGAACCTTGTGTCCCATTCTTATATCTATGGCTACTGTCAAGCTGCTCCATTTTTGTTAAAAGCATAGATTCATTATTATTGTGTAATTTAATTATAGAAAAAACGGTAACCCCAGAAATTAATGTAATTATAAAAAGTTTCCAATCTCTATTTATTAACAAAATAAACATATGCATAAAAAATACAGCAAGCCAGGCACCTCTAGAGAGCGTTCCTAGTAAGATAAACAATACTAATGCGGATAAAGATATTACACCAAGCAAACTAAAATAGCTTTTTTTGTTAATAAGATACCACGCAGATAGTAAAACAGGAAAGAAAAATACAACACCATCCGACACACTCCTATAGTTAGTATTAGAAAATGGCATGATATTTTTTCTATA
This sequence comes from Photorhabdus hainanensis, assembly GCF_018448965.1. Lineage (NCBI taxonomy): Bacteria > Pseudomonadati > Pseudomonadota > Gammaproteobacteria > Enterobacterales > Morganellaceae > Photorhabdus > Photorhabdus hainanensis. The sequence goes on along the minus strand of NZ_RCWD01000077.1, from coordinate 1,862 downwards.
ATCAATGTAATACAAATAAATTTCTTTTAAGGTTATCAGTAATAATCCTACAAGAAAACAGCATAAAAGCATTTTCTTTATTTTTAAACCACCTTCTTTAAATAATAAAATTGATATTAAAATAGCAACAATAAATACATCCCTAAAAAACGGGGTCTTCATTTCGCTAAAACTAATTGAAGGATTTTTAGATATAAAAATAGAATAAATGACCGTAAGGGAGAAAATGCATAGTGCAAAAAATATTTTATTTTTTACTGCATTTACGTATATTTTAGGATATTTACATAGATAAAAAATCGATGTGATTGCCATCAGTATGAGAAAGAGATTTTTATATCTAGTAACATCAGTTAAATAGACAAGAGAAACATAACCACCAACCAAAAAAGTATTCTACGATATATTTCTCTTTATTAATTCAATAGTCATTAGTAATACCAAAATGTGATTTATCAATGTTATTATTCTAATACATAACTCAATATAAAAACAAAATTTTTGTACATTTACAAACAGAATATTTACTTTTTTTAAATCTCATGCTGATTTACAGCAGTAGAAACCAAAAATCTGTGTTTTTTGATACTTACATCACCGAAAAATCGTTTATCTCACTCTTGAATTCATCATCATGTTTGGTCATAAGAACTGCACCTTGATCAGCTGGGTGTCCAACCTTTCGGGGGCAGTTCATCACGATCTTACGATTATTTTGGTAACTCCGGCCATTCAATATTGGCAGCTAATAAAGTATCGACCCGATTGAGTATCACTCTATACTTCTTCCATGCCAACAGAGCGGTTTTTTCTTCATCAGAAGCAATGTTTAAATCAATTGCATCTTGTAGTGGTGCGATTTTGTTTGTTGCCTCTATTAACAATATTGTCTTCTGATTTTCTACCTGCATAACCAACTCTTTCTTCGAGTAGATACGTTTTATGATCGATACTCCGTCGAACATCCAATGACCATTAATATCCATATTAGCAGGTATATACTCAACCTCAGTGACACTCATATTAAAAGGAAACAAACTAGATACATCGGAAGAATACGAAGTGATAATACCATTGTTATCATACTGAATTTTTATTGTATTTATAGCAAATTTATTCTGACACTCGTACCAATCTTCCCCTTTTTCGGAACGCAAATACATCACTGAATTGTCTGATTTTCCATAGATATCTATGGGTGTATATGGAGTAAAATTTTTTATATTAATCATAATTGTGCCACCGTTACCCAAATGCCATTTTTATATACCTGGACGTAGCAAGCTGTTGCACGATTCCAATCACCAACATCAACTGTTTGAATGAAAGAACCTTGAGGAGCAGTATAGTAACGCCCATCACGCGGAATAGAGAAAGGAGTAGATAGACGAACATCATTAGTTACAGCGCGAACTTTAGCATCAACCTCAACTTTCGTATACGCTCCTACATCCCCAGCATTCAAGCTGATATCTCCGGTCAACGCTTTACCATTAACTTTCCTGTTATTCGGTACCGCATTATTAGCCTTTTGAACACTAATATCACTCGTATAGACGCATTCGCCACCTAAGATTGTTTTACCTGTTGAATTTGAAAAACGCGCAAATAGCCGACCAGACGAGTTAACCCAAATCTGACCATAATCATTATCACCAATGCTGACTCCACGAGCATAGCTGGTAGATTCGCTACTTCGAAATGGGCCGTTATAACCCCAATCAGGAATTTTGCTGACAGTTTTCAATGCCGGAAAAGCCCCCACATCTCCGGCACTCAAACTGACATCCCCGGCCAACGCCTTGCCGTTAATTTTCCGACTGCTCGGCACGGCACTTTTCGCCAACGCCACCGTTTCCGTC
>NZ_RCWD01000076.1:0-6310 GCF_018448965.1 Photorhabdus hainanensis | reverse complement strand
TCTTACCGGTCAGTGCCTGACCCTCCTGAAGCGCTTTCAGGGCTTTGTCGAAATCGAAAGATTGAGTCATTTGTCATTCCTTTTTGAGATATATTACTGGAATGACACAGAATTTCTAACACTCCCTCTCACCTTGCAATGCCCGTAGCTCTTTGGCAACAGCAACACATTGCTCTGTGCCGGTACAGCTTGTTGTTCTCTCTGCGTGTTTTCGCGACTTTTTAGCCTGTAAGCCACTTTTCTCAGACGTAATGAACTGCTCCTTTTAAATGCCGGATGATTATCTAACATTTGGGGAGCAGTTCACATGGATGGGATTTTACTTTAGGCAGTAATAATAATTTATTGTCGAAGTGACAATGTTTTTCACTGTTTCCTTTTCTAAAATAATATCAGTAATATGTGGTTTTAGTATTTCCTCCCAATGATATCCAACATCATCATTACCATTTAAAACACTCAGTTTTGAACCTAAGATTCTTATCATACTGCCATTAGATACAGCAAAAACATAACAACAGTCATTTTCTAAATTATATGTAGATGCTTGATATTTGTAAGAAGTAACAAAATCGTCTGATACTTCTTTCCCTGGTTCAGCCCGTTCAGGCAACATTGTTTTTAACATAGAGAAGTAAGCTTCTTTTTTTTCCATATTAAAAATATTATTATTTTCAACAGGTAATGCCAAAGCATTCCCATCAGATAAACACAGGATATCTCCTCCTAATGTTGCTACTTTCGCACTATTTGGATACAGCTTTCCATGTATACAAAAATGAAATAAGCCATTTCTATATCCATTTTCTGTACTCCAATCAGATAAATACTCTATAAGTATGGCAAAATGATTTGGATCACCAAAAATCATAATTATCTCCATTTTTCTGGTAAACCAAGTTTCTTTTTAACGTCTGATGGAACGTCGCTCTTGCTTAATGCCGCACTTTTATCACCTGTACTACCGGACCAATGCCACGTACCATCATTAGTATTGGTAAATTGATGTACATTACCATCACTATCCAATGCGTATCTTTTTTTACCACTTGCAACTGAATTGCCAAACAATTCGACCGAATTTTTAGGTTCAGTCCCGGCATTACGGTGATAACCTATTTGTCCTGGGGTATGTTTAGGGTTTGATTTATACACTAATCCATTATTAGTTGTCACAGGATCAGGAACCGGTATATGTAACGACTCGCGTTTGAAATCCCACCGACTCGCATTTATCCGTTTTTTCGGCTCACATTAACTGCAAATGAAAAGTGCTGCCGGCCCACATTAAGTGACAATGGGCTCGCATTTATCTTTTCCGGCTCGCGTTTATCCGCCGCCGACTCACAATAACTGCAAATCAAATTATTCATATCGGCAGCCCGACCGACAGCATTCGGTCCCGCAACTCAGCCGTGCGCACCGGATCGAGCTGATTGTTAAATAATGCCCTGATTTCAGCAGGTTTCGCGTCGAACTGCTCCACCATATCTTTCAAACGATAACCATGTCGCGTCAATGTCGGTTCCAAATGGCGTTGGTGCACGGATGGCTAAGTTATGTCATTGTGGTTGTGGATTTCCACGGATACGAACCCATGCCACATAAACATTACGGTGGGTAAGGGGAGGTACAAACGAACCCTATCCGTGCACCAACGCCGCGGTTATATCCTGAATTACTACAATAGCGTCAGACCTCATCATTACAACGGGGGGCTGACGCCGGAAGAATCAGAGAACAGATACCGTTCTTACTGTAAAACCGTGGCCAGCATTACTTGACCACTACAAAAAGACCACCTAACCTTATTGATGTGGTCGAATAATCAGGGCACTAAACTTACATCCAAAATGGAGGTGTTTAGTGAACCAGAAATGAAAATTTACCCCTGAGTTTAAAAAGGAAGTCGTCTCCCTGATGACTGAGCAGGACTACAGGGTCGCTAAAGCGGCTGCATCACTGGGGATAAGCGACAAAATTATTTTGATAAGTCAACAATAATATATTGCGCGATGGAACTTAAGCGGAGAAAATATGAACATTCGATCAATTGTAAGTTTACTTTTGTTATCACCCTGACAATTAACCAGTTCCTCACTGCGCGATTGATTCTTCTCCACACTTAGGTGGTTATTGTCCACAACAACGCATTCCATTGCGAAGTTGACCGCCGGATACCAATTACCTCAGTGTACTCAGTCGGTTACAAACGATTTTTCCCTGTGCAGCTTGATACCCAGCCTATAATGCCCCGACGCGCTTTTTCAGCCAGATAGTCCACTTTCCCCAGATGCGGTTAGAGAATAACAGCCTGCTCAGTAAGCAACCGTTTAACTTTACTACCGCCATTGTGATGTTGACGGAGTAGGCTAAAAAAACAGTCCCGGCTTTTACAAACCGGGGGGGTAAATATTTAGATAATATTTTTTTCTACTTGCTCTACAAGAGCACGGAATTCTCTAAAGTCAAAGTTCCATATTCCTCCATTCGGACAAGAAAAGATCTCTATTCTCATGCCATGCTCAGGTTCATTCGAGACTTCTGCTACTTGATCTGTACCCCAAAAGATCTCGTAAACAACATTCTCTCGATCTGGCAAGCTCGCTATTTGTGCTGTTAATTTATTTGTCATTTCGGTGGTTCCAAAAATCCTATAAGCCTACCTTGAGCATCATAACGTAATCCACGCCCACTAGAAGATATAACATCAGTAACTTGACCGTATCGTCCTGTATTACTTTGAATCACCTTTTTGTTCGGGTCATTCAATATACTATCTACAATTTTTTGGCCTTGTTCATTTATCGCAGATGGGTTTCCTTTAGCCTCTGGAAAAATGCTACCTGGCTGACTACCATGTTTTTGTAGAGCGCGACCAGCAAGTGTCAAATCGCCTTTTTTTGAGGCCGGATCTGTATATTTTGCTCCATTTGACAATTCATCAACTGACCATTTGCCAATATGATTGTTATTTCTGGCATTCTGCTCATCTTCTGGATCATGTCCTCCCGGTGTTCCTGTTCCTGAACCACCAAGTTCGGCTTTCTCTGAATCTGTCAGATCCTTTGATATATTGGGTTGATTCTCACCATCTACATAATCTGACGAACATACCCGGCCAAAGGAACATTGAGTCGCCTTATCTATAGATTCTCCCATTTCCTTCAATTTTTTGTCCACAGCTGAAGCTATCGTCTGATTTGCTTCATTTACGGCTTCACCCGTGTTTGAACCCGCTATCGGTGGTGGTGGCATTGGTACAGCTAGAGCATTATTATCCGCAACAACGCATTATCACTGAGTGAACAATGGGTTGTTGCTTATAATTGCGTAAATTTCATCTGTTATTGGGTCTATATCTTCCCCATATTGGCCTCTATCCCCCATCATTCTGAAATCATTCATAATATATTTGTATAAATTCTTCATACCATTACTTGCTTTGTTCTCAAGAATATTAATGGATTTTATTAAGTATGCATAAGATGACTCTCCATTTCCTGATTCTTTTAAATACGTAACGACTTGTTTCAACAAGGATATTAATCTTGCGATTTCTATCATATCTTTATTTATTGACATTTTATTTTCCTTTATTTGTTATTTGATCTGGAAATGTTTTCTTAAATTCTTCGTAAGTGTAAACATTACCTGTTTTTCCATCTCGTATTGATTTAATCCAATCCATAGGATAATTCCGTGGTAGTAGAATTTGATCAGCTCCACCCATGTATTTAGGATTATTACTCAAAGGTGGTTGTTCCCCAACAGAACCAATGTTTAACTTAGTATTTTTGGGTACTTCTATCTCAGCCTCAAATCGAGTTGTACTCCAGTTTTTATAGACAGCAGTTTCATTTCTGCCCGCATTTTGTGTGGTTGTTGCGTAACCACCATCTAATTTGGCTTGATCATTAACACCACCAAATTTTCTAAATAATGTTACAGGTTCTTGTGTAATAACAGTTTCATATTTTCCAGCCTTAAATGTCGAGGACACACTTGTAGGTAAATGTTTCTTATCTACTATAACTATACTCTTATCTATTTTCGTTCCTAGTGAAGCTTTGGAATTAACATTTGTATGCGAGATGTTTTTATCAGCACCAAGGGCTATTTCTCCAATTTTCGCTGTCTGTGCTTTTCCTTTCATCAAATTATCAATCGTTGAACTATTTTTTCTATCAACAGCTTCTATCGATTGATATTTGCTCAAAGACAGATATGCTTTCGCGGCTGCAAACTGTATCAGCTTCGCTTCACTGGTAGGTATCCCTCCGGCAACAATTTCCGCCGCTTTCTGTGGCGTCATCTGCTCATTTGATAACACGACATCCAACGGAACACCAAAGAAGTTCCCCCACGCAATAATCAAACCTTTTGCCGGATCTTGACCCTCAGGGACTTGTCCTTTCAGGTAATGAGTCAAGGCAGCATTTATTTCTTCGGGTGTTGCCCCGGATTGAGCCATCTTTTGAGCCAGCGACCCCGCACCTTCAAAATGTTTAGCCCCTTCGGAACCAAACAAACTTCCCATGCTAAGGACATTATTATCCGCAACAACCCATTCCATTGCGAAGTTGATTACCGAACGCCGATTTTCCTAATGCCCTCAGTCAGTTACACCCCGTTTTTCCCAGTACGGTTTGAGGCTCGACCCACAACGCCCCGATGCGACTTTTTAGCCTGTAAGCCACTTTGCTCCGACTTAATCAACTACACCTTAAATGGTCAGATGGTTGTCCAACATTTACAGTGTAGTTTACGAAGCCAAGGTTTATATTCAGGCAACTGGAGTTGCTATATATCGTTCGAGTACATAGACGTCACTGACATCACATTCTGGGTAAATCCATTTTGCCCAGTTATCTATAATCCATTGGGTGCTTAATCCCCTTGTTTCAATTAAACTACATTCCGCTGGTAGTTTTACCAATATCAACCCCGCCTTATGTCCAGAAGTGACAATCAATCCATAAGGGCGTTCAGTATTTGATAAATCAACTACCATAAAATCTACAAATTCCTCATAAGGCCATTGTGCTGGTAAGCGAAAAACATTTCCGTGCCTTAAAACATGATCCTGAATATCTATTAACTTCATTATATTTTCCATACTATTTAACCTTTAAATCATGGCTACCTGACTTATCAATACTGTTATCTATGGGCCTCATCCCCATATCAACCTCACCTTGGTGTTTACCTGTCTTGGGATGTACTTGTTCGAAACGGCCATGTTGAGTATCCAATGCATAAAGATAACCATCTTTCCCTTTATAAACATCCCGATTATTTAGTTTAGTTAACCGATTATCTTTAATCATTCCATTTGATGAAATAACTTGGGCTGCCATTTGCTTGACTTGAGCTACCCGTTCTCCAGGAGGGAGATTGTGTAAACTCTCTTCGAAGTGATTGACTTGTTGTCCATTAGGAAGTTTATCAGTATTTCCACTCTTTTCTTTTACTCCCTTCGCGCCAACCTTACTAATCCCACCGGCCACCCCCGCAGACGCCGCAATTCCCGTCTGCCCCATAATCTTCACGATTTCCTGGGTCGTTTCTTCTGAACCGCCGGTGACTTGGGCACGATGGAGCACCAAATTCCGTGATGCGTCAATATTTGACATGGCACCCCGTAAATCTGCCCATTCCCGCACTTCTGCCGGCGTAAGGGAATCCAGCCCCTGCATTCTGGCTTTTTCCTGAATTTCGCCTATTCGTGCGCTGTAATCACCTTGCAATGCCCGCAGTTCTTTGGCAACAGCAACGCACTGGTCAGCGCCTGAACACGTTGCTATCCGTTCCTGAACCTTGTCATACTCCTGCCGATATTTATCCCTAACGGCAGAGCGGCAACTGCTATCACCCTGACAATTAACCAGTTCCTCACTGCGCGATTGATTCTTCTCCACACTTAGGTGATTGTTATCGACTGCGTTCTTCCCGGCTTGAGCCCCGGTAACGGCGCTGGCGGTGGAGTCACCAGCAATGCCGCCTGCCAGTCCTGCCGCCAGGGTGGAAAGGGTGCTGATAGTTTGCTTCTGCTCCTCCGTTAATTCACTGACGTTGGCCCCGTCGCCGTAAAGTTGCTTAACCAGGACCTGAGCCGCCAGTTCACCCGAAGCCGCACCGGCTGCCCCTGACAAGGCATTATTGCCGCTCACTTCCGCCGCTACCGCGCCTAAAATCGCATGGGCCAGCGTGTTGGTGGCGATATCCACCTGATGGGTTTTCGGGTCGGTGGTCAGCTCTTTTATCACGCCCGCCAGATACGGTGAAGCGCCCCCGGCCAGCGCCTGAC
>NZ_RCWD01000075.1:0-6405 GCF_018448965.1 Photorhabdus hainanensis | reverse complement strand
TATCTGATGACGGTTAACCCAAAACGAGGTCACACTACCCACGCCCCAGAACGCCGCCAGCGCTATCACGCCCCACCGCGCGCTTTTCTCCCACGGAAAACCCACCGCTTTCCCCCGGCTATCGCGCGCATGCTCCAGCACCCCGTTCCAACTGGCATCCACCAGCCAGCCATGCTCCACCATCCCTGACGGCACAAACAGCGGTAAGCTGAACGTCACCCCCGCCAGCCTCAACGGCGGCCGCTCTAACAACGGCGTTAGCTGTTTCACCAGACTTGCCACCCCGCCATCCCGCAAAGACGGTGCCAGTCGCAACAGAAAATCATGACGGTTTTCCGCTATCGCCTGTCCCATGCCCCGGCTCGCCAGCGTGGGTATCAGGCTATCCAGACTCTGCGCCAGCATCTCGGGCGTCCCCCCTTCTGACAGAAAACAGCCCACGGTCTGAGTCGGCCGGTCGTGCTGGTCCCAGTGGCTGTGACGCACATTCCACACATACACCGGCGCCTGCCAGCCAAGCTGTTGCCCCTGTTTCTCCAGCATGCGCAACGAGGTCTCCATCTGCGTTCGCTGGCCAAGTTGGTCTTCGGTCATCACCCACACCACCCCATCCAGCGGGCGACGGCGACGCAGTTGACGCAATGCCTGTAACTGCGCTTTATCCGGCTGAACCTGCAAACTGCCGCCCCACAGCAACAGATTGTTTTCGCCTTCCTGCCAGTGCTGGGCGGTCAACCCGGGGACAATGGCTTCCACTTGTTCCGGCTCGCCTGTAACCATTAAGATGCGCACCTTAAACCGCCAGAAAGAACCATAACGACGGCGCAAATGGCGGGTCATTTCTCCGAATGCCGGGTCAGGTTCAGCAGATGCGGATACCGTTTCAGGCGCCTCATTTTGTCGCCGCCAGTAACGAAACGCGGTACGGGCATCATGGACAAACAAACGTGTTACCAGAACAGAAATCAGCAAAAACAGTACACCGGCAATCAATACATAGCACTGAAATGCCAGTTGTTTTTCTAACAACGGCTGCCCCTGTATGTGTAACCACTCCGGTTTAAACCATATCATCAGACTACAGACGGTTATCAGCACCATCGGTAATCCCAAAATACCCCAGAATAACGTCATATATTTCTTCATACTGCCTCCAGTGTTTCCACGGGTTTAATCACCATAAACCAAGGAATAAGCCTATCGGGAGCAGGCGTACTCATGACTAATTGCGCCTGCTTTTGGGTGGTTACGGCATCAATAGCAACGGCCGCCGCTAACCAAGGCGAAGCTATGCCGGTAAAACCGGTTTGCACGTCAATATCACACTGCCTTTCCGTCTGTTTCCCCACATTGGGAAGTTGATCAATTAACGGCGTAAATATCGCCTGAGATTGGTTATCGCAGCCCATGCCCGAGAACCACAATTGATGAATTGAGTCGGCCGGAATATCAGCCCATAGCAACGCCTGCGACAATGCATATTTCATGTCATCATCCCGGGTTAGTTCAGGCCGGTGTATTATGGCTTGTACCGCAGAGAGAGGTTCAAGTTGTGGTACGAACAGAGTAGATTGGCGAGCGGGTGTTGAATTCAGCAATAACGCAACGTCAGCATCACCTTGACCGTCCATCACTTCTGTCGCAAGCCGAATAGCGACTATCAGCAAAACGGCATTATGGCGGGAGGCATCCAGCCAACTATCAATAATATCCAGCCCCGTTCCCGGCAATATTGATAACGGAGTACTGATGCCCGAAGCTTCCCAGACTGACTGCCAGACCGCTTCATATTCCGCCGCATCTAAACCCGCATCAATCTGTAACGACGAGAAAACCGTATAATTAACAGGTAACTGACGCAATGCTGTGGTCAGTGTCTCATCAGCTAACAGCGCCGCCATTTTTTCGTAAAGCCGCTCACGGCTCGGGCGTTCTGGCATATCGAAACGTATCTGACGCACAACCTGACCATGAGCCATATCCACCCATGAAGGCAATACCGCCTTTTGTGTCATTAACTGGGTCGCCAGTGAACCGGTCATTACTGTTTGCGGAACATCAACCACATGAGCCAGCACATTTAAATGTCGCTGACCTCGCTGTGTCTCCTGATATAAACAGACCTCACGCTCATAATCCCAACTATCAGACCATATCTGGCTGATTTGATAGCACAAACACCTGATGCCAAAAGCACCGGCCCAAACCAGAAATGGGAAAACCAGAAAACAGCACCAGAACCAAGGGGTATGAATTGGCATACCGGCGGGCCAGTACATAACGGTGGCGCAACCACCCAATGATATGAATATCATCAGTGCAATCAGCCAGCGTTTTATTACCGGCCCCGGTTTACGCTCTGCTGGTATGGGAATAGCACTCATATCTACGGGCATACATTAACTCACTGTCGCGGTGTTTAAAGAAGTAATCAGTGTGCAACCGCAACCACAGCGATGACCATGAAAGGCTACCGGCAGGCCATTATCTTTTAGCGTGGGATGACCTTCGATAATCGTGGTATTACCGTGTTTCGGGCAGGAAACCGGATCGGTTTTACGCGCAACGCCAAGACCGCCGAATTTCATTTTCTGCGAACCACTTAGCACCTGACCACCGTGTGTTGTTTTATCGTGAATACGGATAATGCCTTTCATTCTATAGCCTCTTGTTTTATTAACCTTTTTTCAATTTCTTCAATATCGGCATGATCATCAGTGGTTCTAATAAGGTCACGCTTAATATTCACAGTTTCTTTCAATGAATCAGTCTGGATAATAAAACTAATCGTCTTTTCACCTTTTTTCTCCATCGCCACCTGTTCACAACCCACCTGATAGGTTTTACTGAATAAGGAAGGTGTAATTACCAGTTGATCGCCATAAATACCCAACACAGGCCGATTAGTCAGGCGAATACCGTTAAAGGCAGATACGATTGCAGCAACCACTAATAATATCGCCATCGAAGCGGTAATACTGAATTGCACAACAGCCGCCACACCTAATATGACCGCAACGATATAAAAACGTTCCTGACGAAAATGAAGGTAAGGAGAAAGTTGCTTTGTATTGACTGAATTAAATAGCGGTAACTCAGCGAATCGTAAGTTATTATAACTCATAAGAAAACCGATGATATACACACATCCCAAGGGAAGCGTTACTAATCCAGACAACATAGCCAAAAAGAGCGCCAACTTTTTATGGACAAAAAGGAATAATACGCTGACCATCTGTATCGCAATAGCAATCGCTATCAGTTGAGCAATAGGATAAAACTCCTTAAGAGCTTCTTGCTCCTGATAATCTAAACCATTTGGAGATGCCTGTTGTAGCTGCAAATAATAAAAAAACCCTCCGACAGCTATCAAATTAATAATCAAACCTAACCACATGACCATACTAAGCTTTTTCATAAAAATTCCAATCAATCATCTTAATTAAACTTATAGTTTCTCTTGCATTACATAAACTTTCTTGCAGACGAGCGGAAACCATTAACACATTGTTAATTTCAATTCTCCCTTCCTAGGATAACTTAATGATTATTCCTTTCGCTTTTTACTTTCTTACTTTTAACCTAGCACTACTTTTACCTGAGTTCTATTCAGTGATTGAGGAATGAGTTCTGCTTTTAAATCCAGACACAAGTAAAATACAGGAATACTCCGAAGTAACACCATATTCGCCATTATATTACCTGACTTTCAACATAACAAAGATAAAAACCAGTAGCAATAAGGCACCCAAAAACACAATACATCCACGTTTAAATCCAGATAATGACCCAGAGGTCACTATGCGTGATTCTGGAATGCGTGTTGGCTGGTCTTGTATACCTTCTGAATCTGAATTACGGAATAAATCTAACAATATCAATATATTCTTAGAAAGCAATTCAATATTATTATTCTCATCAACGAGAACAAATTTAAAATCACAATCCTGTGTATAAGCAAGAGTATACAGATAATCACTGTCGTATTCCTTGAAGATACTCCCCGGCCTATCAACTCCGGAAATTAAATCCGGACGCTCATTTTGTCGCTGACTCAAATAGACAAAGAGAGAAGGTAGATCGTCAGGCTGTTCCGGGTTAAGCATCATATAGCCAATTTTACCTTCCTTTACAGCCTCCTCCAGCCAAATATAATAATTTTCTAACTCTGATCTAAAATCAAAAAGTAGTCTCTCCTGTTTTTTTGCGGAAGTTGCCTTTACAAGCTTCTGCAATATTTTCAATAAATTACTGACATTCCGCTTACCTTCCCCTTCTGATGTTATCCCATATTTTTTTACAATTTTCTCTTGCAAACATGTACGTGCTGATGACTTACGATTATGCAACACCTGACGTTCTTCCCGCGTCTGACTCGCCAACACATAACGCCATAAATGCACAGGATTATTCGCAGCGCTGACATTAATCGGGTCATCAGGATCAACCTGACAATCCTCTTCCACTTCCTGAGGCCATTGCGGCATTTTGCTGGTCTGCCCCGCAATATAACGGGCAATACTAGCAATTAGAGCAAATGGCAGCTTTATGATCCCAAAAATCCAGCCCAAACGGGAATTCATCCGCATCAGATACTGTAATCCAAAAATATAACTTTCTTTCTGTTTCTCAATAGGAGGGCATAAAGCGATAATATCCGCCTGCTCCTGTAAACACTCCTCCTCCATATAGCAACGGATAAACTCCCAATAACCCTGTATTATGTCTTTCCCCCAGCCGGAAAGCCCAAGACTAAATGTCTCTAACACCGTTTCCTGATCGTCCGCCAAAATATGACCATCGACACTCCATTCCCGCCTCTTATCTATTGCCTCAGTCAAGGTAAAAAACACCTCCTTCCAAGGAGCCGATAATACCGAGCCATTAAAACGGTAAACATAGATCATCTGTGTTTTGCGGTTAAAACGAATTGGGTAGTGTGTCGTGGCAAACCATTCTTTCCGGATAAATTTACTAATAAAATACAGAGTCGGAGATATAACAAGCAAAATAATCAGAAGGCTCACCAGAGCTTCATGATCTCCCTTTATATATTGGTAAATCATACAACCAATAGCAAATAAGCCTATTCCTAAGCAACAAAAAAAGAACGTGGCACTAAAAGCACTAACAAATCCCCTCTCTCGGTAATATTTATCTACCGTTTCCATATAAGTAGAATTCATACGGATCACTGTGTCGTGATCAGTAATATACTGACTATATTTACTTGTTATCTGAGTTGGTTTTCCTTGATGAAGTTGATTTTCCTTTTCTTCCCACATCAAAGGACGATTCAGTTCATAAGGGATATACAATCCTTTTACTTGCATAACTACACCTCCGCCGGAATTCTATTCGGACAAATAACCGCACTGTAAGCAACAATTTCGTTCATATGTTTTCCTCTATTTATCCGTAACGGATAATGCTTTTCATTCTATAGCCTCTTGTTTTGTTAACCTTTTTTTAATTTCGTCAACACCGGCATATGCATCAACTATTTCAATAAGATTACGATTAATATTAACTATTTCCTTCAATGAATTAGCTTGGATAACAAAACTAATAATATTTTTGCCTTTTTCCTTCATTATCACCTGCTCACAACCTACCTGATACGTTTTACTAAATGCAGAAGGTGTAATAACCAATTGATTGCCATAAATACCTAACACTGGTCGAAAAGCAAGGCGAATACCGTTAAAAGCAGACACGATTGCAGCACCAGCTAACACTTTCCCCATAGGTGCTTCATAACCTATGTACCCCATAGATACTTCTGCACTTAACTGAATAATAGCAGCCACCCCTAATATGACCGCAACGATATAAAAACGTTCCTGACGGAAATGAAGGTAAGGGGAAAGCTGCTTTTTATTTACCAATTTAAATAGCGGAAACCCATCAAAGCGAAAATTGTTATAACTAAAAAGAAAACCGATGATATAAACAAACCCCAACGGAAGTGTCATAAAACCAGAAAGCATAGCCAAAAAGAGCGCCAGCTTTTTATGAACAAAAAGGAATAATACACTGACCATCTGTATCGCAATAGCAATTGCTATCAGTTGAGCAATAGGATAAAGCTCCTTAAGAGTCTCTTGATTCTGATAATTTAAACCATTTTGAGTTGCCTGTTGTAACTGCAAATAATAAAAAAACCCTCCGATAGCTATCAAATCAATAATCAAACCTAACCAAAGGACCATACTAAGCTTTTTCATAAAAATTCCAATCAATCATCTTAATTAAACTTATAGTTTCTCTTGCATTACGAGGGCGTTCAGAATTCTGTGTCACGTTAATTTAGCGATTACAACGTTATCACATTATCCAAACGTCCTTCAAAGTAAATATAGAGTTGCGACAGCGTTAGATTCCAGCTCTGTATTGGCATTGTCC
>NZ_RCWD01000074.1:0-6777 GCF_018448965.1 Photorhabdus hainanensis | reverse complement strand
TGAAATAAACTCATGAATAGAAATGCCTTTTTGGAATTGAATCTGATTTTTAGCCATTTTCATTTACCTCCACACAGACTTATTTTAAGTATACGCCTATGGGAGCTGAATTTAAGTGATAATCAGGAAACTTTTTATTTTCTCCCAATGGATCACCAGAAAACCCCGGAAAGCCAGTGGGGAAATCTGTATTATGTAGATAACCATAAGATACCCAAGGCGAGGAAAACCGCTTTGTTGACAACGGTGTCATTGTGACGAACTTTCACGACGATACAGTCAAGATAAACAATCGGATACAGGCTGTCTAAGGGGCGATTCCGCCATTCGGCGACCTGTTCTTTAACCACATCGGTCACGGTAGACATCAGTGTGGGAGACACATCACATCGGCGTCGTACATTGCTTTAAACATGGCCGCGATTTCACGGGTCGTCATCCCTTTGGCATAGAGGGATAAAATCTGGCTTTCCATCTGCGTGATGCGCGTCTGATGCTTTCTAATCAGCTGTGGTTCAAAGGTGCCTTATCCCCTCACAGTAATAACATTTCTCTTTCCATTTCTTCACAAATATGTACTATTCCTACTGTTTACTATTCACCACAGAGTAACTTTAATAAACATCCCATATTAGCTACAGAAGCCTTTCAACCCACCTATCAATGGATATATTGGTTTATATTTAACCATATTATAAAAAACTATAAATAAATATTTATATATAGTTATACTAATTAATAATTTTATAATGTTATTAATTGATATTTGATATTAACCAAGATCAACTATAATCACCCTGCCTTACGATTGTGACTTTAAAATCAAAAAATAATATTTTTATATGAACAATCATTTCTATAAATCAGATGGATGCAGTAGCTATATAGCTAAATAAATAATAAATTTAATCAACTTGGAGGATTATATGACAAATTCTGAATACGATATCGAAAATAAAAAAGAGAGCTATCATTCAATAGAAACAGAATATACCGTAGTCAATGGAAAATATTGGGAGTATAAGCGAGATAATAACAAAAATGAAGATAAGCCATTTATTTCCTTGCTGAAAGGCAATCAAGATTATCCAACTTGGATAACCTCTGATATTAAAGAAATGGCTCTATATATCATAGAAAACTTACTTTCTTACAATAAATACTCAACTAAATTACAACAGACTTTAAAACAAGCTGTAAACGCCGTTTTCAATGAATATTCTGAGATAAAATATTCTGATTTACTGAATAACATTAATAATATATTTAATCTTTTCTTTATAAAAAATTATAATAGCGCTGATATTGATACAGCAATCAATATCTTAATATCAAAAATAGAAATTCATGAAAAAATAAGAAACATAAGTAAGGATAAAGCCTATTTAGAACAAAATAAAGTTGATATATGGCAGGAACTAGGTATTAATGCCGAAGAACCTTTACTGAAAATATATCGTCAGGCATTCTCTACCGGAGATATCGATGATGAGCTATATTCAGATGCATTGCTAACTTTTATGTCAGATGGAAATTTAACATTAAGTGATAAAGAAAAATCAGATTATAATCAACGAATCAAAGATAAAGAGGATCTTTTCAAATCCTATAAAAAAGGTATTGAAAAGGTAAATAGTTTAATTTCCGCTAATAATATTTATCCAGGCATTCCGATTATTCACTCAGAAACAAACCAAAGTATTAGTATTGGAGATGACATACTATTATCTCTACTAGCCAAAGAAGAGATAGCATTAAAAAAACAACATCGTACCGAGTATAGCCAAAAAGATATTCTTGAACTGCAAACTCTACAAGCTGCTAAGTATCATCTATTAGTCTTATCTTCATTAGGCGCCCTCTTATATCAGATTGCCCCTAAAGTTGGAAAAATGACTCAAGGTCATGGTGATTATCGCGATATCATTTTTGCTCAAGATCAGGCTGAATTATTATTTAAAAAATATAATATTCACTATGATACTGATCATATTCTTTCTCAAGAATCAAAACATATTGAAATGGAAGGCTGTATTATTTTAACAGCAGCAATCATTTATCGAATGAGAAAAGAAAGTGTTAATGTGGAGCAAGCATTTAAGTATTCTACATTAGAAACAATAAAATTATTCGAAAATGATAAACAAAAATTTAATCCTTTTAATAAAAATAACGAAAAGCCAGCAGGATACTTTTCTTTTATCGATTTCAAAAAGAGAGATAAATTTGATTCACAATATAATTTTAATGAGCAATTTAATGTCTATAAAAACAAATACAGTCATTATGAATCCATTTTACTCAGTAAGTTAATACTTTCATCTCCGGCTGCGCAATTAACTGTTGAAGAAATTATTAACCCACCAGAAGAAGCCTTTCTCTATTCAGTCGAACAGGGTATGGGAAATGTTGCCATGATAAAAATGTATCAGGGTAATTGGTTGGTAGTCTCAACAATACAAGGAGGAGTGAAAGCAAAAAAATATACCCAACAGCAGGTTGACAGCCAACCCACCTTACGTGCTATGTCTAAACCCAATGCACTATTTTTAATTGAGCGAAAAATTATGATAGGCATCGGAATATTTATGGAAAATCAAATAGTCAATACAGGAAAAAGACTATTTCCAATTGGCTATCAGCGGGCCAAAACCTTGAGTGGTTTCTCAGAAACAAGCAGATATAAATATTCTTACGACGCATTTTGGAATGATTATTACGGTATAACTTCAGGAATGAATGTGGGAATTAGCTTTACAGGTTCACCTAAATTTAATTTTTATAAAGAAGAGAACTTACTTTCTGTTACTACGAATATAGTACAGCAAGGTCTAAATGATATTGCAATAAAAAGTAAACAAGCGCTGGATATTACTTCTGGTTGGCATATAGCGGCAACCATTCTTATTCCTTTCTATAATGTTATCTATAAAGCAACAACCGATAGTGAATATGAATTAACGGGAGAGGATATTGGCTCAATTGTCTTTGATACAGCAAATGTGCTATTAGTTGTTGCTACTCTAGGAATGTCATTGACTGAATCAATGGCTGCAAAAGTCACACAAACCACATTGCGTCTCAGACAAGCCGGTCTGACCGGACGAGCTTTAATTACAGCAGTTATCAGGACATTACCTGAGCATGGCATCACAACTTTACGCCAATCTTCTCGCATTCTGCTCGGCGGATTAATTGATTTAATCGAACCTTTACCGATCAGATCGACGCTCACTTTAACTTACCGAGGAGTTGTCAGCGCAGTAGGTGCGATAAAAAATAGTATTAAACTTGAAAAAAGTTTCGCTGATATTTTTAGCAAAAGTACCATAGGGCTTGGCAAACTTAAAAATGAATGGAAAGTCAGCAATATTGCGCTAGATAAAATGGTACCTCACGCAAATGAAGGAATATATAAAGGGATTTATTCAATACGCTCTGCTAATATGGAAATAGCCGTTAAACAGAACTACTATATAAAGGAATCTGGCGCTAATTATCAAGTCAAATGGGATGAAGCAAACCACACCTGGCGCGTAGCCAATCCGGCTTATCCCGAACAATTTAGTTACTGGCCTGCGGTGAAATTAGATAAAAATGGGCATTGGGTTACTCATACCGATGTATCTAATAAATTTCTTATCCTGGAGCAAAGTAAAAAAATAGATCAGGAGCTTGAAGCAGCACGCAGTAATATTAATAACGATAAAATATTGGATGCATTTATTCATATCAATACCGCATTCAAAAATTATGAAAAATATGATATCGATAAACTGTCAAACATTACTGACACATTAAACCATTTCCTGGAAAAATCCCTCAAACTTGGAGATAAAGAAGCCCTATTCAACACAGAGATAGTGAATATCCAACAAGCCTGGATACGTGAAGTCATCTTACCATTACAAAACAATCCATTACCAGAAAACCTCAGTATTTCGGCTGAGAAAATTAATGCCATCAAAACCGAGCTGCCTTATTTATTAAGGGAAATCTATCCCATTGAAAATCAATTGCCTAATGCGTCAGCAATCAATAAAATCGCCCTTGCTATTGAAGAAATACCTGGCACACCGATGCCGAAATATTCTTCTGGTAATATCCAGAAAACAATACAATACACATCCGTAGAGAGTAACCGTGTAGATATTCCTCCTGTGGGGATCACAATAACAGGTAATGATCTATTTATTAATCGAGTCACTCACGTACTCGATGAAATAAGTGAGATCCCTTCTGGAAATATCATTATTCAGGAGCTTGAAAAACAGGGTTTAAATATCAAACCGCCGATGATGGATGCCATTGTACGAGAAAAAGATGGTCAATTTTATGCCCGTAATAGCGCCGGTAGCAGTATTGCCTTTGATCCAGAGAATCATCTGATTGGTACAGAAGAGAAACTGACCGAAGAGCCTTGGCGTTCTCGTGAACCGGCTATCGCTTTATATCATGAGATGTTACATATCTATTATAATCGTTACCCAACATGGTTTACTTCTATCGATAATAAAATGATTGATCAAAAAGTCAGTGGCGGTTTTTCTTTGCTGGAAGAATCACGTATTGTGGGAACAAAATATTACTCCAACGATAAAAATACGTTATTTGATTTCAGTGATCCCGATTATTTATTGGAAAACAATTCGGCCTTATTGACTGAAAATAGATTCAGAGCAGAATATGCCATATTCAAAGGTGAAAGTGAGTATATTATTCAACCTTATTATGGTAAAGGCGATAGTCAGATCCCATTGAAAAATATTAAAATAAATATCAATGAATCACACCGCAATGTCATGGGTGTGGGCAATGAAAAACCTGAAAAAATGCCCGGTGAATCAGCTACTGATTACCGTAATCGAGTGAGGGAATGGAGAAAAGCGAATAAAAAACCAGAAGAAGTCATTGGAACAGGTGATATTAGAAAAACAAAAGCACAATCCAGAATTGGGCTTTTACAAAAAGAATATCCTCAATTTGAACCGCAAAAAATTGAGCTTGGTGGTGCATTCGAATTATGGACAGTACCTAATGAACCTGCGAATAGATTAATGCTGAGTTCACATGGATATTTTTTCTCTGATAGTGCAACGACGCAAGTTCCCGCGGGAAAAACAATTCAATTTCTTGGTCCTCACGGTCAGACATTATTGGAAGCACCGGAAAATGCATTAAATTCGCCTTTTGATGTCACATTAGGTAATAGCGGCCTGATGATACAACCTTATGCAACGATAGAATCAGGCAATAAAGCAATCTCGGCCAGTGTAAAAATAGGTGATAAAACGTTTACCGTGAATGATATTCAGAATATGACTGCCGATGATATTGAAAATTATCTGCTAGCCACCGGAGTAGAAGTCAATACAACCAATCATGGCAGAGTAAGAAATTACGGTATCAAATATTATGAGAAAATGCCTGATGAAGAGGTGAAGGCGGCAATATGGAAAAACAGAGCAGATAGTACGAATATCAATAAATATGACGCGCTATTGGTCAACCCGGAAGCGGGAAATCGTAAAAAGTTATCCGATATTTTTACGCTGCTGAAAACCGACGAAAGGATGGCAAAATATGATGAAATCACCTTTGTCGCCTGTCGTGAAGAATTGAATAGAATAAATATGAAATCAGTACATGATACCGGCCTTGGCGGTGGTTATGAACCTAAATTTCAACCGACGGTAGTTCTTTCACGTTCAAAACGATCGGCGACACCCATGCCTGATGGAGCAATTATTTATTCCATTATTGCGGTAAATTTGCATTATAATCTCATAACAGAAAAAATCGTTGGTATAGCTCCTTTCCTGTTTATCGATAATTAAAAGGTCTTTTTGTATTACTTGAAACACTAAATTGAGGCGAGAAATGTTTTCTCGCCTCAGGATACTGACAAATCTTTGCACTTGATATAAGAACCCAGCCTTACTTCCGGCACCGTGAGGAGTAAGAAGAAGCACCCTACGATTTTGATATCTTATTTAGCCTACTACGTAGATCTGCGGGGGCAATATAATAAGTTGTTCGTCTTATTTTTATAGGAAGAAATATATTCATTGCCTCTAGCTCCCTAAGTAACTTTCTGGCTGTATTTTCACTAACATCATATACATTCTGAACCGATTTCACTTTAAACAATCTTCCGAGTTCTTTTACACCTTTTTTAATTAAATCTTTCTGAATGAAGGTTAGCTTACTTTTATACTTTGAATTTTCCAACACATCGACAATTTCATAAAACTCTTTTGTTTTTACTTTTAAATACTCTTGTAATTCATCAAATGCGTTTAGAATAACATTAATATTAAAATCGATAAAATAAGTTAAATCCCCATAATCCTTTTGAACATAAAGATATGACATACCATAGTCTTTAGCGTGATCCTTGATAACCTTGCTTATTGAAATATATTCAAAAATATCATATCCATTCTTTAACATGTACCAATAAAATATTGCCCTTGCAGTTCTGCCATTCCCGTCTCTAAATGCGTGTTCATACCCGATCATAAAATGAAGAATAATCGCTTTTATTACTGGTGGTATAAATTTCCGGCCACCCTCTCCATTATGATTTTCGTTAGCAAAAGCACATAATTCTTCTAACCTATTTTGTGACTGCTCCCCGCCGTAAAAACGGCGAGGCTTCCCACTTCTCAGGCCGCCACCGTCTTTATGACGGATTTACGCTGGCCTCCGTGGGCAGAGACGACGAGTCCCGCCGCCTGTAATTCTGTTATGCCCTTGCGCTCGATGTTGAGCGCC
>NZ_RCWD01000073.1:0-6903 GCF_018448965.1 Photorhabdus hainanensis | reverse complement strand
AATAACTGCCGCCCAGTGTTGCTGTTTTTCAGTGAGTGTCATAGTGATTCGCCCTCTCAATAAAAGAAAACTCACTATGACAAAAGATTAATCTGTCGGATATGTGGGGTTAATTAGGCGGTTACGTTTTATCCGACTATAGATGTTGTTGTGGGGCTGGAAGAACTCGATCTGCTGCTAGCTGAATGGCAGCACTACTACAACTGGGAACGGCCCCATAGCTCGTTAAAGAGGCTAACACCGATAGACAGGATTTCAGAGTTATCTGACCAAACTCCTTTGTCTGAAGAGATATCACAGCACTACCAGCTCTGGAAAGATAGGTTTCAAGAGCAAAATTACAAGCTCGATCTTCGGCTAAGAAAATTGAAACCATCTCTATGAATCACACATTTTCACGGCCAAAGCTGCTTTCCCATGAAAGCCGCTTTGATCCTGTTTTTTGCAACAAATACCTTTTTAAGAGTCTTTAACCTCTACTGGTTTTTCCTCATTGCTGCCTTTTTTCTGATTAAATGCCACTGCAATTAGTATCATCGCTAGTGCAATCCAAGTATTCGGGCCTACTTGTTCGTCAGCAAACATAAAACCGATCAGCACTCCGAATGTAGGTACTAGATAGTTGGTTAGTGAGGCGAATACTGGACCTGCTTCGGAAATTAGGATCATATACAGGAAATACACTATTCCGGCACACATTACGCCCAAGTATACGATAGACAGTATCGAATCTAAAGTAACATTGCTTGGTATTTTACTCCCCGTAAATAGGGATATCAGTAATATTTGTATGCTCGCTGAGCCCAAGACATTTCTTGCTACAATGAGTGGGTGCTCTAATCCACATTTAAATAGTAGGATAAGCGCAACACCAAATGAAGCTGATGCTGCAAGGATAGATAAGGGGCTCCAAATACTTAACGAGCTATTACCTTTTATAATATCTGGCGCAAATAGAGAGAGTAGACCGAGAAAGCCAACAACGACACTTAGAATATTTGAGCGAGAAATTTTGTTTCCTGCACTTAACAATGGGGTAAACAAGATGACGAAAAATGGAACAGTACCAATTAGCACCGAAGCAATGGAAGAGGATACGTACTGTTGTCCCCATGGAACTAGTGTAAAAGGTATTGATGCTTCTAGTAACCCTATTAGCATGTATATCAACCAAGGAGTATTCCCCTTGGACCTAACTTTCAGTATTTTACAGATAATAAATAGTGTTATGAAACCAATCACCGCTCGACCAACGCCAATCAGTTGAGGCGTAAAAACGCTGAGTGCTATTTTTTGAAAGATAAACTGAGAGCCCCAAATTAATCCAATTATTGCTAGCAGAAAATATTTGTTTTTCATTATTAGAACCTTTAATTAGTGATCACGGAAAATACGGCCGGCACTTTTGAGCTTATCTAAAATTCCATTGCTTCTCAGAGCATGCCAAAGTACAACTGCATTTATACTCAGTAAAGGAATACCAATACTGGCCTCTAGCTTTTCTGCAAGGTTTACAAAGCTCATGTTTGTACCACATTGAACTATAGCGTCTAGGTTATTGCTTTTGGCATCTAGCAATTCCAAGATGGCATGCTGCTTAAGTTTGTCTGGGATGTGGGCAATATGCTGAGTGTTTCCACAAGCTAGACCAACATCGGCGACAACATTGTAACCGAGGTCATGAAACATTTTTTTTGCCGACATGTTCCCTTGAGCTTCAAACGGCGTAATGATGCCAATATTTTTCGCCTGATATTTTCCTAGTGCTGAATCTATCGCTTGGTGACAGGTTGACCAGTTGAGGTCGGTTGTTGATATAGCATAGTCAACGGGCGCTGAAACTTCATCGATACCATACAATATATGTTCTAGACTCATACCCAATATCAAGTGTTCGGGGTCAGAAAGCTTGGCGACATTAATCGCATTTTGCAGCCCAGCTAAGAAGCTTGCTTTATAGCGCTCGATATCTTGCTGATTTTTTATTTCCGGTCTAGGTGTAATGACATTTGATGTGTGAAAACCTATACCATCAAGGGACTCAACGTCATGGTTATTAATTAGGATGCTCCATATTTCCTTTTCCATTGTCGTATTGGTTGCTGGGACAATGAGGCCAAATTTCTTCTTGTAGTGAAGAGGGTCTTCATGAAATGCACTACGGTCTATGTCTCCATATTTCTCAATGAAATTTCCATTAAAAAAAATGCCATCTTGGGTAAACGTTGGTTTTATCGTATTTGTTCTTCTAGAAGGTATATCGTTCATTATTCGCTCTTTAGGTTGGATAGCGTGACTTTATAGCCACGCTATTTATTTAATAGTTTGGTTCCTTAATTAGGATATCTTGTCTATTTTTTATATCGGGTTGGTAAACCTCTTTATCCCAGAGCTCTTGCTCTACATCCAACATAGATACAGAGATGACGTCATTTGAGCAAGAAAATCCAGTTGAAATGATGTTGGAGATCTGATTTGCAATACGCTCCTTTTCTTCCCTCGAGATGTGTGAGGGAAAGTGTTTAATCAATACATGTGGCATGATGAATATCTCCTACTGTGCATGTTGTATAATTGATGGCTCGCAGAGGATTTCTGATATTTCTCTAGATCCCCCAACGGATAAGGATTGGTAATGATCATAGGTTAAGTTAAATACACTTGGTGTAGTTAAATAATAACGATGGTTACCATCGACAAACGAGTAATCGTCACCTATTGACTTCAATATGGAAATTTCTGCCTTGATGGTTCTTTTCTCCAATTCCTTAAAGGTATACTTAAAGTCATAAGTTTCTTCAACAATGGAAACAATTCTCTCGATAGTTCCGGTATCTATTTCTGGTAGGCGACTTTGGACAAAATTTATAAATGAATCTTTGTTGTTTACTTGTAATAAACACTGTTCAAGATCACTCCCCGAAATTTTCCTAAAAAACACCGAATACAATATCGTTACGTATTTCTGATTGGTGTAACAGGCTACCTCGTTTACTTGAGGTTGGATGTTAAGCTTTGGTGATCCTGGTGCAATGAGTGCGAGTTGCTTCACTACATCTCCTTGCTGTTCTAATTGGTAGGCGGTCTCGAATGCTACCCTAGCGCCAAAAGAGTATCCCCAAAGATAATACGGGCCTGTATTCTGCACCGATTTAATCGCTTTAACGTCTTCTGCAGCCATTTCCTCGATAGTTGAATAGGGCAATTCGTTCTCATTAATTCCGTATGCTTGAATACCATAAAACTGATCAGCAACACTTTCTGCTAAATTTTTTAAACCCATTGGGTAGCTACCTAAACCTGGCCAGCAGAATATTTTCTTGTCTCCTTTTCGGTTGTTTAATGGCAGAACTCGTTGTTTCGTTATTTCACTCTCGCTTACAATATGTTGTTCAAGTTTTCTGACGCTACAACGGTCAAACAGAACTTGAAGAGGTAAAGAAACATTCATTGCTTGATTAATCTCAGATATCAACATGACTCCGCTAAGTGAATCACCACCAGATGCAAAAAACTCGTCGTCTATGGATACATTGTTATATTCCAAAATAGATGACCAAATCCGCGCGAGATTTCGCTGTATATCGTTCTCAGGTTGAACAACCACCGCGCTATTGTTTTTCTCTTCTTGATGGGCAAGTTGTTTGAGTTGGTTATTGTCTACTTTGCCATTCGATGTTTGCGGCATTTTGTGTAACACCGAAATCTTATTCGGAATCATATGTACTGGTAACGTTCTTTTTAAATCGTCTCTAAGAATCTCAGTTGGCCCCCTTGAGTGGATAAGATCTTCTTTCATGCCTTGTGAACGAATTTGCTCTTTAGTGACTGGACCACCAATGGCGAAATAAAATGCACCTACTGATTTATTTTTATGGCTAAGTATGTCTTTCATTCTTGAGCAAGATGGTAGGTCATGACCTGTTTTCGAACTATAGCCAGAAGACATCAGGCCTATGTCTAGCTCGTTCAACTGTAGCCTTTGTAGCTCTCGACCTAACCATATATAGGCATCCCATCTATTTTCTTCGGGTACGACTAAAGATACACCGAAGTGAGATTCGCTATAGACACTCTGGTTAATGGCGATGACGTCTTTTTTACGAATGCTTTTTTCGCAGATAAACGTTATGTCACCATTCGCACAGAGGTATGTGCCTGATGTCAGCTGTGCAATTTTAGAGTTGTTAGCTTGAATATACGTCTCTACCGGGGAGTCGGTCATGCTGTGTTGGCCAGCAATTATATCGAAAGATGTCAAGTACAACGAACCACTATTGTTCATCACCCCATTGGCAAGTGCATTTGATCGATAGAGAGTTGATGCGTGTAGGCCATAGTTATTTAAGACATCATCAAACATGCCAATAATATGCCCTGCTTCCATTTCCAATACTTCAACGACGTTGTTTTGGTACACACAGGAAATGGCTGAGTGGATTCCAACTAAATGAACTTTTATCTGATTGTGTCCAGTAGTCGTATCCACCTGAACGAACGTGTGGTCAGTTGGGGTGTAATAATAGATACCATCCGCAATGCCAGATATGCCTGCCAACTCAACGTAGATTTGTACCGCATAAAGTGCGCCTGGGGATGCGTAAGAATACTTAGGTAACAGCCTTTCCTTGCTATGGAACTGACCAAACATCCTCATTATTGAACCTAGTTCTTCAACGGTTCCATTGAATTTGGAGTTGCTTTGGGTGTGATTTTGGTGGGAAACCAACGAAATTAAGTCATTCAAATCCAGTTTATCGCCTTTAAAGCTTCGGTATGTTTTCCTTGCAAATGCTTGGTGAGACTGCGACATGGTCTCCGATTTACCGGGTAGCTTGACTCTCAGCGTACTTGCTGGAAAAGTTCTCACTCCAAGGTTGGACAATTGTGCCTTGACTTGTTTTTTGCTGTTTTTGGACACGTGATGGCTTTGGTCAAGACCTTGATCCATGAGAGCAGCCTCCCTCGGGTTTAACTCTACATAGGCCAATATTTCTTTGTTTTCAGTGCGAGCATTTTCAGCCACAATAACTCCCGCATATTTAACCCAATCGTGACTTTCGATAGCGACTTTCACTTCGTCTAGCTCAATGCGATAGCCTCTAACCTTAACTTGATTATCTTTCCTCGATACAAAATTGATGTAGCCATTTTCTCCATAGTAACCGAGATCCCCCGTTTTATAAATTAACTGTTCAGATTGACCATGCAGCTTCTGAGTAAGGATGAATTTATCGGCAGTTGCTATTTCATTATTGTGGTAACCTGGTGATAGCTGAGGTCCGTTGATGCAGATTTCTCCAACCTCATTGTTCATGGCTGGTTCACCGAAATCATTGAGGATAAATATTTCGGTATTTTTGACGGGTATGCCGATTGGAATAACGTCTGGATAGTCTTCTAGACAATTAAGGTCGACGTCTAGAAAGGAGGCATTAATTGTACATTCAGTTGGGCCATAAAAGTTAACAAGACGTCTAGGGCTAAGGTGCTTTTTGAATTCTAAAGCCAGTTTTTTGGTTAGTGCTTCTCCTCCACAATATACTTCTATCAAACTATCGCATGAGGATATTTCGCGATATGTCAGCAAGGCTTTTAATAGAGTTGGAACACACTGAATTGATGTAATATTGTGTTTCTTGATTTCAGCAATGATTTTTGTTGGGTTCTTATACAAGTCTGCATCACCAAGTACTACGGTGGTCCCACAACATATGGCGAGTATTTCCCACTGAGCAGCATCGAAGCTCATCGGAGTTTTTTGCAAAATGGTTTTGCTTTGGTCAAAATTCAGCTCTTCTGACACCCACTGCATCTGATTTGTGATATTTCGGTTATTGATAGCAACGCCCTTGGGTTTACCAGTACTTCCTGATGTATAAATCATATAGGCAGGTGAGTTCTCGCAGCTTTGAATTTGGCTGATGTGTTCAAGATCGAAGTCCCTAGATGAACTGAACGCGAGTTGTTCTAAAGTAATGATGTGAGCGTCGTTATGGACGAAGTCCCTAAGCTTATCTGCATATTTCTGTTTAGTGAAAATGACTTTCACACCCGAATCGGAAAGCATATATTCTATTCTATCATCAGGGTATTCTGGAGAAAGTGGAAGGTATCCCATGTTAGAAAATAAGGCGCCAAATATCCCGTAATACATACTTTCATCTTGGTCGGTATATATACCAATATACTGCCCTGCATTTACCAATGAATGATTGACAAGATCTGAAACTAGCCAGGCACCTAAAGCAATATCTTTGTATGTGTAACCTAACTCATCTTTTTTCACCACAGTGCGATTTGGGTTGGCCACAGCTTGGCCAATGAACATTGATAATAACCCTGTTGGATTTGTTTTTTTCATTAATTAAATACTCAATAAAAGTGTATCCTTAGCAACAAAAAAGCTTATAAGACTGTGATATTGTTTCTAAGGCAATTAGATTAAATAACGGTAATGTTAGAGAGGGTAATGTGAGCTTATTCGCACTTTCTAGTATTCATTCACTCACAGCAATTGCTTTTCCTATGTCAAACTTTGATTAAATGTTCTTTAAGGCTATACATGCTGCATGTCATATAAATTTTTCGCATTAGAGAATATCACGTTACATGTATGTTAATGTCATCAATAAATGACTACAAAGGGTATATAAATAAGCATTTTTTGTTACAAAGATCATTAAAGTGAAAGTTTGATAATTCAACAGAGTGAGTCGAGTTACCTGATAGAAAAAGCGAAAAGAACAAAATGTGAGCAAGAGTTCCGAGAGTTGAGGGAGTGTTAGAAATTCTGTGTCATTCCAGTAATATATCTCAAAAAGGAATGACAAATGACTCAATCTTTCGATTTCGACAAAGCCCTGAAAGCGCTTCAGGAGGGTCAGGCACTGACCGGTAAGA
>NZ_RCWD01000072.1:0-7103 GCF_018448965.1 Photorhabdus hainanensis | reverse complement strand
TCTTACCGGTCAGTGCCTGACCCTCCTGAAGCGCTTTCAGGGCTTTGTCGAAATCGAAAGATTGAGTCATTTGTCATTCCTTTTTGAGATATATTACTGGAATGACACAGAATTTCTAACACTCCCTGCATTACACAAAATTTCTTGCAGACGAGCGGAAACCATTAACGCATGGTTAATTCCAACTCTTCCTTCCTGGGATAACTTAATGATTATTCCTTTCGCTTTTTACTTTCTTACTTTCTTACTTTCTTACTTTCTTACTTTCTTACTTTTAACCTCGCACTATCGAACTACTTTTACCTGGGTTCTATTCAGTGATTGAGGAATGAGTTCTGCTTTCAAATTCAGACACAAGTAAAATACAGGAATACTCCGAAGTAACACCATATTCACCATTATATTACCTCACTTTCAACATAACAAAAATAAAAGCCAGTAGCAATAAGGGATATACAATCTTTTTAATTTCATAATTACACCTCCGCAGGGATTTTATTCGGACAATTCGGACAAATAGCCGCGCTGTAAGCAATAATTTCGTTCATATGCTTGCCTTTATTTATCCGTAGATGAGTGAGCCATTGCAATTTTCTCTTGCAAACGGGTATATGCCGATAACTGGCGATCATATAATGCCTGACGTTCTTCCCGCGTCTGATTTGCCAAAACATAACGCCATAAATGAACAGGATTATTCGCTGCACTGACATTAATTGGGTCATCAGGATCAACCTGACAAGCCTCTTCCACTTCTTGGGGCCATTGCGGCATTTTGCTGGTCTGCATAGCAATATAACGGGCAACACTGGTAATTAGATCAAATGGCAGCTTTACGATTCCAAAAATCCAGTTTAAACGAGAATTCATCCGCATCAGATACTGTAATCCAAAAATATAACTTTCTTTCTGTTTCTCAATGGGAGGACATAAAGAAATAATATCCGCCTGCTCCTGTAAGCACTCTTCCTCCATATAGCAACGAATAAATTCCCAATAACCCGGTAACATGTCTCGTAAACCGGAAATCCCAAGGCTAAATGTCTCTAATACCGTTTCCTGATCGTCTGCCAAAATATGGCCGTCGATACTCCATTCCAGCCACTTGCCACCTCCTACTGTCAGAGTAAAAAACACCTCTTTCCAGGGAACCGATAATACCGTGCCATTAAAACGGTAAACATGGATCATCTGAGTTTTGCGGTTAAAACGGATTGGGTAGTGTGTTGTAGCAAACCACTCTTTTAGAGTAAATTTGCCACTGAAATATACAAACAGAGATATAACAGGTAGACAAATTAGAAGGCTTAACAGAATTTCATGATCTCCTTTTATATATTGGTAAATTGTGTAACCAATAGAAAATAAGGCCATTCCTAAGCAGCAAAAAAACAGTGTTGCAGTAAGCGAACTAACGAATCCCTTATCCTCATAGTATTTATCTACCGTTTCCATATAAGTGGAATTCATACGGATCACCGTATTGTAATCAACAATATACTGACCATATTTACTGTTTAGCTGAGTCGGTTTTCCCTGACAAAGTTGATCATCTTTTTCTTCCCAAGTCAAAGGGCGGTTCAATTTATAAGGATTATACAAGATATTCCATTTCATAATTATGCCTCCGCCGAAGTTGAATGAGCCATTGCAATTTTCTCTTGCAAACGGGTATATGCCGATAACTGGCGATCATATAATGCCTGACGTTCTTCCCGCGTCTGATTTGCCAAAACATAACGCCATAAATGAACAGGATTATTCGCTGCACTGACATTAATTGGGTCATCAGGATCAACCTGACAAGCCTCTTCCACTTCTTGGGGCCATTGCGGCATTTTGCTGGTCTGCATAGCAATATAACGGGCAACACTGGTAATTAGATCAAATGGCAGCTTTACGATTCCAAAAATCCAGTTTAAACGAGAATTCATCCGCATCAGATACTGTAATCCAAAAATATAACTTTCTTTCTTTTTCTCAATGGGAGGGCATAAAGCGATAATACCCGCCTGCTCCTGTAAACACTCTTCCTCCATATAGCAACGAATAAACTCCCAATAACCCGGCAGCATGTCTCGTAAACCAGAAATCCCAAGGCTAAATGTCTCTAATACCGTTTCTTGATCGTCTGCCAGAATATGGCCGTCGATACTCCATTCCAGCCACTTGCCACCTCCTATTGTCAGAGTAAAAAACACCTCTTTCCAGGGAACCGATAATACCGTGCCATTAAAACGGTAAACATGGATCATCTGAGTTTTGCGGTTAAAACGGATTGGGTAGTGTGTTGTAGCAAACCACTCTTTTAGAGTAAATTTGCCACTGAAATATACAAACAGAGATATAACAGGTAGACAAATTAGAAGGCTTAACAGAATTTCATGATCTCCTTTTATATATTGGTAAATTGTGTAACCAATAGAAAATAAGGCCATTCCTAAGCAACAAAAAAACAGTGTTGCAGTAAGCGAACTAACGAATCCCTTATCCTCATAGTATTTATCTACCGTTTCCATATAAGTGGAATTCATACGGATCACCGTATTGTAATCAACAATATACTGACCATATTTACTGTTTAGCTGAGTCGGTTTTCCCTGACAAAGTTGATCATCTTTTTCTTCCCAAGTTAAAGGACGATTCAATTTATAAGGGGTATACAAGCCATTTCCTTGCATAATTATGCCTCCGCCGAAGTCATTAATTTATTAAAAGCGTCCATTTCCATTCTGCTATCGGGCCAAATAGCAGGAATATCCTTTTCACCTGCGGGAATTTTGCGCCACAAGCAAGCCATCAACCATTTCTGGATCTCATTTTTCTTCTTCATTTCCAGATAGATATTGGCACCAAAGAAAAACACCAAAGCCAAAATGATTCCCCACGGACCTAAAGTAATTAATCTGATCGCAGCAGCAAACAGAAATCCTCCACTTATTGCCGAAACTAGATAGGCAATCCCTAGACTTCTATTCTTTTTGAGAAAGAACTCATCTATCATATGACACGAATCCCACACCACACCAACGATCCCGGCCCAAGCGCCAAAGATTTTCACCACCTTAAAGCCCCACAGTACTTTGGTCAGTAAATTTTCCCCCAAGATAGAACCCAATAGAGGCTTTAACCTGAGTACCTGAAAATGGTTCAACAGCCGCTCACAGGTTTCAGCAATAGCCCCCATTGCAGCGACCAGATCCGCCGCAAACCGGGTACATGCCTCAGTCTTACCTTCTGGCCATCCAGCCGCACGCAATGCGGAAATCTGCAACACCATAGAGAAGGTACAGCCGATAAAGGGCGGAACTTTTGCCAATTGCTTGGCAGCACTCTTGACAGAACTGGCCTGTAACTGCGCCAGTTTTGTAAGTAACGTCCCCGGAAACAGCTCCGCACGGATCTCATCGACAGAATGCAAGGTTTTCACCAAAGACTTAGCCCGTTCCGCCTCCGGTAAAGCCAAGGTCTTTTCCGCTTCGCCTG
The DNA here is from genome assembly GCF_018448965.1 of Photorhabdus hainanensis. Taxonomy (NCBI): domain Bacteria; kingdom Pseudomonadati; phylum Pseudomonadota; class Gammaproteobacteria; order Enterobacterales; family Morganellaceae; genus Photorhabdus; species Photorhabdus hainanensis. The sequence continues at coordinate 3,617 of NZ_RCWD01000072.1, read as the reverse complement.
CGTCTGCCAGCACAATAAAGTTGAATTCCTGATCCCCCTCCATCGGCAAGCCGTCAATCTTCAAACGATGCATTTCAATGTCAACGTAGTGACGAAGCTGATCTGAGGAAGGACGCCGTTTCAGATCCCCCAGCTCACTGGTCACAGCGACCACCGCACTGATAAAATGTTTACGCTTTCCGACGAACTTAATGACTTTTAATTCCTTGCCATGCAGTTTAGCTAATACAACCAGTGCAGGAAGCGGCACTTTTTCCACTGCTTTATTCATCACTGCAAACAAAGTGCTACTCAGTTCATTCAGGTATTTTTCTATTGTGAGCGAAACCGGTCCATCGAAGTGCTCAGCGATGTCTTTAAGCCCATCGGGTATTTTATCCCAAGCGAGAGAGCCGTAGTTTCCACCGGTCTTTAAGACTCCGTGAATTTGCTCTATTTTTTTATCACTGTTCATCACCAGCGCACGTAACAGCAGATTATCCGGCGTGATGGTGGCGCTCATCATCTGTTCTTGAAAATAACGGGATGCTCCCAGTTTGTCCTGCATGCCTGCAACACAATCATGGACCGACTGGACAAACAGCGCACCGCTATAATCGTCCGTGCTATCAAAGTTATGGTCAAAATAGTCCAGCAGGAGCTGGCTTTTCAGCCAGTCCAGATACATTTCGGTCATCGGAGAGATAATGGTGTTGTCATACCGCGTCAGATCGGTGGTAAACCGGTCCATAAACGCTTTTTCTTTATCACGATCAATGTACTTCTCATAATCCGCCCAATACTTTTGTACCAATGGCTTTAATGCCATATCATTTAAGTAATGCGTAGTATCCGCTCGCTTTTCAGAGCCAGGAATATAATATTCACCATCAAAGCTGCCATACCGAGCGTCATTCTCCTCAGTTTCATCTTTAGTTAGCTGCTCCCGCTCAAGCTGTCGGCACAACGCCTCTTTCAGCGAGCTTAAAGAAGCCGAAAGCGCAATTCCTCTGATATAGTGTGGATTTTCATGAAACTGGGTCTTTAACCGATAATTCGCCAGAGCGGTAATATCCTGCACCACAGCAACCGGATCAGACAAAAACAGTATGACCCCTTTGTCAGGCAACAATTCTCTGACAGCCCACCATAGATTGTCCGGCTCAAATAACCCTTTCCCATTCCAATGAGAACTGGTGTAATCGGCAATACGCCGGTTGGTATCTATCTGCGTATGATATTCCGCTACGGTATCCGTCAGTGACGAGAACGGCAGTGCATTCTCCCCCTCTCCACGGTTTAGCCATTTTTCCATATCAAAACGCTGCATATATCGCGCACGATATACCGGGTCTTCATGCTTTTTACGTACCGCATCCGTCCACTCCACCGCCGACCAGGCCAACCAAAAGGCTTTGTTTGTCAACCCCTTCGGCAACACCGGTAATGTCACCAGCGAAGCACGCGCCAACTCATCTGGCTCCTTAATGCAAGGTTTCATTTCACCATTGGCCAGACGCGGCGGGACTTTGCCATCGGCGGGCAGAAGATAGTAGTATCCCTCGTCAGTCACGTAATAATTGATCCAGCCATTGACCAACTCATCCCAGATATACAAAAAGCCTGCACGCAACAGACGGGTGGTATAGCCAGTTTCGCCTTTTCCCTCTACCGGCATCGATATGCTCGTCGGCAAATCCGGCACGCCATCACCCTGCGCCTTGATGGCAGGACGAACCAGTAAAACAGGCAGTCCCTTGCGGGTACAAAAATTACAGCCAGGGTTATTCACAATAAAAATCTCCTGTATTGCACACAATTTATTTCAGGTTTTCCGGGTTAAGACGGCCCAGCAATGTTTCGTTCGCGTCGCTAGCGATAATCGATGTTTCTTTAAAGCTCATCGTTCATAATTCCATCGGCTAAAGTTGCAGGTAACGGACTTTACTGGTCATTTCTTGCCACTGTTCATCCGTCCAGCTATGGGTGATACGCTGGTAGTACCCGGTGACATGTTGGCACCGGCCCAATAGCTCTTTCATTCTCGGCGCTTGATGAAACTCGTCATTTAGGGTGACGCCATGTGACGCAAAAGCCGTCAGATCCTGTTTATCGGTTAATGACCACTGCGTCATGGCGATATCAAATAGCGCCTCAATCCGACGGCTCAGCGTCTGCCGTTGCGCAAGATCAGACGTCACCGGCAACTGAGCCAATACCTGATTAATCAGGCCAATACGCTGAATTTGAGCAAATGACGCCGACGTTTCCCCTTGCTGGTAACGGACTTTCTCCGGGAAGGCCAGCGTATGCCAGTTACCCTCCAGCCAGAATGTCCAGTGAGTGATGTCATCCGCCGCAATTCGGCGTGAAAACACCCAAGGCCCCATCATCCAGTGCAAATGAAACAGGACACGAGGATCGTAATAACGCAGGATATGCCCCTGCTGTTTCTCCTTGAGATACAAGGCATTAACCAACACATTCTTCATTGCTTCCGGAGATAAATCGCTTTTAAGCAACAAAGTGAACAGCGGCGGAGAGTCCGGCTCGGTTTTCAGGCGTGCTCCATTGAGCAAACGGGACCAAACGTCAGACGACAACTCACGCAACGGTAACAACCAGGGATAAAGATGTGCTTGCGGAGCAAGAAGCGGTGAAACAACCTCAATCACCGGCAATACTTCCGGCAACTGCGGCACAACCACGCGATCAATCAGCGCATATTGATGTTCAGTAAATGCCAGCGGCTCAGTCAGGTAATGTGTCATCATCAATTCCTTAACCTAATGGTACCGTGGCGTCACCCCGATCGGCGGCTTCGGCAACCATCATGTCACAGGCGGTAAAATTGGGATAAGGCACATCCAGCTTTGCCGGTTCGGCATAATCGAAATTCGCGCTTTTGACGTTAAAATCGCCCGGAGAGCCATGTTCAATCTTGCCTGGCTCCAGGGTCAGATAGGAGCCGCCGCACTGCAAAGTGATTTTCTTCTTGGCTGAAATCAGGATTTCGTCATCGCTACTGGTGATAGTCACCCCTTTCTTGGCAACAACTTCAATCCCATCAGTTTGAGCTTGCACCTGAATCTTCCCGGCAGCCGCAACCAGCTTCATACCTAGCTCATGCACAAAAACCACCATTGATTTTTTTGCCGCCAGTACCATACGTTTCAATGACGAGATTTCAGTGTTGCCACCGGCGGTCATCATCAGGTTTTTATTGGCGCTGTGCTGAATATGTTGCGGTGTCGATAGCGCAATGCCGCCTAACGCCCCCGCGACAATCACCGGTTCCCGCAATTGCTCCACATTCCGTTGCAGAAAATGCTGTTGGGCATCATTATCCAGTGGGTCAATCTGTGCCGTTTGCAACAGATCAGAGAGCGATTCTGCCAATGACAAAGCATCGGCAAGCTGGCGTTTGATTTCATCCATGTCCAGTTGTTTGCCACTGGCTTTAGGCTGGGCATGCGTACTCAGCAATAACCCCTTCCCGGCCCGGATCGCCCCCCAGTCGTCGGTGCGCAACTCAAACCCTTCGCCGCGCTTATTGGGATGCGGTCGCTGTCCATCCACCAGATGGCCCAGATTGAGCTGGCTTTTCCCGCCATATTCGGTACTCAGTTTGATGTGCT
>NZ_RCWD01000071.1:0-8244 GCF_018448965.1 Photorhabdus hainanensis | reverse complement strand
ATCGCTGATAGCAACTGGGACTTTATTGAAACAGTAGGAAGCGCCTCGCTTGCTACTGCACAGCCGTTTTATCTGATATCCGGGGAAAACCTATTAATGGATAGAAAAATGTTGCGGGCTCGCCAGCGGCGAGCGAGTCAAGCCGCGCTGCCGGGCCATGCCCGCTACCGCCTTGAAGTGCGGCGCTGTGGCGCTGAACTGGAGGTATTCAGCTTCACCGGCGAAGAGCGCCTGTGCGCGCCCTATTGCTACACCATTGATTTCACCAGCCCGACCCGGGATATCGACCCGGCGGTGATGCTCAACAAATCCGCCACGTTTATCTTGCAGGCGCCGGAAAACCCGGCACAGGTGCGTAAAGTGCACGGCGTCACAACTGTTTTTCCAATCAGTTGAAAAAACCGGTAAGTGCGAGCCAGCGCAAGACAAAGCTAATGTTTTGCTGTGTCCGGTAAAGATGCGGGTTAAACAGGCCAAAGTCGGGGAACCGATGCCACGTTATTATGAGGTGACGGATAAAATATCTATATATCAAAAAGATGGCGTATGGAAAGCCGATGACAATTCAAAAGGTCAGATACTGCTATCGATTATCGTTAACGATGCGAACGAAACATTGCTGGGCCGTCTTAACCCGGGAAACCTGAAATAAATTGTGTGCAATACAGGAGATTTTATTGTGAATAACCCTGGCTGTAATTTTTGTACCCGCGAGGGACCGCCTGTTTTACTGGTTCGTCCTGCCATCAAAGCGCAGGGTGATGGCGTACCGGATTTGCCTGCGAACATATCGATGCCGGTAGAGGGAAAAGGCGAAACCGGCTATACCACGCGTCTGCTGCGTGAAGGCTTTTTGTATATCTGGGATGAGCTGGTCAATGGCTGGATCAATTATTACGTGACTGATGAGGGCTACTACTATCTTCTGCCCGCCGATAGCAAAGTTCCGCCGCGTCTAGCCAATGGTGAAATGAAACCTTGCATTAATGAACCAGATGAGTTGGCGCGTGCTTCGCTGGTGACATTACCGGTGTTGCCGAAGGGGTTGACAAACAAAGCCTTTTGGTTGGCCTGGTCGGCGGTGGAGTGGACGGATGCGGTACGTAAAAAGCACGAAGATCCGGTATATCGTGCGCGATATATGCAGCGTTTTGATATGGAAAAATGGCTAAACCGTGGAGAGGGAGAGAATGCCCTGCCGTTCTCGTCACTGAGGGATACCGTAGCGGAATATCATACGCAGATAGATACCAACCGGCGTATTGCCGATTACACCAGCTCTCATTGGAATGGGAAATGGTTATTTGAGCCGGACAATCTATGGTGGGCTACTAAAGAATTGTTGCCAGACAAAGGCGTCATACTGTTTCTGTCTGATCCGGTTGCTGTGGTGCAGGATATTGCTGCTCTGGCGAATTATCGGTTAAAGACCCAGTTTCATGAAAATCTACATTACACCAGAGGGATTGCGCTTTCGGCTTCTCTAAGCACGCTGAAAGAGGCGTTGTGCCGACAGTTTGAGCGGGATCAGCTAACTAAAGATGAAACTGAGGAGAATGAAGCTCGGTATGGCAGCTTTGATGGTGAATATTATATTCCTGGTTCTGAAAAGCGAGCGAATACTACGCATTACTTAAATGATATGGCATTAAAGCCATTGGTACAAAAGTATTGGGCGGATTATGAGAAGTACATTGATCGTGATAAAGAAAAAGCGTTTATGGATCGGTTCACCACCGATCTGACGCGGTATGACAACACTATTATCTCTCCGATGACCGAAATGTATCTGGACTGGCTGAAAAGCCAGCTCCTGCTGGACTATTTTGACCATAACTTTGATAGTACGGACGATTATAGCGGTGCGTTGTTTGTCCAATCGGTCCATGATTGTGTTGCAGGCATGCAGGATAAATTGGGAGCATCCCGTTATTTTCAAGAACAGATGATGAGCGCCACCATCACGCCAGATAATCTGCTGTTACGTGCGCTGGTGATGAACAGTGATAAAAAAATAGAGCAAATTCACGGAGTCTTAAAGACCGGTGGAAACTACGGCTCTCTCGCCTGGGATAAAATACCCGATGGGCTTAAAGACATCGCTGAGCACTTCGATGGACCGGTTTCGCTCACAATAGAAAAATACCTGAATGAACTGAGTAGCACTTTGTTTGCAGTGATGAATAAAGCAGTGGAAAAAGTGCCGCTTCCTGCACTGGTCGTATTAGCTAAACTGCATGGTAAGGAATTAAAAGTCATTAAATTCGTCGGAAAGCGTAAACATTTTATCAGTGCGGTGGTCGCTGTGACCAATGAGCTGGGGGATCTGAAACGGCGTCCTTCCTCAGATCAGCTTCGTCACTACGTTGACATTGAAATGCGTCGTTTGAAGATTGATGGCTTGCCGATGGAAGGGGATCAGGAATTCAACTTTATTGTGCTGGCAGACGCAGGTGAAGCGGAAAAGACCTTGGCTTTACCGGAGGCGGAACGGGCTAAGTCTTTGGTGAAAACCTTGTATTCTGTCGATGAGATCCGTGCGGAGCTGTTTCCGGGGACGTTACGCACAAAACTAGCGCAGTTAGAGGCCAGTTCTGTCGAGAGTGCTGCCAAGCAGTTGGCAAAAGTCCCTCCCTTTACCGGCTGTATTTTCTCTCTGGTGATGCAGATTTCCGCATTGCGGGCGGCCGGGTGGCCTAAGGAAAATACGGAGGCATGTACTCGGTTTGCGGCAGATTTGGTCGCTGCGATGGGGGCTATCGCTGAAACTTGTGAGCGGTTGTTGAATAATTTTAAAGTCCTGCGGTTAAAGCCTATGGTGCGTCTTGTCTTGGGACGGGAAAGCCTGCTTAAGTTAATGAGAAGGATTGAGATAGTGAAATTCCTTGGCGCCCGGGCTGCAATTGTTGGAATAGTCTGGGATAGCTGCCATGCGATAGATGAAATCGTGTTTAAAGGCAATATAGATTTGGGAATTGCCTATTTAATTTCAGCGGTGAGTGCAGGACTGTGGCTTGCCGGTGTTTTAGGTCCATTAGGTCTATTTGTTGCTTTATTACTATACCTTGGTGCCAATATCTATCTGGCGATGAAAAAGAAGAATGAGATCCAGAAATGGCTGGCGGCCTGTCTGTGGCGCAAGATTCCAGTGGGTGAAGAGGATATTCCCTCTATCTGGCCTGATAGCAGAATGGAAATGGACGCTTTTAATAAATTAATGACTGCGGGAGCATAATTATGCTATTAAGTCGATTTTATATGTCCTACGAACTGAATCGTCCTTTGACTCAACAAGAAAAAGACAATCAACTTTGTCAGGGAAAACCAACCCGGTTAACAGGTAAAACAGGCGAATATATGATTGAGTACGATACGGTGATCCGTATGAACTCGACTTATATGGAGACTGTGGATAAATATTACCGAAATAAAGGGTTTATTAGTTCACTATTTGCGCCGCTTTTTTTGAGCTGTTTTGGATTAATATTATACGCTTATGGTGGAATGGCTTATCAGTATATTATTTATAAAAAGATAATCCCTTCTCTATTCGGGGTATTTATGTTGACAGCAGGTTTTGCGCTATTGATCTATTTCAGTGGCAAACTGACCCTAAAAGAGTGGTTTGCTACGACACATTATCCAATTCGATTTAACCGCAAAACTCAGATGATCCATGTTTACCGTTTTAATGGAACGGTATTATCGGTTCCTTGGAAAGAGGTGTTTTTTACCCTGACCAAGTACAGCGGCAAGATGACGGAATGGTGTATTGACGGTCATATTCTGGCAGACGATAAGGAAACTGTATTGGATACATTTAGTCTGGGATTTTCTGGAGTATTTCGGGAGTTGATGCTGGGCTATTGGGAATTTATCCGTTGCTATATGGAGGAAGATGGTTTACAGGAACAGGCGGATATTATCTTATTGTGTCCGCCTATTGAGCAGAAGAAAGAAGGTTATATTTTTGGATTACAGTATCTAATGCGGATGAATTCTCGTTTGGACTGGTTTGTTGAACTGATAAATTTTCCATTTGATCTAATTACAAGTATTGCCCGTTATATTGCGATGCAGACTAGCAAAATACCGCAATGGCCTAAAGAAGTGGAAGATGACTGTAAGGTTGATCCTGACGACCCGATTAATGTCAGTGCAGCGGATAATCCTGTGCATTTATGGCGTCATATTCTGGCGAACCAGACGCTGGAAGAATATCAGGCGATAAATAATCGTCTGGCATCAGCACATAAGCGTTTGAAAGAAAAAATTGCAATGGCGCATTCATTTACGGATAAATAAAGGCAAGCATATGAACGAAATTATTGCTTACAACGCGGTTATTTGTCCGAATAAAATCCCGGCGGAGGTGTAATTATGCAATTAAATAAATTTTCAAAATAGTAGATCACTGGAAGTGAACTCAGTCCGATTTTTGTGATCTGATCAATTGCGAAAAATCCCAAACCCCAACACGGACTGAGTGATGCCAATCATAGCACCCATACTTCAAAATGAATGCCAGAAAATGCCCAAACAGAGCAAGTCACCGGAATAGAAAAGAACTCTGATTTATTTATCAAAATGTTAGATGAACTGAATCAGTAATATCCCCATGCGGAAACCCTCACTTTAATCTTAGATAACTACGGTATTCATAAAGGTCAGAAGGTAAAGGAGTAGCTGGCACGACATCCCAAATTTACTCTGTTGTTTTTACCCGTCTATTCACCGTGGCTAAATAAAATAGAACGGTTATGGCAATCGCTCCATGAGACAATAAGGCGAAATCCTTGTTGTCAATTTATGTGGCAGTCGCTTAATTATGTTGATGCTTTTTTGGCATCGTTTTCATCATAGCAAAAGCCAGGAAGACAAAAAATGGGTGTAGCACTATTATGAAACCTTATTTAGTGCTGAGGTAGCGAAAAGCTTAAATGAACCGCTGAAACCGGTAAACGCAGAGTTATTTAAAAGCGTTACGTAGGTGGTGATTGAGCAGCACGGTTATGTGAGGAATATTTAAATGATGAAAAGCATACTCGGTTATCCCTTAGTGGCCGGGCTGGATAATGGCTGGTACGCCGAAAGCGATTATCAACATTCACCGGAGCGCAATAATGGCAAGGATAAAAGGGGATTGAAAAAGAGATAAACCTTATCTGTGGGTTAAAATTTTCTCTGTGTAGTGAATTTTTTTTGAACTAAAAACACAATTTTGAATCTAACTAGTTTCTATGGTTGTAAAGAGAAGCCAATAACTGAATAGAACGATCCTTAAAAAGGGGAAAAAGAGTTAAATAAACAAAACAGTAACGTCGCTATATGAGAAAAGGATAATGATAACCATTATGAAATGGCGATGGGTTTTGCTTTCACAATTAAAGAGGAAAATAAGCAATAGTTAAATGAATTGTAAAAAACTGTAAATAGGGTTCTGCCCTATATCTGATGGAATAAGAAATTCGAACATAAGATAACGTGGCGTTTCGCCCGAATGAAAAGGTATTTAAAGAGATGAAAGAAAAAAATGTAACGATACAAAAAGAGTGGAGTTTATCGGATAACGAAGCAACGACGGGAAAATCCTCTCTTTCTGGAAAGCGCAGTTGGGTGGTGCGTAAATGGAAATGGATGATTGTCTGTTTTATGCCTGTTTTTATCGTGGGGGTATTTATGATTGCCATGACCGCAATAAAATCTTCGGAACCCTATAAAAAAGCTTTATCGCTGGCACAATCTAATCCTGCGGTGAAAAGTATTTTAGGCCAACCCATTGAAGCAGGTTGGTTTGTTTCTGGCAGTATTAGCGAGAGTGACGCGGGATTCGAAATTGCTATTAAAGGAAATCGGTCTGGTGGTACCGTGTATGTTGATGCGGATAAACATGCAGGACATTGGCGATATAAAAGTATTACTGTTCAGCCTGATGACGGTGGACAATCGATAGATTTACTGGCAGGAGGTAATTCCATGAAATAAAGGTTATTTTTTTATATAGTGTGATTAAAATTCTCTTGAACCGATTTAATTTAATTGAAAGGTAATGATAATCATTCTTAAAAGAGAAAATTAAGTAACGTAGAGCCAATGGTATTTTATTCTGTACCATAAAGTATCGTTTTCTCTATGTGGTTTTTAGGTTATTTCAAATGTTTTCTATAAAGGTAAGAGTATGGACCGGAATAAATCCGTAAATCCTATAATAGTAGGTTTAGTATTACTGGCATTGTCAGGTTGTAAAGATGAAAAGAAAACTCAAACAGCGCCGCAGGCTTCGGTAAAAGAAGTGTCAATGTCTGGTGGCAGTTTTAATTTAAAAAGCATCCGCAATAACAAAAACGAGCGGGTTAAATTGATGGAGAAAATCAATGCCAGTCAGGGGGACATATTAAAATATGCATCACCAAAAACGAAAGGAGAAATCATTGCGGTTTTGATTAATAGCCACTTGTGGGATGGCGTGGCAAATCCAGTAAAACATTATTCGGTAAAACACGATGAGCAGAAATGTGAAGAGGGGACAGTCGTTGATGCACGTAAGCGTGCGGTATTGGCTGCGTTAAAATGGGTACAATCAAAGCATGACTACGAAAATGTCATGCAACATGCAGAGATGATGCCGGCTGTTGATGGAGAAGCCGACTGGCGAGCGAATGAAGCTAAAGTCATTGCCTTTTTAAGGCAGGGTGAAACGCCGAAAAGTTATGGGCGTAGTGATAATTTTGTCCCTTTTGCCGCTAAAGTTACTATCCAACCAAGCCATTATGCTGAAAACTTGCGAGACATTTATCGTTCATTGCCTTCTCTTAAAGCAAATGCAAATGAACCACTGACGCCAGTCAATGCAGCCGTTAACCGAAGCGTGGCAGACGGTATTACAACCGGCGGCGGCCAGTCTGAATGCGCAGTGGCAGTCGGCGGTAGTGGCAGACTGGCAAACCGACTTTGACGGCCGTTACCCGTTTGTGGCGGGGCAAAATGACGCCTCGTTGCCAATGCTGGGGCAGTTTATTCGGGCGGATAGAACAGTTCCTGCACAGCCAGTTAGGCGGCGTGCTGCATTAAAGAGGGGAAATATTGGGTAGTAGATAAAGTGAACAGTCAGGGACTGCATGTTAACCCGGTCTTTTTGACTGCGGTAAATCAACTGAGTCAGGTCGCGGATGTGCTGTTTGCCAATGGCAGCGAGGGAATACGATTTGAATTGCGAGCCAAACCGGTGCGGGATGTGGCGGAAACCGACCTGACGATAGACGGTCAACGGTTGCGTTACTTTAACCAGATGGAGAGCTGGCAGCATTTACGCTGGCCGGGAGACGAGGATAATCCCGGGGTGGTGCTGACCTGGACCGGCGTGAACACCGGCGCGCGGTTATATGGCGAGTATCCGGGGGCGTGGGGATTGATCCGCTGGCTGGAGGCCGCCCGGGTGCAAATGCTGGATGAAAGCCGTTATCGGCTGAGATTGACCATGCCGGAGGGGTTGCCGCTGACCTGGGTATTACGTACCGAAGTCGGGAAAGGGCCGCTGGTATTATTGAAACTGAGGGGTTTTAGATTGCCGAAAACCATTTTTGAGGAGAATAGGGGAAATAACCAGCCTGAGCTGGTGAGAAAGAGAAATAACGACAACTGGATGACAGAATAATCGCTTATTTGATGGCATCAATCGGCGGCGATAAATGGCGATTATCCTCCGGTTATTATCAGATATCTAATGGGGTTCAGCGATTCATTCGATAGTCAATATTTTGTAATCATATCATCATGATATTCCTATTTATATTTAATGCTTTGTGATGAGGCAGGATAATCGCTGCCACTGAATCAGTGGAAGGCTATTATCAATTAAATCATTCTCAATAATGAAATCTATTCTCATTCGCATAACATAACTGATAATCATTCTTTTTTTATATGATTGCAACGTATTGATAATAATGACTGTTAATCATTTGTTTGATGGAATAATAATGCCTTTATTATGATTTTAATTAACATATTGAAAATAATATAGAAGTATATTTTATTGTCATGATTGTGAAACGTATGAATATTGGATTTATTAGCCTTTATCATATTATTGTATTGAATGCTACATTTTTATATCAACAAATCACATTCCGTTTAAGATTGGTTTAAATATACTGAATTTTGCCGTTGAGATTAAACAAATTGTGCTGTTTGATAAAAAAACACTTGATTTTAATATGCGCTAATGAGGAGAATTGACTTATT
>NZ_RCWD01000070.1:0-9339 GCF_018448965.1 Photorhabdus hainanensis | reverse complement strand
CATCACGAGTGGTGTCGTGAAGACGTTCAAGTTTGATTTTTTGTTCTGATGTAATAAATATTTTCATAGCGAGGATAATGATCTCCATTTCGGATAAAATCAAGCATCTTCAATGATTACGGGTATATATTTAACGAGTGTTAATCATACCTGTTTTTTATCTTTACTAACTCCGTTTTATTGACAATGCTGAACGGTTCTTATCAGTCACCACTCTTTATTTTTTTATTAAATCAACCAGTAAATGGTTTAAAGGTATTCTTTTAGATAATCAACTCTCTTTTCAGGGTTTAAATCCTGACAGATTAACTGTTTTACCTCTTTTTTTATTACGTTATTTTTATAACCTGTTTAGTAAAATAATTAGGATATAGCATCGCTGATGAATAAGTGGGGAGTAGGCTGTTTTTAGGTGATTTTTACCTTTTAAAAATTTGGCATTAATGGGTACCTGTTTTTTTACATTTTTTTAATTAATAACCGAATTAATCACCAATAAAAAGGCGCTTGCTATCGCCCCAAAAAGCGAATGCAAGCAAAAAAGGAAAGTAAATAGTATTAAACAGATGATAAACCTATGAGGCTATTCTCATTCTGAGGCGTTTTATTTTTGAATTAAAAATTCATTTAATGAATGACCTTCATTGAGGAGTTTTTGTAAACCTGATGGTTTTTTCCCGTTTCCTGACCAGTATTTAACTTCTCCATTTTCATTAAACTGATACTTAGGTTTTCTCGTCTTTCCTTTTCCTGCATTTGATTTTTTAGCTTTAAAACTAGAGACGGTAACAGGTATATTAATGGTCTTAAGATCAAGGCCGGTTTCTTCAATCAGCCTTAATATTTCTAAACGTTTTTGTTCTTTTTGTTCCGCTTCTAAACTCATTAATCTGAAGATTTCTTTGTTTTCTTGAACGACTACCTCTAATGCTTTGTAAACATCATCTAACCATTCAACATCTTTTGTTTGCGCAAATCTTCTTAATGTGGATATTCTTGATAAATGGTTTGATACAATCTCATATTCTTGTTCTATGGTTAATGTTGTCATTTTGTCACCTTGTTAATAAGTTTAAAACCTGTCTTTTCTGATGTTTTCTCTTCCGGTGTCAGTATAACACCAGATTTTTTACTTGCTTTAAAAAAGCTTTAATCATTTCTGTTTTACCTTTAATGATTAAAGTTTTTGCCTTCTTTTTCACGATATGCTTGCGGTTTTTTCCAGGCTTTAAAACCGTGGTGACAGATAAAACGTGGTTTTTATTAACACCGGTTTTATCACATTCAGATAAAACGTATTTAATCTGAGAAAGTCGGGATTTACGAAATAAATCAAAAGCCTTAAACCGAGAGGTTAAAGGCAGTAAAAATTTTCTCATTGATAATAAAAATGTTGAAAGCCAATAATCTGAACCGGATATTTTAATATCCGGTTCTTTTTAATCAGGAAGGATTAACCGGCACCACACTTTCTGTTGGATAACATCCCAATACCTTTAATGAATGAGTGATTTTCGCCAATGTTTTCAGAACGTGTTGCATATTAATTGAACGAATATTAGCTTGGACATCAATATAAAACATCTCTTCCCACGGATTCCCGTTAATCGGGCGAGATTCCAGTTTACTCATAATAATATTATGTTTTTTCAGCACCATTAACGCATCTACCAGCGCGCCTGCCTGCTGTCCGGTTGCCATAATAAATGTCGTTTTGGCTGGTACCTGTTCTGCAACTTCAATAGGTTGACGGGCAACAATAATGAAACGAGTAATATTATGTGATTGATTGGCTAGATTCTGTTCCAGAACCTGTAACTGATAAAGTGCGCCGCCCGCTTCACTACCTAAAGCTGCAATTTCTGGTGAATTCTGTTCAGCGACTTCTTGCATTGCGGCGGCGGTGCTTTCGCAGTATTTAATTTTCCAATGTGGGAATTGATTAATATATTGGCTGCATTGTTGGAATGGTTGAGGGTGACTGTAAACCGTTTTGATCTCTGATAGCGTGGTATCTCTTGCAATGAGTAGGCAATGGTCAATAGGAAGGGTTATTTCTCCCACAATTGACAAATTGGTATGTTGCAACAAGTCATAAACATCATTGATGGAACCAGAGCTGGTATTTTCAATGGGTAACATTCCGTAATCCGCCTGGCCTGTTTCAACCAGGGAGAAGATATCTTGGAACTTATGGCAGCTACATTCAATTAATTGATTGAAATGGCGTGCGGTATATTGGCGGGCTGCGATATGAGAGTAGGAACCTCTAGGACCGAGGAATGCAATACGCGCTGAATCTTGGGGGGTTTGATTTAGGTGTTGCTGCAATAATGCTTGTTGAGTGAGTACGGAATCTTCAATGATCATCTGAAAGAGACGCGAAATATAAAAGCCGTCAAGCCCGTGGTTTTTCCCTTTTTTAATTAGGACATCTAGTAGTTCTCGTTCGCGATCTTTGTCTCTGATGGGGCGATTATCCTGTAACTTAGTTTGTGCGATATCAAAAGCTAATTGGCGACGCTCTGCTAGTAAAATCAGTAACTTTAAATCAAGTTCGCTGACTTTTTCCCGTATTTTCAGCAAGTTATTTTGATCCATAAATGGGTTCCTAATGGGTTGTTCGCATTCTGATAATAATAGGTTTGCAATGGTCAGAAAAAAGCCTCCCGATGGGGAGGCTTGCTATTCGTCTTCTCATTCTTTTTTCAACGACGAAAGCCTCCCTCAGGGAAGGTAAAAAAGAAAGAAAAGAAAAACAGGCTTGTATTCATCATATTCTCATATTCATAGTTTATGTGACCGATCTTTACCCAACCGGGCAAAGCTTTCCATTGCTTGCTTTCCATTTCATCGGCAGCCGTCCGCACTGGGCAAGGGTTTACGTAATTTTTGTTAATTAACCTTATGTTGTTGTTTCTGTCAACAAAAAACGCGTCCAAATTGGACGCGTTAGAGGCAAGTCATTGTTATTTTATTGTGATATTTCTGGTTCTGTTTCTAGTTGTGCTTCTAGGTTAAGGTTTAATTCTTTAACACTGTTGTCAGTACGGCGTGCTTCTCCCTTATGCTGTACTTTATTCAGTTGGCGCTCCAATTTTGTTAATAATTCATTGATAGCAATATACATATCTTCATGTTTCGCACCGGCGACTAGCATACCATTCGGTATACTTATGGTTGCATCAGCCCTAAAAATTTGAGGCCCTTTTGATAGAATAATATGAGGATTTATCAGATTTACTTGCCATTTATTTAGTTTGTTCAGACGTTTTTCTACGTGGTTGCGAATTGCCGGGGTAATCTCCATTTGTTTGCTGGTAATATTCACTATCATATAGTTACCTCTCATTATTGATTATCCACCTTCAATAATTTCAGCATACATTTCTTTTTCATGGAAAAGGTGATCTAAATCACTATTTAATCAGGTATGAGGCAACTAGTTGAAGTAATTGTGATTAGTGGTAAAAATACAAAGAATATCTATTGCAGGATTGAAGCTAATAAGACACTATTGACAAGTTGAGTCTTTTATTCTCCTAATGAATAAGCGGTTTTTTTGGATTTGACAAGTAAAAATAAAACAGCGGCGCCAACCGCTGTTTTATCATCTGCTTTTTTATACAGGATTAGCAGCAATGAGTTTTGCTACTTTATCTGCCTGAGCTGTTAAACCCAAATGTGTATAAGCTTTTTTCATGTAAGGCAATGCTGCGAGAGTTGGCTGTGTATCAGGGTAATCACGTAACATTTGCTCAACCCGATTTACCACCGCGACATAGGCGCCGCGTTTGTTATAATATTCCACAACAGAAAGTTCATACTTTGCCAGGCGCTCTTTGATAAACATTAAACGCTTAATGGCATCGGCGGTATACAGGCTGTTAGGATGATAGCGTACTAATTGGCTAAAATCCTTGAATGCTACCCTGGCGTGTTCAGGATCACGATCTGAGCGGTCAATGCCGAAGAAACTCTGCAATAGACTGTTATCTAAGGCTTGTGAAGTTAATCCTCGCATATACAGAACATAATCAATGTTGGGGTGAGTTGGATTCAGGCGTATGAAGCGGTCAATAGAAGCAAGCGCCATTGGCAAGTCAGAGGATTTATAATAAGCATAAATCAGATCGAGTTGTACTTGCTGTGAATAGGGGCCGAATGGATAGCGATTATCGAGGGTTTCCAATTGCTTGATCGCATCTGGATAGCTACCCTTTTGCAGCTTTTCCTGACCCTTAGAGTAAATTTCCGCGGGTGGGCTGTCGGGGACAGCATTTTTATTACCAGCGCACCCGGAAAGTACCAGGCTCAATGTGGCTGCCGCCACCAGATATTTTATGCGTATCATCACGTGTTGATTATCCTCTGAGTGTTTTCTGGGAGACTATCCATGAAGCTCCCGGCAAAAGATCGAGTTACAATAGCACACTATATTAAATTAAACGGCTCTGCCGTCAAAACTCAACGTAAGTGTAGAAACAATATATGGCACAACAAATTCGACTTAATACAACAGTCGCCGAATCTCAGCTCGGTCAACGTTTAGATCAGGCTTTGGCTGAATTGTTCCCTGATTATTCAAGATCACGCATAAAAGATTGGATCTTGGATGACAGAGTTCAGGTTAATGGCAAATTAATCAATAAGCCAAAAGAAAAAGTGCTGGGAGGTGAAGAAATTGCAATTGATGCCATCATTGAAGAAGATGCGCGTTGGGAACCTCAGGATATTGCGTTAAATGTTGTCTATGAAGATGATGATATTCTAGTCATAAACAAATCGCGTGATTTGGTCGTTCATCCGGGAGCAGGAAATCCAGACGGTACGATATTGAACGCGCTGTTATATCGTTATCCTGAAATTGCCGATGTCCCTCGGGCGGGCATTGTTCACCGTCTTGATAAAGATACGACAGGGCTGATGGTTATTGCTAAAACGGTTCCCGCTCAAACGCGTTTAGTCGAGTCACTCCAACTACGCGAAATTACCCGTGAATATGAAGCGGTGGCGATAGGTCGTATGACCGCTGGCGGAATCGTTGAAGAACCCATTTCTCGTCATCCAACAAAACGAACGCATATGGCGGTGCATCCAATGGGAAAACCGGCTATTACCCGTTATCGGGTAATGGAACATTTTAGGGCGCATACTCGTCTGCGCCTCAGACTGGAAACAGGCAGAACACACCAGATACGTGTTCACATGGCCCATATCAGTCACCCATTGGTAGGCGATCCTTTGTATGGTGGTCGTCCTCGTCCTTTGAAAGGGGCTTCTGATGAATTTCGCGAGGTAATGCGTAACTTTGATCGTCAGGCATTGCACGCCACGATGCTGCGCCTTTATCATCCGATAACCGGCATTGAAATGGAGTGGCACGCTGAATTACCCGAAGATATGGTGATGCTGGTTAAGGCATTAAAAACAGATGCAGAAGCGTTTAAAGACGAAATGGATTGGTAAATGACCCCGCTTATTTTTCCAAACTGGCCGCAACCGACGACAGTAAAAGCCTGTAGTTCTACCCGTTTAGGGGGAATGAGCTTATCACCTTACAATAGCCTGAATCTGGGTAAGCATGTTGGTGATAAACCTGATGTTGTTGAACAAAACAGGCATATTTTAGCGGAAATTGCAGAACTGCCTCAGCAACCAGTCTGGTTAGAACAGGTTCATGGTACGCGCGTTGTGAGACTTAATGGTCAGCCGCTGGAAGATAAGAGAGCTGATGCTGTTTATACCAATATTCCTGGGCAGGTTTGTGCCGTGATGACGGCGGATTGCCTGCCTGTACTATTTTGCAGTTCTGCCGGTGATGAGGTTGCCGCTGCCCATGCGGGGTGGCGAGGTTTATGCGCTGGCGTCCTGGAAAACACTATCGCTCAATTTAAAGCTAAACCTCATCAGATCCAAGTTTGGTTAGGGCCGGCGATTGGCGCGAAAAAATTTGAAGTCGGCAATGAAGTTTTGCAAGCATTCACTAGCCAGCATGCTGATTTGAGTCAAGCTTTTATACCTTTTGGCGAAAAGTATTTAGCGGATATCTATTTGTTGGCAAAACTAAAATTGCAATCTGTTGGTGTGAATGCGATTTTTGGCGGGAGTGAGTGTACTGTCAGTAATAAAGAGAAATTTTTCTCTTATCGGCGTGATGGGATCACCGGACGTATGGCAACTTTAATCTGGCTGATATAACCTATCCTGTAGGGCGATCCGTTGGCGCATAAGGGAATATCTCACAATTTGCTTTTCAGAATAACCTTGAATATTTGAGGAATGGCCTCATTTAATCTCCAGTAGCAACATTCTGAACAGTATTGGAGGTGTTATGCGTCTGGATCGTCTTACTAATAAATTCCAGCTTGCTCTCGCTGACGCCCAGTCCTTTGCACTTGGGCATGATAATCAGTTCATCGAACCAATTCACTTAATGAGTTCACTGTTAAAACAAGAGGGTGGCTCTATTCGCCCACTATTAACGTCAATTGGAATCGATGCAGGCCGTGTCAGCAATCAGCTTGAGCTGGCTTTAGAACGTTTGCCGCGGGTACAGGGTGTTGGTGGTGATGTGCAACCATCCAATGACTTAGTTCGCCATTTAAATCTGTGCGACAAATTAGCGCAAAAAGCCGGGGATAATTTTATCTCCTCTGAATTATTTGTTCTGGCAGCATTGGAAGAACGTGGCACATTAAGTGACATATTGAAAGCTGTTGGCGCAACAAAAGAAAAAATCACTAAGGCAATAGAACAAATGCGTGGTGGTGAAAAAGTTGATAATCAGGGAGCGGAAGATCAACGCCAAGCCCTGAAAAAATATACTATTGATCTGACTGAACGTGCTGAACAAGGCAAACTTGATCCAGTGATTGGCCGTGATGAAGAAATTCGCCGCACTATTCAGGTATTACAACGCCGTACCAAAAATAATCCGGTCTTAATTGGTGAACCCGGGGTCGGTAAAACGGCCATTGTTGAAGGGCTTGCTCAACGAATCATTAATGGTGAAGTTCCTGAGGGGCTTAAAAATAAGCGCGTCCTTTCTCTGGATATGGGAGCGCTATTAGCAGGAGCTAAATATCGTGGTGAATTCGAGGAGCGTTTGAAAGGCGTGCTGAACGACCTTTCTAAACAGGAAGGCAATGTCATTCTGTTTATTGACGAATTGCATACTATGGTTGGAGCGGGTAAGGCTGATGGGGCAATGGATGCCGGCAACATGTTAAAACCAGCCTTGGCCCGTGGCGAACTTCACTGTGTTGGGGCAACAACACTGGATGAATATCGTCAATACATTGAAAAAGATGCAGCGCTGGAACGCCGTTTTCAAAAAGTCTATGTCGCAGAACCTTCCGTAGAGGACACTATCGCTATTTTGCGCGGTCTGAAAGAACGTTATGAATTACATCATCATGTACAAATTACCGACCCTGCAATTGTCGCGGCAGCAACATTATCTCACCGTTATATCTCAGACCGTATGTTGCCGGATAAAGCTATCGACTTGATCGACGAAGCGGGCGCCAGTTTACGTATGCAAATGGATTCAAAACCGGAAGCGCTGGACCGTCTGGAGCGTCGGGTTATCCAATTGAAGTTGGAACAGCAGGCGCTGAAAAAAGAGTCTGATGATGCCAGTAAAAAACGGCTTGAAATGCTTAATGAAGAGCTGATCGTAAAAGAACGCGAATATTCTGAACTGGAAGAAGAGTGGAAAGCTGAGAAAGCAGCGCTAACGGGTACTCAGCACATAAAAGCAGAATTGGAAAATGCCCGTATCAGCTTGGAACAGGCACGTCGCAGTGGTGATTTAGCGAAGATGTCTGAAATTCAATATGGGAAAATACCTGGATTGGAAAAACAGCTTGCCGCCGCCACACAAGCTGAAGGTAAGCATATGAAACTGCTTCGTAACAAAGTTACCGATGCGGAAATTGCAGAAATTCTTGCTCGTTGGACAGGTATTCCTGTTGCCAGAATGCTTGAGAGTGAAAAAGATAAACTGTTGCGCATGGAGCAAGAGCTGCATAAACGTGTCATTGGTCAGGATGAGGCAGTCAATGCAGTATCTAATGCGATTCGCCGTAGCCGAGCTGGATTAGCTGATCCAAATCGTCCGATTGGTTCATTCTTGTTCCTTGGTCCAACCGGTGTTGGGAAAACTGAGTTGTGCAAGGCGTTAGCGAATTTCCTGTTTGACAGCGATGATGCAATGGTGCGTATCGATATGTCTGAATTTATGGAAAAACATACCGTATCAAGGTTGGTAGGAGCGCCGCCGGGGTATGTTGGTTATGAAGAAGGCGGTTATCTAACAGAAGCGGTTCGTCGTCGGCCTTACTCCGTTATTCTGCTTGATGAAGTGGAAAAAGCGCATTCGGATGTATTCAATATCTTATTGCAGGTGCTGGATGATGGTCGGTTGACTGATGGGCAAGGTCGTACCGTCGATTTCCGCAACACGGTTGTCATCATGACATCTAATCTTGGATCAGACATGATCCAGGAGCGTTTTGGTAGTCTGAATTATGATGAAATGAAAGATATGGTGATGGGAATTGTTAACCATCATTTCAGACCTGAATTTATTAACCGTATTGATGAAGCTGTTGTGTTCCATCCATTAGGGCGTAGTCACTTATCAGCGATTGCAGATATCCAATTGCAACGTTTGTACAAGCGTCTGGAAGAACGTGGTTATCAGGTGACGATTACTCAGCAAGCGCTGGACATGTTGGCGGAAGCAGGGTTCGATCCTGTTTACGGAGCACGGCCATTGAAGCGAGCTATCCAGCAGGAAATCGAAAACCCATTAGCTCAAAAGATACTTTCCGGCCAACTATTGCCAGGAAAACGAGTTACTCTGGATGTGGAAAATAACCATATCGTCGCAAAGCAATAACTTTATCTTTAGCGAGAGAATAAAGTTGATGAGAGATAAGGGGCAGAAAACTGCCTCTTTTT
Organism: Photorhabdus hainanensis; assembly: GCF_018448965.1. Taxonomy (NCBI): domain Bacteria; kingdom Pseudomonadati; phylum Pseudomonadota; class Gammaproteobacteria; order Enterobacterales; family Morganellaceae; genus Photorhabdus; species Photorhabdus hainanensis. The sequence continues at coordinate 369 of NZ_RCWD01000070.1, read as the reverse complement.
TTATCATTTTGTGCATTAAATCGCAACTTAGCCCTGTTTTTGCTTAATTGGCGTTCAGATGAATTTTTTTTGCAATTAAACGCTTGCCAGCGTCAAAGAATTCCCTATAATGCGCCACCACTGACCGACACAACGCTGATAAACATTGTGAGGTCAGGCAGAGAGAAAGCGAATAAGCGCTTGACTCTGCGGGCGAAAAGCGTAGTATACGCAGCCCGGCTGAGCGAGAATATTAAATTTTAATTCAGCCTGCTCTTTAACAATTAATCAGACAATCTGTGTGGGCACTCACAAGACCGTATCACAAAAAAATACGTTTTAAAGTCTTGAAGAGTGAACAACAGTTAATTCATTACGAACTAATTAGTC
>NZ_RCWD01000069.1:0-9694 GCF_018448965.1 Photorhabdus hainanensis | reverse complement strand
AAACCAAGGTTTACCATAACTCATTAATTTACCGTAACTCTTATCAACTCAGCTTTTTAAAGTGTTAAACGGATCTAAATATGGTAAAGATCGCATATATTCACGTATCAATAAATAACCAAAGTAGCGAATTAGAGAGAAAGATATTAGCCGCGAAGAAATTACAAACACATTTTGAGTAATAAATCAGCAAAAAATTAGCACCATCTTGCCTTGTAAGTTCAGAGAATGTATCGCGGTATACCCCAAACAATACGTTTTCCCTGAGGATTTTAACCCTCTGAATACTAGGCGTGGCCTGCTGCAATGCCATATTTTGCAACTATCACACATTAGCAAGCTTTCTTAGCCATTTTTTTGTGAGATAAATAAATTTACTTTGTGTGTATGTGTGTGTATCCTGATGTCAGGTTGGGAGGATATATGAAATCAACTGACCTAATAAAAGAGCTGACTGCTGCTGGGTGCAAACTTAGAAGGCATAACGGAGGTAGCCACCAAATTTGGTGGTCACCTATAACCGGAAAGACGTTCCCGGTCCCGCATCCCAAAAAAGATCTACCTATCGGCACTGTCAAATCTATAAAAAAAATGGCGGGGATTTAATCCCCGCCGACTTTGGAGGTCATCATGTTTTTTTCAGTAGGTGTTGAGTTACCGAAAGATGAAAACACAGCGTATGGTTTGGTTATTCCTGCGTTGTGTACCGAAAATTATGGTTGTTTCTCTGCTGCTGACAGTAAAGAAGACATTGCGATAATGGCACGTGAAGCTATCTTGTTAACTGTTGAAGATATGGTTGCAAACAGTAAAGCCATTGAACAAATCAAGGACCCTGGCTATCTAGTTTATGCAAAAAACACAGAATATCAATACATTGATAGTTGGTTTGTTATTGATGTTGATTTATCTGAATTTTCCGGAAAGCAACAACGCATTAATATCTCATTACCCGATACACTTATTCAGCGTATTGATAATCGCGTCAAAGAAAGTCCGACACAATATAGAGATAGAAGTCACTTTTTAGCTGAAGCAGCAAGGCATGAACTTAGGTAACACTATGGTGCATGGATGCGCTATAGTTTGAAAAATATTCAATTGATGTCATGTTTATTAGTCTTCTACATCGTCGTATGGATGACCATATAAGAATAGAAAAATAAAAAGAAAAATTACAGGCTCTGCTAGCTGAATGGTGTAACAATGCAGACATCACTCGTGTCCAAATAGCAGAATGTATGGGAAACCACCAACTATTTCTCGCATAGAAAGCAAGATTAATGAGGCTATGATTGACATTCTTACTCGTTATCCCTGTGCTTGTAGTATTTTCTCCTCCCAAAATAATGCATATTATATAAGGGTTACATTAAGTTGATGAGGTATTAAGCAAGAATGTCAATAGTTATTACACTAGAGTTAATTACAACATCTTTAACTAACGCATTACTAAAAAACCTGCTTTTTCAAACAGGTTTTTGCCAGCAGTTAAAAATCCTCAAAAGGCTAATAGTCTGTGATGTTACCATGATAATGGTCTAGTATTTCCTTACTACTGATAAAGCAGTTAAATTAGTAAAGGACACACCCTGTTATTCTGGAGTCACATTGATTTTCGATTACCTTTTGGTATAAGTACTTTAACTATCGGAAACTAAAGGAAGGTTAATTAAGTCGTAATATTTAAGAAATACTCAACGCGGATTTAATTCTACTCAAGTAATTATCATCATAGAGTCTTTCTATCGCGTTTTTTATATCAGTGCTGCGAGGTAATTGTCTTCCGTTAACAATATCTTGTAAAATGCTTACCAACACATCGGGCCTATCAACAGGGTATAGGATCCCATTTATAGAATCTTGAATAATGTCCGATGGACCAGTTTTACAATCAGAACTAATACAGTAAATACCATAGGAATTAGCTTCACCAAGTACCATAGGTAAACCTTCATGTGTTGATGTAAGTAATAGCGCGGTTACTTCTTTTATATTATTAACAATGTAGTCCCAAGGATTTACTTGCCAACCATGCCATAAAATTTTTTGTTCTATCTTTAAATCAACCGCTAATGATTGTAGAACACCTATATCATCGCCTGCCCCCAAAATATCTAATTCCCAGTTTCCTTTAATTTGGGAAAGTGCATGGAACATACTTTGCAAATTCTTCCCCTCACCTGCAATAATTCTTCCTACATAGATAAATTTCGACATATTTTTAGGGCGAGTAATCATTATTGGTGTTCTTGATATGGGATTAAAAATTGTACATATTTTGTTGTTGGGTACTCCCATATTAATCAAATAATTAGTATTCCCAGTACTAATAGATAGGTGGTAGTCTGCTTTGAGTGTGAATATTGCTTTATACGCTGAATACAGGGAAAGGTGGATCCAAGAGAATACCGGTATTTTTTTTAATGAAATTTTCCTAGCTAAGTTGGAGATGTAACAACTCTGTGCGGAAATAGAAATAATCAGATCAGGATTCTCTTGCTTTATGCATTTTGAAAGTTGCAAAGCAAAATGAATTCGGCGAAGTGGCGGATTCCTGACTTGTGAAGAGATATATTTAAACTTCATTCCGTTTAACCAGGTATCATTAGAAGGTTGCTGATCTTCTTTGATGAAGATAAAGCCAATATCGATATCTGCGTTATCTTTGGATAGTAAGGATACGCATTTTTTACAAACAGTCTCCATGCCACCAAACCCACCAAGCTCATAGCCTACAACAATTATTTTTTTCATGATGATTTTTCACTTTGATAAAATATGGGATACAAATGAGAGTATGCTGAAAGTAATGTAAAGGATTTTATAAATCACAGAGGTCTGATTTGTGAACAGAAAAATGAGGGATATGGAGAATACACTCCCTACTCTTAAGCAAGGATCTAAATTTATATATCTCTAAAAAGCAAGGGACAAGGAGAGTAACATCGCATAATAGTCTGATTAGATAGTCTTTTATGAGTTTCATATCTGAATACCAATAACACATTTATGTAATACTGAAAAATAGTTTATCTTTTGAAAAGATAGGGAAACTGAAATCTTAAGTATCATCATACTATATATTTCTTATAATGTGAATCAGAATATTTAGACCATTTCCTCAGTTAAACCGAATCATTTGAAATCTAGAAAAATTAACATGATATAGAGGTATAACTATGATTTTTTTATAGGGAAATAAACAAAAATACACGTGAATTTATCTAAATAATGTATTGCTGACTCGTTATTATCATCGGTCATTCTCGTGAACTACTAAATAATATTTCATAATTCTGCTACGCATCATTTTCTTCAAGCCACTGTTGTACATAGAATTATGAATGGCATAAGATGTGGCACTATTTTAGAATCTTATTTAGAAGGTATTAGTTATAGCATAGTATTAATATCCAAAAACAGGACGTGGATCATCAAAACATGTATTGTAATATCAGTCTATCATCTTAAGAATCGAAAATTCAGAAAGTAAATCATGCAAATATGAAGATTTATCACTCAAAATCTGCTCATAATTCATTCGTTTATAATGTCTTTTTCTCTAAATCGTCATTTTGGTTACCTATTGATACGTTAATATACCGTATCTAACCTTGTTTAATACTTTAAGGAGTTAGGTTGGCAAGGGTTGTAGTGATTCAATGGATTATAGAAAACTTGGGTTAGTGAAAACTGTAAATTTGGCGAAAAATGTGGTGTCGAATAGTCGGAAAATTAATGGCAAGGCGTTGACTGGAGATGTCAATCTGAATGCCGGGGATGTAAAAGTTCAACCTATGGGTAATTATGCTCTTAGTAGACAAAGTTACACGAAAGGGAAAAATGACAGTCAATATGTTCAAAAAAAATCAGAATTACTTCACTAATTTTACCCAAGTTTGGTCGGGAGCCCTTACATGGGCTAAAGGAGGAGCTAGATTTGTTGACGGCCATTGAACAATAGAATAATAGTATTTGCTACACATCATAGTGACTTATGTTTTATAGTTACACTCCCACCAGTTTTAGGTATGAATATACACACTAATACCAGTGGATGTTGGGTAATTTTAACTTTAACCGGCACTAATCATTGTTGTTGCAATAGATAGTGAAGGTTTTAAGATGCCTGGAATTTATGTATTAAGACGCTCTGTTGTTTTAGTTAACTTACAAGGATATAGCTCCCTGTAAGTTATGTTATTTTTTTATTATTAATACATATTGTTTATTCTTTAGTATAGGGAGCTTAAAGAGTATCTTTTCTCTTGATGTAACTTGAGGTTCTCCTGTATTTCTTATTCTAATGAACCGAGAAAAAATAAATCTATTGAAGATAATTAATTTATCCTTGCGAGAGTGAGAGGGACACCAAGAGCCATTAAACAAATGAACTGAAAAGTTCTCTAATTCATATTCTGGAGTACAGAAATAATATGATGGATAAATAATTGATCTATCATTTAGCTGAGTTGTGAGAGAGCCATCATAAGGTGCTTTAAGCCCGAATTTTTCAGAGAAATAACGACTAATGCGAACTGTATTTGTCTCTAAGTCAAAACCATTTGAGGTTTCAAATTCAGCATTCTCATGATAACTTAACAAATCAGCAATGATGAGGTTTCCTGTTTGAGCTCACATAACAGCAGTAATTGGGTGACAATGTCCCCTACAATTTTCATAATCACTAAAAAAATCTAAATGAAGGAATTGATCTATGTTGTTAGTGATTTCAACATCAGAATCCAAATAGACTCCTCCTTCATGATAAAGAGCATAAAGCCTGATATAGTCAGAAACAAAAGCCCATTTTCTGTTCTGGTAGGCTTGCTCTGAATATTTGTTTTTTATTTTTTCAAATTTCTCGTTATTCCATTCGATTATCTCATAATCAGGTAGGTGTTTCTTCCAACTTTCAATACATTTGAGTATCAGCTCGGATTTTGGTTGATTACCAACCCATACATAATGAATTTTCTTAGGTATCATTTTCTACCTCAAAAGTTAAACAAGTTTTATTCATAAGTAGTATATCAGATTCTGTTTGTTAGATCACCCTGCTATCATCGCCTAAAAAAGCCCAATTAGGGTAATTAATCCCACACTTCGTAACCTCAACAATCTCTATTTCCACGGTTCCACAATCTTCTTCCATCTCAGAGCTGAGCTCCATTTTTCATGAGAGTCTTAAATATTTGCTAGATATTCCTTATGGTATCGATGATAAACGGGATGGAAAGAGTGGGTAATTGATAAGATATTGGTAGACCAGTTTTTCAAAATATTCAATAGGAATAAATACGCTAAAAATTATCCACACATATATTTAATAACTGTTTTGTTTACTTTATCCTGCTGCTATGGTTTATTAGCGCGTGGTATATTATGTGTACTTTTCTACGCTGGGGATTATGGTGATACTTCTGCGTTATATGATTTCTTTTATATTGTAAATAAAGTATTCTGGTTTGTACTTTGACTAAGATTTATCTTATTCACATAGCGAAAAATACATAGTATAGTACTAATAGAAAATCTGGCTGGATGAAGAAATTGAATCTCCGTTTTTCTTGTTTTTCGAAAACTGAATTACGTTTTACTATTACACAATGCCCTATTGATAGATAAATATGAAACTTACAAAAAACCACCTAATCAAGCTGCTACCAGTTGTTGCACTCTTCATCTTTTGCCTTTTAGCTCATATGGCTCTAGGTTATCGCTTAAAAATAGCGTATGTATTCGCTATGTTCTTCATTTTTCTATTGCTAAACAAGGTCACTGTGGTTTATAGGCCCCTGCTTATCGTTCTTGGTATAGCAACTCTCGTTTATGCTCCTATCGGGCTTACATATGGATCACCAAACTTCAACTCAATTCTTTCGTTATTCTATACAAATGAACAAGAAGCTAGTGAATTTATCTCTTCTATTCCAATTGAGTACTATCTTTTTAGTACGTTTATCCTGATCTTTTGCTTGTTATCTTTGAAAGTAAACATTAATTTGCATAGAAATATTAACGTTCTTCTATTCTCTTTTGCGTTAATAACGATAATACATCACCCTTTAAAAGCATTTATACAGGGTAAGGAATTCAATATTCTTGACTCTGGGCTTCCTGAAATTAGAGCCATCAAAGATGTCACTATCAACTTTATAAGGGTAAAAATTGAATATAAAAGAATGCAGGAAATATTAAGTGAAAAGGATACATGGGGAACGGTATCGGCAAAGCCCAAATATAGCACCTACATTGTTGTGATTGGAGAAAGTGTACGTAGAGATTTTATGAATGCGTATGGATTTCCGATACATAATACACCTTTTATGAGCACTACCAATGGGACGCTTTTTACAAATTATATCTCAGTAGGTCCATCGACCCAGATATCATTGGCAAACTCACTAGCGATGGTCAAAGATGGTAAAAATATTTTAAGCAATAATATTGTTACATTAGCAAAAAAAGCTGGTTTTTATACCTACTGGATATCAAATCAGGGTTCTATGGGGATATTTGATACTCCGGTTGCCAGTATGGGAGCAAGGGCTGATTCTCCATTATTTATTAAAAAAGGTGAATCCAGTTCTGGTCTTAATAGAAATATGCCTGACACAAATATAATACCAATTGTGAAAAAAGCTCTAGAGGATAAGAGAGAAAAGAAGTTAATTGTTATTCACTTAATGGGGTCTCATTCTCCTGCTTGTACCAGAACAAATTATGAATACAAGGTATTTTTTAAATCAGAGCAGGTTTCTTGCTATATACAGAGTATTGAAAACACTGATGATTTGTTATCAATAATTACTGATGAAGCACAGAAAAATGAGAAGAGCTGGTCTTTGATGTATTTTGCTGATCACGGAGGTTCTTTCTTTGAGAAAGATACTAAGAAGATGAGGCTTGCTCATAATGATAAATATAAGCAGAATTATCAGGTTCCTATGTTTATTACCTCTTACGATGATACGTCACGTAATATTATTAACGTTCAACGCAATTCAATGAACTTCTTAACACTATTTTCAGATTGGACAGGTATTAAAGAGTCAACAATATCTGATAATTGTAAAATGTTGTCTAATGAAATATGTGAAAATCAAGATGATGTTCTGAACTTTAGTAATAAGTTCATGAAATATAGTTCATTACCGGAAGATAAAATTCCCGAATGAATTTCATATTATGAAAAATATAGATAGGATATGTGTCGGACTTGATTTATAAATACGTGAGCGCTGTTATTATGAACTATTTAATGGATAAATTTTTTAGATGAAAACATTATTATCTCTGTTTGGGTGGAAAGAAGCTAGCATTGATGATTATCGTCAATGCTACAGTATGTACGGTGGGGGATTAGCAACACACCCCGTTGTTTTAGATTTCATTCATAAACATTTTAAATGTGATGAAAAGTACTATGTACAGAAAGATTCTAATGGGCTATTGACTGCTGCCATATGCATATGGGGAGAGCGATTTCTTGCAAACGATCCTTGTACTCCATTATCGAAATATATCCGTATAGCTATTCCTAATGACGAATTAATCATACCCGCTTCTCCGGAAGCTAAATTTGTATTGCCTATTAAATCAAAATTTATTTCTCCTTTAAATAGGAAAAATGTGATTAATTCAACATATATATTTAATGCCAATAGAAGAGTGTGCATTGCTAAAGAATTAGGTAACGGTGGAATATCGACAAAATCCCAGAAAAAATATAAAGACCGATTGAAGCGCTTTCTAAAGATTGGAGGAAAAGTCGTAGATTGTGAATCTTTCAACCCAAGAGAAATAGCAAATATTTATTTCTCTCTTACCGAGAAAAGATGGGGTTCTTGTTGTGTTGATGAGGCGCTAACTCAAGAATTATTTGAACTAATTCAACCTCTTATATGGGGAAATATATTATTTTACAAAGATGAGGCATGCGCATTTCATTTTATTACAAAGACATGTACTTTTGAACACACTATCTTTGAGTTTATCCAGGCAGGAATGGATACTTCAGATGAATTGCAAAAGCATTCTATTGGCTCTTTACTAATTTGGAGCAATATAGAAAGAGCTTATTCTCAATATGAAAATGCCAGATATTCCTTCGGCTGTCCATCCAGAGAATACAAACTCAGATGGTGTAACCTACAACCCATTGGCAGAATATTGAGTCTGTAAAATTAAAAAGATCTATCCCGGTAGATTGCAAAATAATAGCATAATATTTCGAAGATAGACTAAATAGAATGCTTTACAATTGTCATTGGGCTGCATGGGCAGCCCTTATTGTTGTCATTCTGGCATCTCAGGCCACTTAATATCAGGGGCCAATGAAGTGTCAACACGGTTCAACAATACCAGATATTTTTTCCATTCAAGTAACAATGTCTGTTCTTCTTCCGAAGCTAATCCAGTATCAACAGCATATTGGAGCAACTTAATAGTTTCATTGGCTTGTGTGCACAATGTACTGCGTAGTTGTTCTGCCTGCTCAATTTCACTATCCTTTATTGCCACTTTGTCAATCACCCACTTTGAGCCATCCCATCGATCAAAATGAGTAATAGGTTGTTTGAATGTCAGGATTTCGGGTAATTCACCCAGATCAGTAATTTCTTGCGGTAATCGAGTTTGTGTGTTGTAAGCTGTTTTTCCACGGTAATCGGGGAGTATTTCCCAGCATTTTCCATCTACACTACGACAGACCGCTTCCTCTGCAGAACTGGGAAGCTTTGGCGCGTCAGGATAAGCACCGGCCGATAAACTGACACCAAGCATGACATATTCAATGTCAGAGTTTGTGAATTCTCTCGTTATCTGATTCGAGTGATAAACCTTTATCCATCCAGCTTGAATTGCTAAACCATCTTTACCCAATACAGCGGTTTCATGTTCTAAAGAGTATTTCTGTTCCGTCATTATGCTGCTCTCACTATGTAATTAAAGGCGACGTTGCGGGGGCGAGTTTCATTTGCTGTTGCTTCAGTAACGCCGCCCGTGTATGTATTTTGATCTAATGAGCGGGAATATGTACTGCCTTTTGATGTTGACCAGGATTCACCCCCTACAAGCACAAGATCTTCAACTAATTGTTTTGAAGCTACTTTGTAATGATTGTGATCTGGAATGCCATCGGCTTGCCACGTCCCACACACCCGACCGGGGTCAACACCACGGCTATCATCCCAACCCCGGATAAACTCCCCCCTTAAATCGGGCACTCTGCCAATAGGATAAGCCTCTGCTAACTTCGGATATAAAGATTTATCGAATGTTTGCCCGTTGCATGTTAAGTAACCAACTGGGGTGTAGCGGTGGGGGTACGGCAATGGGACGCCGACTGGGATATTGTCATAGCGATCATCAAAGTTTTTGTAATCTGTGGGAATAATTTTCCCGGTCGAAAAAAGTTCAACATTATTAGATGACAGTCGATGTGAATAAAATAAACATCCGCTTTTATCTCCGCATTCAAAAACAGTTTTTCTGTTTGAGTTTCCCCACACAAATAAATTAACATTACTATCAGCAGTTTCATTAGATGAAATACGCAAACTTTTATTTTGATTTATTCCGACAATTAGTACGCTTTGCACATTTAGTCCAGCTTTGATTGTCCCTCCGCTGACCGTTGACACAGCATTCCTCGCCAAACTCACCGTTTCCATCAAACCAAGGTTTT
>NZ_RCWD01000068.1:0-10531 GCF_018448965.1 Photorhabdus hainanensis | reverse complement strand
TGAAATAAACTCATGAATAGAAATGCCTTTTTGGAATTGAATCTGATTTTTAGCCATTTTCATTTACCTCCACACAGACTTATTTTAAGTATACGCCTATGGGAGCTGAATTTAAGTGATAATCAGGAAAATTAATATTTAAAAAATCAATAAAACTTTATTTATATATAAAATTAAATTAAAATATACCATGATAAATTATTTAAATATTATTCTCATTAAAGGTAATATCGGTCAATAAAATGGAGTGTAAAATTATCAGTTTGTTACCCCATAGATATTAAATACACAGTTTCCGCTATCATTGTTACTCATTCTTTATTATCCTATATTTTGTTAAATTAACTTAATCTGAATAACCGGGACAATATTATGCTTATTACTATTTCACCTGCAAAAACCCTTGATTATGAAAGCCCGCTTACCACGGAAAAATATAGTCAGCCAGCATTACTCGACCAGTCAGAACAGCTAATTAGCATTTGCCGTAAACTGACGCCAGCCCAAATTGCGAGTTTGATGGGTATCAGCGATAAACTTGCCGGCCTGAATGCCGCTCGTTTTGGCGAATGGCATGCTGATTTCACGCCAGAAAATTCCCGTCAGGCTATTCTGGCATTTAAAGGTGATGTTTATACCGGTATGCAGGCTGAATCTTTCTCCGATCAGGATTTTGATTTTGCTCAGAATCATCTGCGTATCCTGTCTGGTCTTTATGGTGTACTCCGTCCGTTGGATCTAATGCAACCTTACCGGCTGGAAATGGGGATCAAGCTGGAAAATAAACGTGGTAAAGATCTCTACGCTTTCTGGGGAAATTTGATCACGGAAAAGCTCAATGAGGTTCTGGAACAACAAGGTGATAATGTGTTAGTTAATTTGGCTTCCGATGAATATTTCAAATCCGTGAATACGAAAAAGCTAGCCGGTAAAATTATTAAACCCGTCTTTCTTGATGAGAAAAACGGTAAATATAAGATCATTAGCTTCTACGCGAAAAAAGCCCGTGGGCTAATGAGCCGGTTTATTATTCAGAATCAGTTAACCCAAACTGACCGTCTGGTGGAGTTTAATCTGGATGGTTACGCCTTTGATGAGTCACTGTCCAAAGGAAATGAACTGGTATTTAAACGCCCTGAACAACATTAAGGCTTTTATTATCAGCCATAAACGCCGCATGATTTGTGCGGCGCCTACTCTCATCGCTATTTAGGCACTCTTTCCATCAGGAAAGTACGTAATTCAGCAAAATCTGCCGGTAAATGATGGGATAATAAGCTTAAATCAGCCCGTTCCGCCAAAGCTTCCGGCAATGGTAATTCTTCACCCAAAATCTGTTCCACGCTCTCTTTAAATTTCGCTGGATGCGCCGTACCGAGAAATAATCCGTATTCATCTTCTTGCAATTGATCACGCAGAACACGATAAGCAACCGCAGCATGAGGTTCAGAAATATAACCCAATTTAGCCAGCGCCTTAATCGTCTCTTTTGTCACGTCATCACAGACTACGCCATATCCCAATTCACTTAACGACCAAGATTGACGACGAAATAGCTCTTCAATACGTGGCCAATTGTTTGGCTGGCTCACATCCATTGCGTTGGAAAGCGTGGCAACGGTCTGGTGAGGCAGCCATTTTCCATCCTCTAGATAACGTGGAACCGTATCGTTAACATTAGTGGCAGCGATAAAGCGTTTTACCGGCAATCCCATCGATTTTGCCAATAAACCCGCGGTCAAATCACCAAAATTCCCACTCGGTACAGAGATAACCAGTTGTTCACGTTTATCTTCTGGTAGCTGAGCAATCGCTTCAAAGTAGTAGCAAATTTGTGCTAACAAGCGGCTGATGTTAATTGAGTTGGCTGAATTGAGATACAGAGCTTGTTTCAACTCCTGATCATCAAACGCCTGTTTAACCAACGCTTGGCAATCATCGAAATCGCCATCAATTACCACCGTGTGAATATTACCGCCCAAGGTACAGAACAGTTTTTCCTGTAACGGGCTGATTTTGCCCTGTGGATAGAGGATTACCACCTGTACATTATTTAGCCCATAAAAGGCGTGCGCTACTGCTGCTCCTGTATCGCCGGAAGTCGCCGTCAGGATAGTTACTGGCTGCTCACCAGCAACTTGTGCCAGTATTTGCGCCATGAAACGACCACCAAAATCCTTAAATGCCAGAGTCGGGCCGTGGAATAATTCCAGTGTTGCAACATCATTTTCCACTTTGGCAACAGGCGCCGGAAAAGTAAAAGCATGCTTAACCCGTGTCGCCAATTGTTCTGGCGGAATTTCATCGCCAATAAACGCTGAGAGAATGCGGCCACTACGAGTAACAAAATCCAGTTTCAACAGTTGGTCAATTTCTTCCCGACTAAACTCAGGTAAGTCTTGCGGGAAGAAAAGCCCTTGCTGTTTGCCTAACCCCTGTTTAACTGCCTGTGCAAAATTTACCTGCTCGCTGTTGTCTTTTAAGTTATACAGTTTCATCAATTACCCTATCTGTCGTGCGCCTGCGAGATCCAGACGGCAAATGTGTACAAAACCTTCATCATTCTGAACATAATGCTGTTGCAGCCATTCAGCCATTTCCTCTGCGGTTGCCATATCATTGCAAATGGAGAACAAGGTCGGGCCAGAACCAGAAATACCACACGCCAATGCTCCTATCCGTTTCGCGGTTTCACGCGCCTTGGCAAAACCCGGTAACAGTTGGGTACGATACGGTTCAGCAACCACATCTTTCATCAATCTGGCTGCTAGATCGGGTTGCCGTGTATGACAAGCATGAATAAAGCCAGCAAGAAAACGGCCATGATCGATAACATCCTGCTTCGAATAGTTCGCAGGTAAAATCGCTCTGGCTTCTGCGGTAGAAACTTTAATGCCCGGATAGGCCATCACCCATAACCACTCATCAAACGAAGGTACCGGCTGACAGATGATATCCCCCTGCTCCATAATCAGTTGTAAACCGCCGAGATAACATGGAGCAACATTATCGTAGTGAATACTGCCGGAAATGCGTCCTTCCAGTTCCCCCATCATTGCCAGTAATTGGCTTTCACTAAACGGAAGACCTGCAAATTCATTCAGCGCCATCAAGCCGGCAACAACAGAACAAGCGCTAGAGCCAAGACCAGAGCCAATTGGCATATTTTTTTCCAGCGTCATCGCCACAAGTAGTCGTTTACCCAAATGATGACAGAATAATTGCCAGCATTGATAAACGATGTTGTGCTCCAGTTGTTCAGGTAACTTCCCCACAAACAGCCCTTCATTACGCAAACTAAAGCTCTCCGCTGCCCGGACAGTAACGCAATCACCTAATAAATTACCATCAACCGGAGAGACCGCCGCTCCCAGCACATCAAACCCAACACTGACATTGCCAATAGATGCAGGCGCATAAACTTTAATCACAATTAAACTCCCTGTTTCCAGGACAAAGTACGCAGCATATCTGCGAACACACCTGCGGCAGTAACATCATTACCCGCCCCGTATCCCCGCAGTACCAGCGGTATTGGCTGATAGTAACGCGTGTAGAATGCCAACGCATTTTCGCCATTTTTGACTTTATAAAGCGGATCATTGCCATCTACTGCGGCGATTTTCACCTTACAACGGCCATCTTCAATTATGCCAACATAACGCAGCACTTTTCCCTGCCCTTTGGCTTCTGCCACACGCTGGCTGAAAACCTGATCAAGAGAGGGTAAACGCTCAAGGAAAGTATCCACGCTGCCACCGTTATCAAAGGAAGCTGGCAGTACAGGCTCCACATCAATATCATCCAGTTCAAGTTCATAACCTGATTCACGAGCGAGGATCAACAACTTACGAGCAACATCCATACCGGACAGATCATCACGCGGATCAGGTTCGGTATAACCCTTCTCTTTTGCCAGCAACGTCGCCTGAGATAGTGACATTCCTTCATCCAGCATACCGAAAATAAAAGAGAGAGAACCGGAAAGAATGCCATTGAACTGAACCAGTTCATCACCCGCATTAAGCAGGTTTTGTAAATTCTCAATAACCGGCAGACCAGCCCCGACGTTAGTGTCATACAGAAATTTGCGTTTAGATTTCTCTGCTGCCTTACGAATCTGGTGATAATAAGCCATCGACGATGTATTGGCTTTTTTATTCGGCGTGACCACATTGAAGCCATCACTCAGGAAACTGGCGTATTGATCGGCAATTTGTTGATTAGCGGTACAATCCACTATCACCGGGTTCAGCAAATGGTACTCTTTCTCCAAACGGATCAGACGACTCAAACTAAAAGGTTCTGTGGCCTCTGATAAACATTGCTGCCAATTATCAAGGCAAATGCCTCTCATGTCCGTCAGCATCGCCCGTGAATTAGCAATACCACATACCCTTAAATCGATGTGCTTTTGTTTCAACCAGGTTTGTTGACGACGGATCTGCTCAATTAAAACACTGCCTACACCACCAACGCCGACAACAAAAACTTCAATCACCTGATCGGTATTAAATAACATCTGATGGCACAAACGAACGGCTGTCGTTGCCATTTCATTCTCGATAACCGCGGAGATAGAACGTTCAGAAGACCCCTGTGCAATGGCAACGATATTGATATTACCGCGTGCCAATGCCGAGAAGAAACGGGCAGAGATGCCACGCAAGGTACGCATACCATCGCCAACAACCGAGATAATGGAAAGATTTTCCATCACATCCAAAGGATCAAGAACACCCTCTTTCAGTTCAAGATAGAATTCTTCACTCAGCGCCTGGCGAGCACGTTCTAATTCACGTTGAGGCACACAGAAGCTGATACTATATTCTGAAGATGATTGAGTAATCAGCACAACAGAGATCCCTTTGCGAGACATGACAGCAAATACCCTTGCCGCCATACCCACCATCCCCTTCATGCCAGGGCCTGATACGTTAATCATCGCCATATTGCTCAGGTTAGTAATCCCTTTTACCGGCGTACTTTCATCTTTCTGCCCGTCACCGATAAGTGTTCCCGGCGCATCTGGATTAGCAGTATTCTTAATCAAACACGGGATCTGAAATTGAGCAATCGGGGCAATAGTCCGTGGATGTAACACCTTGGCGCCGAAATAAGAGAGTTCCATCGCTTCCTGATAGGACATGCCTTTTAGTAACCGCGCATCCGGCACGACTCTGGGATCACAAGTATAAACACCATCCACATCAGTCCAGATTTCACAACATTTAGCCCGCAAACAAGCCGCCAAAACAGCAGCGGAATAGTCAGAACCATTACGCCCCAAGACAACGAGCTCCCCTTTATCATTCCCAGCCGTAAATCCAGCCATCAGGACAATATGGTCATCAGGAATATTCAGAGAAGCAATACGCTTAGTGGATTCGTTGATGTCTACCGTAGATTCAAGGTAATGACCTTGTGCCAGCAGATTTTTCACTGGATCAATCACCGTGACTTTATGACCACGTGCCTGCAATACAGACTCCATGATGGCGATAGAGAGTTTTTCACCACGACAAATCAGGGAAGCGTTAATACTGTCCGGGCATTGACCCAGTAACGAAATACCATGCAGAACCTGTTTTAATTGCGCAAGTTCTTGCTCAACCATCATTTTTAACCGTTCATAAGCAAAACCGGGTTGCGCCTGCGCCAATCCCTGTAATAAATCAGCAAAGATCTGCTCAGCATCATGCATATGGGTAATGATCTCTTGCCCGGAGACCGTTTTTTCAATCATCGCCACTAAATGATTGGTAATTTTTGCCGGTGCGGAAAGCACCAATGCAACTCCTCCCTGAGAAAGTTTTTTTTCTGCAATATCGGCAACGCTCAGCACACGTTGGTAATTAGCGACCGAAGTTCCTCCAAATTTAAGCACTCGCATTAACATTTTTCTCCTGATTCCGCGCCAAAAAAAAGCCCGCATCTGATTTGGATGCGGGCTTTTTTCTCTGTTTTATGTATGCGTCAGCCCGCCCCGCAACCTGTGGTTCCGGTGGTGATAATAATTGTGGTTTTCAGGCTGATAGTTTGCATAGGTTCCTGTCTGTCATTTAATGGGTTCGACCCTATATTGGTTAAATGAATCTGTGCACAAAGTCAAACATTTTCTCTAAACAATCTTATTTTTTCGATATTTTTAGTACTGGAATAATTTATCTCATGGTCATCAAGACAAACAAATATTTCTTGTTGAAGCCAATTTTTTAGTTGTTAAATCCATTTTTAACAAAATTAACAATATATTTTATCTTTTCGTAAAAATCAGCTATTTTTGTTCACTGCCAAACTCAACAGAGATTATTTTCCGTACAAAACCACTCTGTACGTTAACAGAAATTTGTCATTTGCATGACAGAATACAAGGTATAAAATAACCAATATAAATAATATTAACGTGCTACAATCAATTTTGATGTACGTCAATAAAAGGTAGTTTTTTTAGATGGTAAATGCATTGCAAGCTGTTATATTGCTGTTAATGGACTAACATAACACTGTTTAACCAGTTTTTTGGGTATATGCCCACCAAAGGAAAAGCAACTTTTACTTTCAGTGTAAAACATATCAATAAATGTTATTACTGATTTAAACTATAATTTCAGTGATGACAAATAATAACCAGTAAATATCCTGAGATAAGAGTAGTTTGAATCATTCTGATTTATTTTTAAGCGATTCTAGGTAGCAACCATGCAAACCCCGCACATTTTGATTGTTGAAGACGAAATTGTCACTCGCAATACCCTAAAAAGCATTTTCGAAGCTGAAGGGTATATAGTTTATGAAGCCACCGATGGTTCAGAGATGCACCACATTCTGTCAAACAATGACATTAACTTGGTGATTATGGACATCAACCTTCCAGGCAAAAATGGCTTGTTGCTTGCCCGCGAACTGCGTGAGCAAGCAAATGTCGCCTTGATGTTCCTGACCGGCCGTGACAACGAAGTAGACAAAATCCTTGGCTTGGAAATTGGTGCTGATGATTACATCACCAAACCATTTAATCCGCGTGAATTAACTATTCGCGCCCGCAACCTGCTTTCTCGTACCATGAATCTGAGTAATGTCAGCGAGGAACGTCGCCAAGTTGAGAGTTATAAATTCAACGGTTGGGAATTAGATATCAATAGCCGTTCTCTGATCAGCCCGGCGGGCGAGCAATATAAATTGCCGCGCAGCGAGTTCCGCGCCATGCTTCATTTCTGTGAAAATCCAGGCAAAATCCAAACGCGCGCAGATTTATTGAGAAAAATGACAGGTCGTGAATTGAAACCTCATGACCGTACTGTTGATGTAACGATTCGTCGTATTCGTAAACATTTCGAATCGACGCCAGATACGATGGAAATCATCGCCACCATTCACGGTGAAGGCTATCGTTTCTGTGGTGATTTGGAAGCATAACTTGAACTATCAGCGTCAGTAAGCCTCTAAAAATGACAGGATGGGATATCCCTGTGGGAACCCATCCTGCCCCTCAATTTTCTACCGTCTTCCACGGCATAATCGGTACAGCGCTGATCGCATTCTTCGGTGAACCGTCGATCATCTTATCGGAATATGTCAGATAGACTAATGCATTACGGCTTGCATCATAGAAACGGACGACTTGAAGTTTTTTAAACACCAGTGAAGTTCGTTTCTGGAAAACCACCTGACCTTTTTTGCTACTCTTTTTAATCTTGTCTGCTAGTTCAATCTCCCCAACCTGCTGACAAGAAATCGCCGCATCAGAAGTATCTTCCGCAAGCCCTAAACCCCCTTTTATTCCACCTGTTTTTGCCCTGCTCAAGTAGCAAGTCACATTTTTAACATCAGGATCATCAAATGCTTCCACGACAATTTTGTGATCAGGCCCGATAAATTTAAAAACAGTGTCTACCGAACCAATCTCTTCTGCCTGAGTCGCCACAGGTATGAACAACAATGTTGTCGTTACTAGTATCTTTATGATTTTTAACATATATAGTCTCGTACCTTAATTAATTCAGCGTAGAATTTCACCGCCGAGATACCAAATAGGCGGTAATACCCTCTAATAACAATAATTACCTATTAGAATAATTTCACAAAGTAATGAGTGAAATAATAATACGAATAAGTATCCTATTGTAAATATAAGACTTGTTTTACACTTAGTGCTTATATCCAGTAGAGTTATTGTTGAATGCCGCGCTTGTCAATAAATTATGAACACCAACAGTACGCAGACATCGAACAGATATGCAATACATAGGAATGATTCGTTTTACTCACCCTGTAAGCCTGTTCAAGCGGCAAACAAAATAGCCTAGTAGTAATACCCTATGGATTTCAAGATGCATCGCGGCGGCAAGGGAACGAATCCCCGGGAGCATAGATAACTATGTGACCGGGGTGAGTGAGTGCAGCCAACAAAGAAGCAACTTGAAAGATAACGGGTATAGGTTCTTATATTGTTCTTTCTGGTCTTAACGACTAAGGAGATGTATGGATCAAACCGGCATCATTCGTGATTTATTACGTTGGCTAGACAATCATCTAGATCAACCATTATCACTCAATAATGTTGCAGCTAAAGCAGGTTATTCTAAATGGCACCTGCAACGTATGTTTAAAGACATTACCGGCCAGGCTATTGGCTCCTATATCCGTGCCAGAAGGTTATCACGGGCAGCCGTTGCTTTACGTTTAACCAGCCGCCCTATTCTGGATATTGCTTTACAGTACCAGTTTGACTCCCAACAAACTTTCACTCGCGCATTTAAAAAACAATTTAATAAAACACCTGCACTTTATCGTCTCAGTGAGGAGTGGTGCGCCACGGGTATTTGTCCGCCCATATTGCTGGATAAGAGATATATTCCCGAAGCAACCTATCTCACCCTAGAGGAACAGCCGCTGGTTGGTATAGAACAGACCTGTTCTTATACGCTGGAACAATGGTCCAGTTTTTGTACTGAAATGCGACACAATTTCTGGACATATTATCTACAAAATGCAGAAGTGTTGCCTCCTGTACTTTATGGCCTCCATCATGCGACTCCCAATCCAGAAAAAGAAGATGAACAAACCGTGTTGTATACAACGGCGGTAGAACCCCAATATGCCCAGTTTGATGTGGCAGGCAGCCAACCTGTTACATTACCGGCTGGAGAATACGTCTCATTTAGTTACTACGGCACCAAAGATGGATTACAGGATTTCCTGTTTACCGTCTACGGTATTTGCCTGCCAATGCTAAACCTGACACGTAGGAAAGGATACGATATCGAGCGATATTATCTTACCAATACCAATGATAGGGATAAGGAAGCGGCGAACCATATCATCGAATTTCAGTATCTCATTCCTATCCAGCATTAACGTTGTAATTCATCCAGTGCGGGCGTATCCAGATGTGTGATATCGCCTGCCGTTTCCACAATCCAGCCTGACGCCAGCCACGGACTTTGTTGATAATCCACTCTGGACAGAGAGCAATTTCGCAAGCGAAGACGACGTTCAGCATGGGCGGGCAATCCCAGTATCGTGCTAACCAAACATCCCAAAGCAATGCCATGACTGACTAACAATGGCCGGCTACCAACCGGCAGCTTACGGCAGCTTTCCAGCGCAGCTCTCATACGTACAGCGAGTTCATCCATCGATTCGCCTTCGGGGATGCGTCCCCCTGGCGTGCCATCAAGGACTTGCTTACGCCAGTTCTCCTCTTCCGAGGTCAAGGAATCAATATTTCTGCGCTCCAGCACCCCCATGTGCAACTCGCGCAAACGTGGCTCCAGAATAATTTCACAACCACAAACCTCAGCAATGATCTCTGCCGTTCGGCGTGTCCGCCCAAGGTCGCTGGTAATAACATGGGTAATACTTTCAGATTTTACTCTTTGCGCCACTAATCTGGCTTGATGTTCGCCTGTTTCGGTCAAAGGGCTGTCAGATTGTCCCTGAATACGACGTGCCGCATTCCATTCGGACTCCCCATGCCGAACAAGATATACCTGTAACATTTTCATTTTCCGTTATACTGCGTAAATACTCGTTCAAAGGATAACTCATCTATTATGTATCACGTTATTGCCGCAACCACCAACCCTGCAAAAATTAAAGCCATTAGTCTCGCCTTTGATGATGTTTTTGGGCCAGGTACTTATCGGATAGAAGATATCAATGTAGACAGTAGCGTCCCACAACAACCTATTGGCAACACAGAAACCCGTACTGGCGCCCGTCAGCGTGTCATGGCAGCCAGACAAGTTCGTCCTGAAGCAGATTTTTGGGTCGGTGTGGAAGCGGGTATTGAAGACGATATGACCTTTGCCTGGATGGTGGTGGAATATCAGCAAATTCGCGGAGAATCTCGTTCAGCCAGTTTAATGCTGCCAGAAAAAATTCTTGATGGCATTCGAGAGGGAGTGTTAGAAATTCTGTGTCATTCCAGTAATATATCTCAAAAAGGAATGACAAATGACTCAATCTTTCGATTTCGACAAAGCCCTGAAAGCGCTTCAGGAGGGTCAGGCACTGACCGGTAAGA
>NZ_RCWD01000067.1:0-12308 GCF_018448965.1 Photorhabdus hainanensis | reverse complement strand
TATCTGATGACGGTTAACCCAAAACGAGGTCACACTACCCACGCCCCAGAACGCCGCCAGCGCTATCACGCCCCACCGCGCGCTTTTCTCCCACGGAAAACCCACCGCTTTCCCCCGGCTATCGCGCACATGTTCCAGCACCCCGTTCCAACTGGCATCCCCCAGCCAGCCATGTTCCACCATCCCTGACGGCACAAACAGCGGTAAACTGAACGTCACCCCCGCCAGCCTCAACGGCGGCCGCTCTAACAACGGCGTTAGCTGCTTCACCAAACTTGTTACCCCGCCATCCCGCAAAGACTGCGCCAGTCGCAACAGAAAATCGTGACGGTTTTCCGCTATCGCCTGTTCCATGCCCCGGCTCGCCAGCGTGGGTATCAGGCTATCCAGACTCTGCGCCAGCATCTCGGGCGTCCCCCCTTCCGACAGAAAACAGCCCACGGTCTGAGTCGGCCGGTCGTGCTGGTCCCAGTGGCTGTGACGCACATTCCACACATACACCGGCGCCTGCCAGCCCAGCTGTTGCCCCTGTTTCTCCAGCATGCGCAACGAGGTCTCCATCTGCGTTCGCTGGCCAAGTTGGTCTTCGGTCATCACCCACACCACCCCATCCAGCGGGCGACGGCGACGCAGTTGACGCAATGCCTGTAACTGCGCTTTATCCGGCTGAACCTGCAAACTGCCGCCCCACAGCAACAGATTATTTTCGCCTTCCTGCCAGTGCTGGGCGGTCAACCCGGGGACAATGGCTTCTACCTGCTCCCGTTGTCCCATCACCAACAAAATACATACCCGCCGACGCCAGAAACGGCCATAACGCCGACCAAGCTGATATTGCAACCGCTGAAAATAAAATGGCGCTTCTGAGGATGCGACTTGTTCTACTGGCGCTTTAACCGCGCTTTCCCGTACGGGCAGACGCTGTTTGTAATCACGAAAAAGATTCAACAGCCATACCACACCCACCATGCTGACAATCCAGACGATTATTTTGACCGCCTGAGTAGATAACCCAAATCGATCGCCCCAGAAAGATAACAGCCCGCCCAAGACCAGTGCGATTAAACTGGTGACCAGACCTACCCCCAAGTTACGGGTAATAAAAGCTTTAAGCATGGAAGCCCCCTGATGAAGTGACATTGTTTGACGGGGAGAGAGTCCCCAGTTGTAACGAGGCATTGTGCGCTAGCAGAAAAAGCTGTGGCGCCTGCTGATATTCGGCCATTTTCATGGCGAGTGTTAATACAAACCAATCCGCATATGGCCCTGATTTCCCAAGCCAATGGGGTACAAACTGTTGATCAAGCGTTGTCGGCTCGCTCTGTTGTACGGATGATGGCAAGGTTTTTAATCTCTGATTCAGCCGAATTAACAACTTGTCTTTCTCCGGTGAATCCGCATCGTTGTACCACAGTGTCCCGGCCGTTATGGCAGGACGTTGATAACGCAGAAACTGAGCCACACTCTGCTCCGTCTCCGCCGCTACCGTAGCCATAGGCCGATGCAGACAACATTTTGCCGACAGCTGAGAAGAGGGAGGCGCCAGTAGCCAAACCACCGCGCCCTCACTGGCTGTCGCGAGTGTTTTATCGTCTTGCCAACACCATGCCATGACCAACAGCAATCCTTTGATTTCCGTGTTCAACCAGTCGCTTATCTGATGGGTATAATCGGATTTAAGCCCTATCGGGCCTTGTAGTTGAGACAGAGGCAGCCCCAGTTTTTGCCAAACCTGACAAAATTGCTCCCATACGACAGTTTCGGTCCTGTCTGATGAAAAATAGACATTCACTTTATGATTAACCACATGCGCGGCCAAACTACTGCGCACCGCTCCCAGTAAATTTTCAAACATGTTGAAATAACTGGAAAAAGGGGGCAATACCAGTGCGCTATCGCCATTGACCAATACCGCCTTATCCGCCGGTGACGGCACTTCCGGCGGGAAAAGCGCATCATAATCCACAACCCGTATCGCCTGAGAAGCCCACGCTTGCCAGCGAGCCTCCTGCCAGGCGTTCTCTTGCGTCAGCACTTCCGCCTGCTCCAGCTCCACGCCGTAACGAAACAGCCGCCAACCGGCAATCACCCCGAACAGTGCTGTTATTCCGGCTAAAGCGATCAATGCATAAAGCAAGCTGGCGGGATCTTTAAACAGATACCAGAAACCGCCGACAGCAACGACGACAGCGAAACAAGCCATACTGAACAGCCGCCGCCAAAGCGACCAGACCGGTGGTTCTGGCCGGTGTACGGAATAAGACTCTGGAATTTCCCAAGCCATTATTATGACTCCCCTATTCCGGCTTTCGTCGTACTGGAAATAACATAACAACCGCATTGGCAAAGCGCTTTATCAAATGCGACCGGTTTGCCATCGGAAATACATTGAGAATTGGCATTAACAATACGATTAATGCCATGCCCTTTTAGCGGACAACTGACTAAATCATTTAATAATGCAGCTCTTTTACCTTCAATTTCGATAGAAGAGGAAGCGGAAATCACTTCACCGCCGCTACTGAGCTTATCACCCAAGCGAATAATGCCTTCAAACATCATGATGCCTATATCAGTAAGGATAAATTTTTCACATTTAGAACGTGACAATATTATCGTTCGGATTATTCAATGCTGCCTGTGAAAGCAGTTTGATGACTTTTGTAAGATCGTCTCTTGCAACAAATTTCTTTGAAAATACAATGTCGATTTTTTTATTTAAATTAACAGAAATCAGTACATTACCTTCACGTTCCTCCACCCCTTTAATACATCGATAAGGCAAGAAAAGGGTTTTACTCAACGCGGTTGGTGTTAATAAAAAGCCCCCCTCTGTCTCGGCAAAGAAATAACGACCTTCTGTTTTACGATATGAGAGACAATGCATAGCCGTCATCATCATACAAATACTATTCACGCCCTTAATTGGCATAACCAGCGTTATGCAACCCAAAATACACATCCTTTTCCAATACCTATCCCGAAAAAAATAGACCTCGGAATTAGGCGTTATATTACCTGCCTGATATTGATATTCATAGAATGGGGATAGCGCAACTCGTTGAATTGACAACAAACACCCAATGAAATAAACCGCGCCAAATGGGAAAAAACAAGATGTAATAAACGAACTGATTTTCGCATACTTTGGCGCTTTGAGAATAACAAACAGATTAACCACCTCCAGCAAAATGAAAATCAACATCAAGACATTGAATATTGATAATTTAGCAACAAAATATTGCTCTTGATAAGAAAGAGCAAAATAACCCTCACTGGCTACCTTTATAACAACCAGTAAGACAAGATAGGTTAATACATTAATAACCAAGCCTATCCAAGCTATTTTATAGATCTGATTCACAAAAACTCCCTAATTTACACAAAATTACAAACAAACCCCATAAAAACAGATAAAACTTCACATTGGATAATTCGTTACTGAATTTTCCAAAGACAAGAAACTGCTTAATATCGCTATGACCCATCATAGATAATTCTGAGGACTATCTCATAAATCTTTAGCTCCATCCTATTACTTGAATCAGTAATAGTAGTAATAGCTGGAATAACAACGCTTATCTGGCAGCACTCTTTTACTATCCTTATTCAATTTTCCATCCGGGGAATGAGCTTTGATTTTCCTCAACCTCTTTTTTGTGAATTTCTCAAGATTAATCTCCGTAGGATTAGGGAATCCCAATACAGTAAAAATCTCTTCCGCCAGCCTGAGTGTTGGTTTAGGATTTCTCATGCAAGAAAAATAAACTAATGGTGAAAAGGCAATTGCTATCAAACCAAAAGACAAAGACATATATTTTATACAATTCACCATATATTTAACAAAATAGTCCATCATATATTCTATAATGAACTCCCAATCATCAAAAATCGCATCGATCGTGAATATAGGAAAAATAACTAAAGAACCATACCAGACGACACGTGCCTGATATTTGGCATTTGAATGAATACCCTGTTTACAACGTGGCGTCATAGAAACCACCCTTAATTCAGGATGGGCAATCGCATAAACCCTATAATGTCCCTCCTGCTCGGTTACCGCTAATTCAACATAATCACCCACTTTTGCGGCGGTAAACCCCAGCCAGCCGTGGAAGGGAACGCCATTGATTTTCCCCCGCACAAAATCACAGACATCACTTACCCTAACGGTGGTTTGTGAATGAGTACCCGAGGTATTTCCTGCTATCGACACCCCAACTCCCCGATATAATTTCCGTTCATTCTGACAGGCAGAGGCAGCCGGATCATATTCACGATCAGTAAAATAACCAATCACACACAGGGCCTCGAACTCTTCCAATACACCACTCACTTTGATTAAGGGCTTACCCGGCGGCAATTCCGGTGGCGGCGGCTCTTTTGCTAAAATCGCATCCAGTTCAGGAATTTTAGCTTGAAGATTCATTATTTCCTGTTCTGCTTCTTTTTTGCTATCGGGAAAATTGATGGCATGTTTTCGGTTTACATTAATATCAATCTCAATGCCTTTTTTCTGCCTTTTTATTTGCTCAAAATCAATAGCCTCTTTGTAAGAACGAAAGGTACTCATAAGCCCTCCTTAATTGCATTAGTAAAATTTTTACTTTGTTTTTCATACTGTTGGTTCCTATTATTTAATTATCTAAATCAGTAATAGTAATAATGGCTCAGGATACAAAGCTTATCCGGCAAGACTTCTTCGCTGTTTTCAGGCGATGGATTAGATTTTACCTCTCTAAGCCTTTTCTTGGTTAGTTTCTCAAGACTAATATCTTGCGGATTAGGAAAGCCTAATACTGAGAAAATATCCTGAGCCAGTTTAACTGACGGCCACGGTTTCTTAATGCTGGCAGAATACGCATAGAAAGAAAATATGGTTGCCAGAAACATAAGACATAAGATTAAAAGGTCTGCCCCATCCCAAAAATTGCCCCCACCTGAAAAAAAGATGGCGCCAAGACAAACAACAATGATTATAAAAAATACGCAGGAAGTATAAAATACTGCATCCCTTGCTTTTGACCGGGTTCCTTTATTACAACACGGCGTGATAGAAATCGTTCTGCCTTCAGGGTTTGTTAATGCATAGACAACATAATATTCTCCCTGATCAGTCACCGCTAATTCAACATAATCACCTGTTTTTACTGTAGTCAATCCTATCCAACCATGAAAAGGGATGCCATTGATTTTCCCCTGCACAAAATGACATATTTTACTTAATCGTCCCTCAGTCCGTAAATTCACCGCAGCCTGAGAACTATTTCCCAACATCGCCAGCAATAATGCACCAAATTGCCTATTCTCCTCCCAGTGGGCAAATTCTTCGGGGTCATATTTGCGATCAGCAAAATAGCCTTTGACACAGAGTGTTTCCAACTCTTCCAATACACCACTCACTTTGATTAAAGGTTTACGAGGGGGCAATTCCGGTGGTGGCGGTTCTTTTGCCAATATTGCATCCAGTTCAGGGATTTTGGCTTGAAGCTCCTCTATCGCTTTTTCTATCTCCTCGCTATCCTCAGGATAGCGCAGAATCGTTATTTCTCTCTTAACTGCTATCTGCGTATTAAGACTTTTTCTCTGACTTTTTATTTCCTCAAAGTCAATAGCACCTTTTAACATCTGATAAGTATTCATGAGATATCCTTCATTGCATCAGCAAATTTTCTACTTTGTTTTTCATACAGTTGATTCCTATTATTTGATTATCCAAATCAGTAATAGTAGAAATAACTTAATAAACAATGCCTATCGGGCCAAACACTTCCTTTACTGGATTCCTCATTCGGTGGGTTAGCCTTGATTTCTTTAAGCTTCTTTTTTGTGAACCGATAAAGATTAACTTCTGTAGGGTTAGGGAAACCTAGTGCAGTGAAAATCTCTTCTGCCAATCTGAATGTTGGTTTAGGGTTTCTCATGCAAGAAAAATATATAAATGGTGAAAGTATTGCTGCCGCCAGAACGCAGAAGAAACATACGTATTTCATATATTCAATAATATCCATTTTCACAAAAAAGACATCTATCATCATGTAAAAAAACATGAAAAATAAAAAGCAATACCAATTACCCCGTACCTGATATTTGGCATTCGAATGAATACCTTGCTTACAACGCGGTGTCATCGATATCACCCTTAATTCGGGGTGAGCAATGGCATAAACTACATAATGCCCCTCCAGTTCTGTCACCGCTAATTCAACGTAATCACCCACTTTTGCTACGGTAAAACCCAGCCAACCGTAAAACGGGACGCCATTAATTTTCCCCCTAACAAAATCACAAACATCACTCCTCCTATCTTCGGTTTGCGAAGTGATTGCCGCCCCCGCACTATTTCCTGCCATTGCCAACAATAATGCTCCAAACTGATTCCGCTCCTCTTTCCTGGTAAAAGCGACCGGATCATATTCACGATCGGTAAAATAGCCTATGACACATAGGGTTTCGAATTCTTCCAATACACCACTCACTTTGATTAATGGCTTGCGAGGTGGCAATTCCGGCGGTGGCGGCTCTTTTGCTAATATCGCATCCAATTCTGGGATTTTTTCTTTTGTTTTCTCAATCTCCTTTTCTGACTCTTCTTTACTTTCTGGGTGGCTTACTATCCAGTCAATATTAACTTCAATCCATGTATCCAGACTGCTTCTCTGACTTTTTATTTCATCAAAATCAATAGCATCTTTATAAGGACGAAAGGTACTCATAAGCCCTCCTTAATTGCGTCAGCAAAACTTTTGCGTTGTTTTTCATACCGTTGGTTCCTATTATTTAATTATCTAAATCAGTAATAGTAATAATAACTCCAAAAACAAGCCTGATCAGGCATAACCTTTTCACTCTCCTTATCGGATTGCTCGTCTGGAACATTGACTTTGATTTCCTTCAACCTCTTTTCTGTAAGTTTCTCAAGATCAATTTCCGTAGGATTAGGAAAACCTAATACCGTGAAAATCTCCTCAGCCAGCTTGAATGTCGGTTTAGGATTTCTCATGCAGGAAAAATAGATTAACGGTGAAAAAACAATTGCCATCAAACCACAAAATGAAGAGGTGTATTTTATATACAAAATAATATTTTCTCTGATTTGCTCAATAAAAACTCCCCCAATAATGAAAGCAAAGAAAAGCAGTAAAGAAGCATACCAAGCACCACGTGCCTGATATTTGGCATTTGAGCGAATACCCTGTTTACAATGCGGGGTTATAGAAACCACTCTCAATTCGGGATGAGCAATGGCATAAACTACATAATGCTCTTCTTTCTCTGTCACCGCTAATTCAACATAATCACCCATTTTTGCAGTGGTAAACCCCAACCAGCCGTGAAAGGGAATGCCATTGATTTTCCCTCGCACAAAATCACAGGAATCACTCTCCCGAACCTTGGTCTGAAAATTAGATCCCGAAGTATTTCCTGCTATCGTCAGCAATAACCCGCCATATAGTTCCCGTTCTTCCTGACGGGCAAAGGCGGCCGGATCATATTCACGATCAGTAAAATAACCAATCACACACAGGGTTTCGAACTCTTCCAATACACCACTTACTTTGATTAATGGCTTACCCGGCGGTAATTCCTGTGGTGGCGGTTCTTTTGCTAATATCGCATCCAATTCAGGAATTTTGGCTTGAAGTTCCGCAATGGCTTTTTCTATCTTATCTCTATCCTTAGGATAGCGCGGAATTACTATTTCTCGCTTAACCTTTACCGATATATCAATATCTTTTCTTTGACGTTTTATTTCTTCAAAGTCAATAGGATCTTTTAAAAACTCATATGTATTCATGAGAGTACCTTAATTGCGTCAGCAAAACTATTACGTTGTTCTTCACACAGCTTATTTCGCTGTGATTCAAGGTAAATAGATTGCGTGGACTGCAAATTCTTCACTGGCTCTAAACCAAAAACACAGCATCGGCACCATTTTTGTAAATCATTATCAGAAAAATACATCACTAATGCTTCAACCAGAAAAATAACGAGCATCACCTGCCAACTGCCTAACCAGCCAATCACTTCACATGCCAAAACCTTTTCCATCCTTTTAACGAGTAAACTTTCAGCCGAAATTAATGCCCTATCAATTAAGACTTCTAATAAACCTTTTAATGGTGCCGCTAATTGCATAACATCATAAGCACTTTTAAGACCGTAGAGACCAATAAACTGCCAGCGTCGTCCATTCCACAATTCAGATCCCAACTCACTGATATCTACTCCCAAATTTAATACACCAGAAACCGTACCCGCCCCCGCCCCAATAAATTTAATGGTATCGGCGGCAACCATATTTTCTATGCCGTGCTTCACCATCGGCTCCACAATCTCCATTGCTGTACTCAATGTGCTTAAAAACGCGGCGGTCACCTGGGCGTGGCTCTTGAGATCCCCTTTACTCTCTTTTCGCTGATTGGCATACTCCAGCACGTTAAAAAATAAGACTAATAATTTAATCCGGGATTTTTTCAATACCGGCTCTCCTTCGGCACTGTCAGCAAATTCCTTAAATTTATCGTTATAACTATTTTTCGTTTCAAGCAGAGCTTTTGTTCTCGATGCTTTAAGCTGCTCCAGTACCTGTAGCCGGAATAGATCCCCCTCTTGAAGCTGTGATACCGACAAACCAACCGCCTGATCAAACGGCACACCTGAAATCACCGAGAATAACCCCTTACTCAGCATTTCATTGGTACTATTCAGCACTTTTCCTAAACGGGTAAAATTAAAGAACCGGTCCCCCAGCGTGACCAGTCGCCGGTCACTGTGTAACATCGCCCGGGCAAAGGTACTGTCGGATTTGGGCGGCTTTTCCAGTGCCTCATTCGCTTTATCGTAGGCTTCAACCAATTTTCCACTCAGTGTCGTCACCGTTTTCATAAACGCTGAGATATCCGCCGGTTTTTCATTCCCCTTATTCAGCTTCATCTTCTGTAAAAACCCGTCCATCTCTTTCATCACTTCCGGGTTATTCAGCAATAACGAGCGCCAGATAATGTTATCCGGTGACAATGCAGAATATTCGTCAATTAAAGTATCTAAATAGGCACTCCCGGTTTCAGTCACGTTAAGCGAAGCGATGGCATAATCCACCGCCTCACGATAATTGAGGTTGTCCTCCAGTCGGGTGGAATGAAAATCCTGACAACAAGTGATAAACCGGCTCTGCTTTAACCAGCTCACCCTCAACTGGGCCAATTGCTCCAGCTTTTGCGCTATGTCAGTACAAAATTCAGCATAACATTGGTTAAATGCCTGCCGTTTAGCCAGATTCAGCTCTGCCGTATATTCTTTCCAGTTATCAGCAACCGCTTCGTTATCCGATTTGATCGCCTCAGAGGTCATCTCCTTTTTCAGATTGGCCAAATCTTGAGCGGGAATAAGCCCATAGCTTCCCCGTTTAATAATTGAGAGACTAACATTCACTCGCTCCTCCAAAGTTACAGCTCTTAACTGATGCAGTTGGTTCTCCGCACCGTTGAGCAAACTGTCAGTCATAAACTCAATCGACAATTCATCCAGAAAGGTTTTATGCGCCCCAACGATATCATCACTCCAGCCCGCTAATTCATGCGCTATCCCTATCGGATCATGCAGCGCTATTAACACCGGCGATACCGGCGTGCCATCTTTTGCCTGCCCCCGCTTTTGCATCGCCCTGACCGTGGTGTCCGCGCATCCCGCCCGCTTACTACTCCACGGATAAAGTGTGCCCTGTGGTTTCACTTCACTGTAATAAACCTTGTAGTAAGGCGCCTCCTCCAATGTCCCGCAGATACGCGTCGCTTTCGGATTACAGGGCAAAACACATTTACCGGGATTATTGTCACCCAGACCATAATCAATTACCCCATTCAGGTTCTCTACCGTCGCCTGAGCAATTCCTACCCCTTCCGGCACTCCGCGCCACTGCCACGGTTTCACGCACTGCATCCGCCTTTCCCGCGCTGCGCGGTTGTTGTGATAATACTCGATGGTCTCCCGGCTCCACATTGAGGGAGAGAAAGCCAGCCAGGTCTCCTGACGCAAAGCGATATCCCTGAGTGCGATAAATTCTACATTAGCGCTCTGATGAGTCGGCGCATGACAGTCTGCGGTTTTCTGGGGCAAGACACCAAAAGGCGCACTCAGATTTTGCCATAACGCACCATCCTCGCTGACGCTCCAGGTATCCCAACTCTCCGGTTCATCTAATCCGGCATTAGTATAATAGACATACAAAAAACCCTGCCGTAAGGCTCGCAGCGCATAATGGTAACCCGGCGCAGAAGGTTCTGGCGTTTCCGCCCACGTCGGTAAGGTTTCCGACACATTATCAGGCACCACGGTATAGCGCACTGGCAACAACGCCGGCCCGGTGGATTCACACGTATGACATAATGGTTGACTCATAACAACATCTCCTGATTCTTTAAGGGAATAATGGCAGGATTGGGATGGCCGCAGTCATCAGCCAGTGCCGACCACTCTTCTACCGTCAGTCCAGCGGTCCGCTCGACATAACCGCCAGCACTCCCGCCCTCTTCATGGGATAACAGCGACTGTATTCGGGGATGTAAATCAATCTCCGGGTGATATAGCAAGCCGTGCAGTGCGCAGGTTTCCAGATCTTGTACCGCATTAAAGGCGTAGCGTGTTGTCACCCGGCGCAGTAAGGCCAGCATAATATGCAGGGATCCCAGTTCCGTCCGGCGTAACTGGTCACGATGTGCCTGACGATATCGGCGCAATGCCCGATTCATCGGCCCTGACCAGGCCATTTCTGCTACCTGTTCCGCGGTCAATGACAGTGAAAAGATGTACAACTCATTCGCAGATTGGGCATTGTCCCGGCGCAGTAACTGGCCGTCGCCGTCAATCAAATACCAATCTGTTAACGGCCCCAACAAACGCGAGCGTTGCCAGCTATCCAGCAACGGCCAGAAGGCATTATTGACCGCCGGATCATAAAAGCGCAGCATGACCTGCGGCTGAAATGAGACGGACTGCACCGCCATCATACTGATATGGCGTGCAATCGCGGATGCCGGGCTGGCACTAAACAGCCAGCCACACACCATCCGCCCACGCCCGGCAATCAACTCCGCCGGATCGGTTTCCTGCAACGCCTGCGTGACGCTCAGCGCCAGCAGTTCAGCATCCTCCGGCTGATTAAGATTGAGTGGCACCAGCCAGGGCGAATAACGGGATTCGAAATGATGATGCTTTATCTGCGTCGGTATGGCCGCCGGCTGATGATTCAGGATTGCCGCCGGGAGTCTCTCTTCCTGTCGGTTTTTGAGAAAAACCGCCGGGTCAACCAGTAAAAAACCGTGTTCGCCATGCTGAGTAAATGCCGTACGCAAGTCAGCCAACAAACCGGTTTGCCGTCTGGTTTCAGCCTCGGGGGAAAAATTGTAATCCACTGTCAGTGGAATAGTTGTTTCTATCATGGTCTACACCTTATTTTTTCGTTACACCATCTTGATTACCCATCATCCGCTCTGCCGTTGACGCGCAACGCTCAGGCAACGTCAGGTCTGAACTCTGACTCACCGGGCCGTTTTTCTGCAAAATGTCACACTGGAAGCGGGCATTTTTAGGACCGGCAAAAGAAATATGGCCGTCTTTCAGCGAGATATAAGCCCCGCCGCACTCCAGACGCAGTTCCGTTTTCGCCGAGACGGTCACTCGATCCTGTTGACTCGCCAGCGTCAGCGCCTGTTGAGCCAACACCTCTACCGCATCAGTCTGTGCCTGAATCTCTACCTTGCCGGAAGCCGCCAGCAGCTTTAGGCCCAAGGTTCGGGTGAACAAGCTCAGCCCGTTCCCCACCGCCAGCCGGAATTTCTTCATAATGCTCATATCTGCATCACCGCCGACGGTGGTTATCAGGTTTTCCCCGGCGGAGAACTGCAAATTGCCCGGCGTCACCTGAGCAATGCCGGAGGGCGCAGAGAGTAAGAGCGCTCGCTGTTGTAATTCTTTCAGGGTTTCATTCATAAAGGCGGACTGGGTTTCGATGTCAGCCAGTTCCGCTTTCGCCGCCTCAGCGGCATAACGCAGCCCCGCCGCGGTCTGCAACGCCGCATCCAGTTCAGCCAGCGCACGCTGCATATCCAATTGCTGACCCGAGGCTTTAACCTGTTGATCGGCGCTGATAAACAGCCCTTTCCCGGCCCGGATCGCTCCCCAGTCGTCGGTGCGCAACTCAAACCCTTCGCCGCGCTTATTGGGATGCGGTCGCTGTCCATCCACCAGATGGCCCAGATTGAGCTGGCTTTTCCCGCCATATTCGGTACTCAGTTTGATGTGCT
>NZ_RCWD01000066.1:0-13217 GCF_018448965.1 Photorhabdus hainanensis | reverse complement strand
AGTGTTAAGCTTCCTTATTTTCAGTGGGTTAACACAATGATAAGTAATGTAAAAAATTCGATACGCGGAACATATCATTCGATTAGCAAAAAGTATTTACCTCGTTATCTTGCCGAATTCTGTTTCAGGTTCAATTGGCGCTTTAACCTTAAAAAAACATTCGAACAGCTTATTTATTCATGTATCCGGGCAGCACCTATACCTGAGTATTTACTCAAGCTAGCTGAGATTCGATGGTAATCAGGTAATTATTTAACTTATTTCAGTAAGTTCTTATTCCAATAACTACAAATTGCCCATCTATGCTGGAGAATAAATGATGGACACAGAAATCGACATGTAAGTAAATGTAGGTAAGTCATAGGTGAGAATAATGTTTTTCGGTCGCGCTGACGGGTTGTATTAGGAGTGGCCCGAACAGTGCCCAGATTTGCTCTATAACGAATAAAATAGACTAATTGATATAAGTCTCTTAGTTTGAATCCGAATAAACCTTTGCAAAAACCCCCTATTTTATTAAGGTAAAGAAAATAAAAATAAAGTATTAATAGGTAAAATCTATTGCAAAGATTAGTATTTTATCCTTTATTGGTGTACGCTAATTCTTTATTCTATATCTAATTTTTACATAAACCTCGTAAAACTACAGGAGTAACTCATGGTTCTGGTAACTCGTCAAGCCCCTGACTTTACAGCAGCAGCAGTCCTCGGCAACGGCGAAATAGTTGGGAATTTCAACCTGAAAAAACACCTAAATGGTAAACCTGCGGTTATCTTTTTCTGGCCAATGGACTTTACTTTCGTATGCCCTTCTGAGCTGATCGCATTTGATCACCGCTACGAAGAGTTCAAAAAGCGCGGTGTTGAAGTTATCGGTGTTTCTTTTGATTCTGAATTCGTCCATAACGCATGGCGTAAAACTCCTATCGATCAAGGTGGTATTGGCGAAGTTAAATATGCAATGGTTGCCGATACTAAACGTGAAATTCAAAAAGCATACGGCATTGAGCATCCAGATGCGGGTGTCGCTCTGCGCGGTTCTTTCCTGATCGACAAAAATGGCGTGGTTCGTCATCAAGTCGTTAACGATCTGCCTCTGGGCCGTAACATTGACGAAATGCTGCGTATGGTTGACGCATTGCAATTCCACGAAGAGCACGGTGATGTCTGCCCTGCACAGTGGGAAAAAGGTAAAGAAGGTATGAGCGCCTCTCCAGATGGCGTAGCTAAATACCTGTCTCAAAACGCTGGTAAACTATAACCTTAGATATTACCCATATTCAGACCAGCCGGTTATTCCGGCTGGTTTTTTTATCACTGAAATTCCTCGTTTTGCCACCTTGCGCACAAAAACTCCCTCTTCCTGATAACCATCGCCATTTATAATTAAATTTACAATTGTTTAACATTAAAATCAGTGTAAATAAAACAGCTTATTACAACTGACGAAAATAACCTCGCCAAAAAACAGGAGCTCGCAATATGTCGAAAACATGGAAAACACCACTGGCAATCTTATCCTTGCTTATCTCATCCCATCTTTATGCCGCTTCGCAACCGGCTGTTGAAGCTAAAAATGGTATGGTCGTTTCAGCCCAACACCTTGCTTCACAAGTGGGTGTCGATATCCTCAAAATGGGAGGAAACGCAGTTGATGCAGCCGTTGCCGTTGGCTATGCCCAAGCCGTTGTTAATCCATGTTGTGGAAATATCGGTGGTGGTGGTTTTATGACAATTCATTTGGCTGATGGCACCAATACTTTTATTAACTTCCGCGAAACCGCGCCAAATGCAGCAAGTGCCGATATGTATCTGGATAAAGACGGCAATGTTATTAAAGAATCAAGTTTATATGGTTACCGCGCGGCCGGTGTGCCTGGAACTGTGATGGGGTTAAACAGCGCCCTAAAAAAATATGGCAAATTAAGTCGTGAACAAGTTATGGCGCCTGCGATTAAGCTGGCACGAGAAGGATTTATACTGACCCGCGCAGACACTGATATTCTGGATACTTCAATCAAACGCTTCCGCAAAGATCCAGAAGCAGCCCGTATCTTCCTACGCAAAGATGGCTCTCCTTATCAACCAGGAGACAGGCTGATACAAACCGATCTAGCGAATACGTTGGAGTTAATTGCTAAAAAAGGGCAAGAAGCTTTCTATCACGGAAATATTCCTAAACTGGTCGCCGAAGCAGCTAAAAAATCCGGCGGCATTATTACCGAAGCTGATTTTGCCAACTATAAAATCTCAGAAACAACCCCCGTCACCTGTAACTATCGCGGTTATAAATTTATCTCTTCACCGCCACCGAGTTCAGGTGGAGTAACCATGTGTGAAATTCTGAATATCTTGGAAGGTTACAACCTCAAAGAAATGGGATTTAACTCGGCTAATTATATTCACACACTGACAGAAGCCATGCGTCATGCCTACATGGATAGAAATACTTACCTTGGCGATCCAGAATTTGTTAAAAATCCCATCGATCGCTTATTGAGTAAGAATTACGCTGAATCTCTACGTAAAAAAATAGAACCAGGTAAAGCAACATTATCGGAGAATGTTCAGCCAGGTATTGGCCCCCATGAAAAACCAGAAACCACTCACTACTCCATTGTCGACAAAGAAGGTAATGCGGTTTCAACCACCTATACTATCAACGGACTTTTCGGCGCTGTCGTCATCGCCCCCGGGACAGGTTTCTTCCTCAATGATGAAATGGATGATTTCACCACTAAAATTGGTGAGAAGAATCTTTATGGCCTCATCCAAGGCGCGACTAACTCTATTGCCCCAGGTAAGCGCCCACTATCCTCGATGAGCCCGACACTTGTCACAAAAGACAACAAGATATTCCTTGTTCTGGGTTCACCCGGCGGCTCCCGTATTATCTCTATTACTCTGCAAACTGCCTTAAACATCATTGAACACGGGATGCCTCCTCAAGAAGCGGTTAATAGCCCCCGCATTCATCATCAATGGTTACCCGACGAAGTTTATTATGAGCAACGTGGTATTTCTAAAGACTCGTTGAATTTACTAGAAAAAATGGGATACAAGATGGTGGAACAGATACCGTGGGGCGCTGCTGAAGTGATTATGGTGGGTTTACCTAAAACCGCTGGCGATTCAGCTAATTCTTCAGGCAATGATGCCGCCGTATCTGGTAAAGTGCGTGAAAACCATTTTTATGGCGCCAATGATGTCCGACGCCCGGCCGGTGCGGCTATTGGTTACTAATGACCAAAATGACCAACAACTAAAAAAATAGCTAATCTGTATAGGCAATATCGGGATGGGATATCCTTTTTTCAGGAACCCCATCCCATACTTTCCCTGAACATCCGACGATGGCAAACAGTCAGAGAAACAAACATCATCACTGATGCATTTGCGTCTCGCGGGTACCAGAGCGCCCTAAAACACGGTCATAAATACCAGCCACAACTAAAACCAACAGGGATGGTGCTAACCAAGCCAACCCTTGATCCGCCAGTGGTAAACGTGTTGCCCAGTTTGGTAACAAATAAACTAATGCCTCGGATGACTTAATCGCATCCAAAATACCAAATATCAGACTAATTAACATTACCGGAGCCAAAATGCGGGTAAAATTATGCCACCAGCACAGCGTAAAACTTAACACAATCAGAACGATACAAGGTGGATAAATAGCTGTCAGTACCGGTATAGAAATCTTAATCAAATGACTCAAACCAAGGTTAGAAGTCAACATGGAAAATCCTCCAAGGATCAAAACCAATGAACGATAAGACAGGGGCAAATAGCGGCTGAAAAACTCAGCACATGCACAGGTTAATCCAACCGCCGTCACCATACAGGCGACAAAAATCAGCACAGCCAGGAAAAGACTGCCAACACCACCAAAAGTATGATGAACATAGGCATGCAAAATGACCGCGCCATTTTCTGCATGAGGCACTAACGATCCGCTGCCAGCGCCCAATTTGAACAGGGAAAGATAAACCAGTATCAGACCAAAGCCGGCAATAAAACCTGCCCACATTGCATAACGGGTCAATAATGAAGATGCGGCAACGCCTCTTGAACGCGCGGCGTTAACAATAACAATCCCAAACACCATCGCTCCCAGCGTATCCATCGTCAGATAACCATTGACGAAGCCACTGGAGAATGGGATTTGCTGATAAACATCAATCGCTGGAATTGAATCACCGGCCGGCCAAAGTAAAGCAGCAACACCAAGTATACCTAACGCCAACATCTTGATAGGCGCTAACACATGCCCGACAGTATCAAGCAAACGGCCTGGGTACAGGGAAACAGCAATTACCAACAAAAAATAAATAAGACTGTAGATAAACAGGGGTAACTCGCCGGTACTGGTAAGCGGGGCAATACCTACTTCAAAAGAGACAGTTGCGGTCCGTGGGATAGCGAATAAAGGACCAACAGCCAAATAACAAACTGTCGCCAGCAGCAAACCAGCAACTTTACCAATAGGTGAACTCAGCTCTTCAATACCACCGCCAACTTTTGCCAACGCGATGATTGTGATGACGGGTAAACCAACCGCAGTCGCTAGAAAGCCTAGTGCTGCTAACCAAACATATTCACCTGATTGTAACCCCACCATAGGGGGAAAAATGATATTTCCCGCCCCCACAAACAGAGCAAAAGTCATAAACCCTAATGCCCAAATATCCTTAGATGATAAACGATGTGTCATAATGATTATTAATATTTTGTTACCATATTTATGGCCTGAATAATATAAATACTGCCAATAGCTAAGCCCATATTGACAATATTGAACCCTAATTTAACGATTCATTATCAAAATAATATTCACCAAGTATCTGTTGAAGACAGATTTATAGCAGTTATTATAGATAGAATCGCCAACAACTGCCCACAAGTAAAACTTTTATAGTGCCAGAAGGCAATAGATAAACCAGAATGCAGAAGTATATGCCGTACTCTTTTTCAAAACTAGTGATTGCTGTTAGCTATCATTGAATAAACACTATATGATTTGCGTTTTTTTTAACCTGAAAAAATAATAATCAATTGCGAAGATTAATTATTACTGTTAATCAAACTATTCCTATCTCTGTTTGCTGGTTATTTTGACAGGTACCATCAATCCTGTTGGTAAAGTAAAACTAAAGATCGTCCCTTTCCCTATTTCGCTGGAAATTTCAAGATGAGAATGGTGATGATGTAAGGCATGTTTCACAATCGCAAGACCGAGACCACTTCCTCCCGTTTGTCTGGAACGCGCTTTATCCACCCGATAAAAACGTTCGGTCAAACGAGGTAGATGTTCAGCACTGATGCCTTGCCCATTATCTTTCACGGTAAATTCAGCGCCGTGGGAACTCTTTTTCCAACTGACATCAATCTGAGTCCCTTTCGGGGTATGGTTAACCGCGTTATAAACCAAATTCGACATTGCACTGCGAAGCTGCTCTTCATTGCCGAACACTTTAAGTCCTTCACTAATATCAAAATTAATCTTATAACATTCATTACCCAGTGCCGAGGCTTCCTGACGCAATACTTTAAGCATCAAAGGCACATCAACCACTTCATTCATATCAATCTGGGGAGCGACTTCAATTTTAGACAGTTGCAACAATTGTTTCACCAAACTGTCCAGCCTTCGGGTTTGCTCCTGCATCGTATGCAGCGCTTTCTTATTTAGCGGATTATCCTCTGCCTGATCCTGCATCATTTCCAAATAACCCTGCAAGACGGTTAAAGGGGTACGCATTTCATGGCTGACATTGGCAAAAAAGTCACGACGGGCATTTTCCAATGTTCGCTTCTGAGTCACATCTCTGGCAACCATCAAGAACTGTCCCTCAGTATAAGGCATCACCCGGAACTCAACGGTAAAACCATTATTTAATTCAATGGATAAAGGACGTGAAAAATCTCTGGAAAGGATATACCGGCTAAAATCAGGGTAGCGGAGTAAATTAAAAATATGCTGTCCATTGTCTTCTGGCCAACGAAAACCGAGTAAATGTTGCGCCAAACGGTTACACCAGAAAATATTACCTTCTGTTGTCATCATCACAATGGCATCGGGCAATGATTCCGCCCCGCTACGAAACCGTTTGATCAACAATGCCAGCTCACGACGCCGTTTTCGATTCCGTTGCTGCATC
Organism: Photorhabdus hainanensis; assembly: GCF_018448965.1. NCBI lineage: Bacteria > Pseudomonadati > Pseudomonadota > Gammaproteobacteria > Enterobacterales > Morganellaceae > Photorhabdus > Photorhabdus hainanensis. The sequence continues at coordinate 7,056 of NZ_RCWD01000066.1, read as the reverse complement.
TGGTGAATACCATAGAAAATTGGCTCCCACCCTCCTCTCCCCGACGGCGGCAACATACTGCGATCCAGCCATAGCCAGTTCGACAGTTTCAGCAGATTATAACCATGCCATATCAGCGCAAAAAACACCGAAACAAATAAACACCAAGATAAATGACCAATAAATATCGACAAAATTAACGCAGGCAAACAAAAGAGAAACAGTTCTGAAACCAGCTTCTTCCAGGATAAACGTTCTAACACATTAGATTCTCCGGTGCGTGGATTTAGTAACGGGTAGAAAAACGGTAACCCGTACCACGAACGGTCTGCACCATTTTATCATGGCCGCCAATCTCTAATACTTTACGTAAACGGCGGATATGGACATCAACAGTTCTATCTTCAACGTAAACGTTTGCTCCCCAAACATAATTAAGCAACTGTTCACGGCTATAGACCCGTTCAGGGTGAGTCATAAAGAAGTGCAATAATTTAAATTCCGTCGGCCCCATATCCAGTGCTTTATCCTGGCTGGTCACCCGATGGGAGGTTGAATCCAAAACCAAGCCATTCATTTCGATAATATCTTCCATAACCATCGGTGAAATACGCCGTAATACCGCTTTAACTCTAGCAACCAGCTCTTTAGGAGAAAAAGGCTTGGTGATATAGTCATCCGCCCCAACTTCGAGGCCACGCACCCGATCTTCCTCTTCACCGCGGGCAGTCAGCATCATCACCGGAATATCACGGATATTATTATTCCGTTTCATCTGTTTAATTATCTGCAAGCCAGAGCCGCCGGGAAGCATCCAATCCAATAACACTAAATCAGGATATGGCTCAGATAAACATGCCAACGCAGAATCATAATCCTCTGCTTCTACCGGCTGATACCCGTTTTTTTCCAGAACAAAACAGACCATCTCACGAATCGGAGCTTCATCTTCAACTACCAGAATGCGTCTTGCCATGATTAATCCCGTTAATATATTGAGTTGACATCCACTACGCCCTAAAGAACGAGGTTTTACGGCGCACCTGATAACAGCCTAATTTGAAAAAGCATTATGCGTCAGTTTTATGACAAATTTATGAAATCCTGCCTTGGTTATCCGCTATCTGCAATCTATTTCGCAATAATTAATTTAACAATTGTCATATTTCATAATGAATGCGAAGCCGCTCGGAGATATATTCAAGAGATTGGATTTAAAAGCGACATTCAGAATACAGCGATTATAATCATGCTTCACTTTAACCAATGACGGCGAAACTATGCGTATTATTCACACTTCGGACTGGCATCTCGGCCAATATTTTTTTACAAAAAGCCGGGCTGCTGAACATCAACATTTTCTGCGCTGGCTGATTAAACAGATCGAAAACTACCAGGCCGATGCATTAATTGTCGCCGGAGATGTATTTGATACCGGCTCACCGCCTAGCTACGCCCGCGAGCTATATAATCGCTTTATCGTTGAACTACAGCCTACCGGTTGTCAGTTAATTATCCTTGGTGGTAACCATGATTCAGTCGCAACATTAAATGAATCAAAAGAACTCCTTTCCTGCCTGAATACCACCGTTATCGCTCACGCAGAAAAAGATCCACAAAAACAGATAAAAGTACTCACCACCAGACAAGGCAATGCCGGTGCGATTCTTTGTACAATCCCTTTTCTGCGGCCAAGAGATATTATGATCAGCCAGTCCGGTCAATCAGGAGAACAAAAACAACTCGCATTACAAGAAGCCATTGCAAAACACTATCATCGACTCTATCAGCAAGCGTGTGAATTACGTGATGAATTGAATTTGCCTTTACCTATCATTGCTACCGGACACCTAACGACCGTTGGCGCCACGGTTACAGATTCAGTGCGGGATATTTATATCGGTACATTGGACGCCTTCCCGGCACAAGCGTTCCCGCCGGTAGACTATATTGCGCTTGGGCATATTCACCGGCCACAAATCGTGGCTAAATCTGAACATATTCGCTACAGCGGCTCCCCTATTCCTCTTAGTTTCGATGAAGTCGGGCAAGAGAAAAGCGTCTGTTTGGTGGAATTTACCCAAGACAAACTGGAATCTATTAAGCTTTTACCCATTCCACAATATCAGCCTATGCAGCTTATCAAGGGCGACCTACAACAGATTGAGCAACAATTACAAACTTTTAATGACCATCAAGGAGAGCAGCCCGTCTGGCTGGATATTGAAGTTGCCACCCAAGATTACCTCCATGATATTCAGAAAAGAATTCAATCAATGGTTGCAGAGCTTCCTGTCGAAGTCATTCTGCTGCGACGCAGTAAAACACAACAGCAAAATAGGCTAGCGCAAGAAAACAGAGAAACCCTGACAGAACTTAGCGTTAATGAGGTTTTTGCCCGACGACTTGCCCAATCAGCACTCGAAGATGAAGAACATAAAAGACGTCTGACTACTCTTTTCGAACAAACAGTGAACGATATCTATCAGGCTAAAAACAAGGAGGAGCAGGCATGAAGATTTTGAGTCTACGGCTAAAGAACATTAATTCATTACAAGGTGAATGGAAAATTGATTTCACAGCAGAGCCGTTTGCCAGCAATGGTCTGTTCGCCATAACCGGCCCTACCGGTGCGGGTAAAACCACCTTGTTGGATGCGATCTGCCTTGCGCTTTATCACGAAACCCCACGCTTAACGATTTCTACCTCACAAAATGAGCTGATGACCCGACACACCGCGGAATCATTAGCTGAAGTTGAGTTTGAAGTGAAAGGTGTCGCTTACCGTGCTTTCTGGAGCCAACGACGAGCGCGTAATCAACCAAATGGCAATCTGCAAGCCCCTAAAGTAGAACTCGCCCTTAGCAGCAGCGGCAAAATTCTGTCCGATAAAATCCAGGATAAAAAAGAGAAAATCATTGAAATTACCGGATTAGATTACGGCCGTTTCACCAAATCTATGTTGCTCTCCCAAGGGGATTTCGCCGCTTTCCTCAATGCTCAGCCAAACGAACGGGCTGATTTATTGGAAGAGTTAACCGGTACTGAAATTTACGGAATTTTATCTCAACAAATCTACCAACAACATAAACAAGCACAATCAGAGCTGGATATTCTGCAAGCCAAAGCATCCGCCATTGATTTGTTAACAGCAGAACAACATCAACAATATCTGGAACAACAGCGACAACTCACCCATGCTGAATCACAACTCAATCAGCAGATAAAAACAGTGCAACATTCGGCACAATGGCTGACACGTGAGGAAGAACTTGAGCAACTTGTTACTGAAAATAACGCTTCCTTACAACAGGCAGAAAAAGCGCTTACTCATGCAGAGCCGCAACTGCAAAAACTGGCTAGCAGTGAACCGGCAGAAACATTGCGCCCATTACTGGATGATAAAAACCGAACGCAATATGAACATCAGAGAATCAGCAACCAGTTGGCAGAGATGCGTCAGCAACTTCATCAACAACAACAGACGCTCACGCCGATACAGCAAAACGTGACTCATGCAGACTCTGCCAGAGCCGCACACCAACAACGCCGGCAACAACAAGAAAAGCTAGTAACAGAACAAGTGATTCCATTAGATCATCAAATTGCGGTGCAGATTAAAGAACTCAATCTTACTCAGCAACAAATCAACGAACAGAAAACCGCACTTGAAAACCGCTGTCAGCAATATGACACCGCAAATCAGCGCGCGCTATCATTCACCAATCAAAAAAAACAACTGGAAAACTATTTCGAACAACAACCTTATCATCAATATTTCGGTGAAAAGCTGGCTTTTTGGCAACATCAATTCTCTTGGCGGCAAGAACAGCAGCAGCAAATTGATCACCAAACGCAAAGAATTGGCGAACTCACCGCCGAAATCGCGCAACTTAACGATAATCTGAACAAACAAGGAGAAGATTTAAAACAACAGATTGAAAATAACCAACCGCTGGAACTGGCATTTGAACAAGCTAAGCAACAATTTTTTACTCTACAAAAACAATATTCGCCGGAGAAATTAAAAAAACAATTAACTCAATATCAGGAACAGCTACCGCTGCAACATAAACTGGAAATCCTGTCGCCGCAAATCTTGCAATTACAAGCCGCTATTGCCAGTCACCATATTCGCTTACAACAATCGGAAAAATTATTAAAGGAACTTCCTGTTCAAATTGAAACCATTGATAAACAACTCTCAGACAAACAGCAACATTTAGCCGATCTGACTCAACGTATTCAGTTAGAACAAAAGATTGTCAGTCTGGAAAAAGAACGGGCGCAACTCAAGGAAGGCTCCCCTTGCCCACTGTGCGGTTCTGAACATCATCCTGCCATTCAAGCTTATCAAAATATTGAACTGCCAAAATCAGAACAACGGTTAAAAGATTTACGTCTGCAATTCGACGGGTTACAAGCCACCAAAATATCATTGGTCAATAAAAAAGAGTTCCAACAGCAACAATACGACCATATTTTGCAAGAAATTGCTAACGCTGAACCACGATTGAATGTATTAACTCAACAATGGCAGGAAACTTGCGCAATATTACAGATCGACATTTCTCTTTCAGATAAACCCGCTCTCGAACTATTTGTGCAACAAAACCAATCTGCTCATCAGCTTTGCCAAACCCAATTAACCGAACTTGAACTAGCAGAAAAAACGTACCAGAAAACAGAAAAAACAGTGGCCGCTCATCAAGAACACGTTAAAGAAATTGAGCGAAATATTGAACTGAGTAAGCATCAATACAATACACTGCAAAAACACTTATCTGAACTGCAACCAGAGATACAACAGCAGCAACGTAAGCTGACGGATGTCATCGAAAAAATGACATCAGAATTACAGCAATATGATTTATCACTGCCAATGTCAAATGAGAGTGAAAACTGGCTGCAACAACGTAGAAAAGAGTGGCAGGTATATCAAAACTGTCATGAAAATTGGCAACAGATCCAAAAAGAAGAAGCAGTTATCCAAAATCAGATTGAATCATTGCATAAACAGAAAGAAGAATATGTATCCCGTTTAAACGAGCTTAATCAAACAGCACAACAGCAGAAACAACAACTCGCAGAGACACAACAACAACGCAAAAAGCTATTTGGTGAACAATCCGTTACGGAAATCACTCAAGCACTACAACAACAATCTCAAAAGCTGGAGGAAATGCACAAACAGGCATTGTCACATCTGCAACAAGCGCAATCCAGCATCAACCAACTAACCGGCGCCATTCATGAGACAGAAAAAAACTGTCGCCAATCTGAACAACAAAAACAGCAGGCAGAACAGAACCTTAATGTCGCGTTAGCTAAAAGCCCATTTACCGATCAACATGCCCTTGAAGCGGCACTGTTATCGCAAGAACAACGTAAGGAATTACGACAACTCAAAGAACAGCTTGAACAACAGCAGATACAAGCCAACGCCCTATGCCAGAAAGCGATAGAGGCCCTGCAACAACATCGGAAAAATCGCCCTGAATTACTTGATCAATATACAAAATCACAACTGACCAAACAGTTGGAAAGCCTTATTGATGAGCTAAAAAGAAACACCTTACAACAAGGAGAACTGAAAAACCTGCTTGGTAATGATGCAACACGCCGTCAACAGCAAAAATCCTTATTGGAAGAGATCAATCATTGCCGACAAAATTATGATGACTGGAGTTATCTTAATAACCTGATTGGTTCAGCTGATGGCGCTAAATTCCGTCGTTTTGCTCAAGGATTAACACTGGATCATTTGGTTCATCTCGCCAATCAACGGCTGAAAAAATTGCACGGACGCTACGATTTGCAACGTAAAAACAGTGATGGTCTTGAACTGCAAGTGGTTGATACCTGGCAAGCCGATGCTATTCGCGATACCAAAACGCTTTCTGGCGGCGAAAGTTTTCTGGTTAGCCTCGCCTTGGCTTTAGCGCTATCTGATTTAGTCAGCAATAAAACCAGTATTGATTCACTATTCCTGGATGAAGGCTTTGGCACACTTGATCAAGAAACCCTTGATATTGCGCTTGACGCGCTGGACCATTTAAATGCTTTCGGTAAAACCATCGGTGTTATCAGCCACATTGAAGCCATGAAAGAACGGATACCCGTGCAGATCAAAGTTAAAAAAATTAATGGGCTTGGGATAAGTAAACTCTCCCCTGAGTTTCGTTATGGTAAACAATAGCGGAAAACAATAAAAAGTATTCCCAAAGTGAATTGAATGCCGCCATTTTTTCCTTGAAAAGGATACTCCCGCCAGCATAAAGGCGGGAAAGAAATTTCGGCAAGGCATTACCCTTGCTGGTTTTGAATGTATTGCGTGGCTTACTCTCGCCAACATACATCAAGAAGCAAGAACGTCCAACGAAATGATAATTCTTCGAGCTGTTTGTTATCCCTTTTCCCCTGATGTTAAAAGCGCGTTTTACTCATAATTAGCATTCAGGAGGGAGAAGTCCGCAGGTTTTGTTAAAGACGATGGGTTTAACAGGTTTAACAGGTTTAACAGGTTTAACAGGTTTAACAGGTTTAACAGGTTTAACAGGTTTAACAGGTTTAACAGGTTTAACAGGTTTAACAGGTTTAACAGGTTTAACAGGTTTAACAGGTTTAACCTTAATAACTCATAAGCCGTTGACAATCCCTTTTAAAAATAAAGTTTTTTCCATCATATAAAATTTCAGGTAGCGTATTGTCTATTGATTGATTTTCTCTAATAACGCCTTATTTTCATCATCGATAGTAAAAGGTTTGTTAGATTAATCATCCAGAAAGGCGATAACAATTAAGTGGGTATTTAAATGTAAACCGAGAGCAAAAATAGTTTATAAAAATAACAACACAAATTGATTTGTGCATGAGATTACATTAAAGGCATGAAAAGAGAGATGGCTTAAATTGAAGTATTTAAAGCATCACGATTTTGCATAATAAATGGGAGTGTTAGAAATTCTGTGTCATTCCAGTAATATATCTCAAAAAGGAATGACAAATGACTCAATCTTTCGATTTCGACAAAGCCCTGAAAGCGCTTCAGGAGGGTCAGGCACTGACCGGTAAGAA
>NZ_RCWD01000065.1:0-14937 GCF_018448965.1 Photorhabdus hainanensis | reverse complement strand
TCTTACCGGTCAGTGCCTGACCCTCCTGAAGCGCTTTCAGGGCTTTGTCGAAATCGAAAGATTGAGTCATTTGTCATTCCTTTTTGAGATATATTACTGGAATGACACAGAATTTCTAACACTCCCTATCCCTGTGTGAATTGAAACTTGATCTGACATCCATTCTCGATAGCTGTCAGATCAGGTTTGAGTTCTAGTACAAATTATTACTTACGCTACGGAGTTTCTGCGTGTCATTCTTCTATAATTTTCTACCCTTCCTGTCATGACATTTTCTATGCCGGATAATATTCCAGAACAATTATGACAGGCCGGGAAGTCTTGATTGGTTGCACCAACAAGTCGTTGTGTAAATATATAGCTCTGACTCAAATGACTTGATATATTTTCTCCCCTTTTAGCAAGTTCAGTGACCATATAATTTAAGGCTTGTACCTCAGCATGCAGACCCGCAATACCTGCCATTTTAGGTAAAATGTTCTTGTTTTCCTTAATGTGTGCTTTGATCCTCTGTTCAATCAGTGGATGTAATGCAGTGCCTGATTCTTGATACGCTTTTTGTATACCTGCGATAAATTCTTTTTCATTAGTAACGCGATAGCTGCCAAGATCGATATTTGGCCTCCAACGTTTGGATGTTTGAAGTTTATCGGGGTGGTACTGTTCGAAACCGGGCTTCGCTTTTTCGCTGATAAGTTGCACTCCGGGGAAGGTATTTTTGGCACTTAAGCTACCACTCAGGTTTAAAAATTTATCTTTATAGGTATCGTGATCTATGTTGGTGCCATGACCCATAATACCGGCATGGGCGGCATATCCTTTTAATTTTGCATTTGTATACTTCATATCTCTGGATTTTTTTTCTCTATCTTTTGGTTTCATAGGTTTGAGCGTATCTTCATTTCTCTTTGTTTCTTGTAATATTTCACCGGTGCTTCTGGTGAAATATTGGTATCTCTTTTCAACTCTTGGATTTTGTTTATATAAAAGTGGCGAAATATCAGGTCTGTTTTGCGGCATGGCGAGATCAAGCCAGTCTAAACTTGAGAGTCCCATATTGTCCGCCAGCGTAATTGGGTTATTCATCACCATACAATAGAGATTTAATCCATCGATAGTGCCTGCCGGGTCCGCACTTAGCCATCTTCCCGCCCACGGCTGATAATACCGGTAGCCGTAATAATAGAGTCCCGTGGCGTCTCGTTCTTTACCGGAATACCGGATCGTTTTGTAACTGGCTTCTATCTGGTTTCTTGCGGTCCATAGCGCTGTACCGCCAAATGGATAGTACTGCTCTTGACTGATGATTTGCCCGTCGCTATCTAACTCAAGTTGGCTGGAACCAATCAGATTATCGTAACTGTAACGTATCTGATTATTGTTGATGTTTTCTGGTTTGCCGCTCTCCCAGTGTAGAACCCGCACTTGCGCACGACCGGCTTCACCCACTGTAATGATCTGTAATTTTTCTGTTGCAGTAGCGCCATTTTGGGTTGTACGCAGTTCCAGTCCCGACAGGTAGACAACTCGTTGCTGCCGGAGAATATCTTGCGTTTGCTGTTCACTGACTTTTAACAGCCGCATCCCGTCGTTGCCATAGCGATACCACTCTACATCGTTGTTACTGTCGGTGCGGTTATCCCGTTTTATCGGCGCCACTTGTTGTAGTTCACCTCGCGCATTCCAGTTTAGGTTTAGTCCCGGTAGTAATGTCTCCTGATGACCGCCCGCCTGAAACAATGTATCCACTTTAGTTGGATCAGTGGTCAAGGTACTCAGTACCGCACGGTTGCTGCGATTCGAGACGGTTATGTCTGTGGTGTAATTGTTTTGGCTCGCAGGCGAGCTGTGTCGGATTTGGGTCAGGTTGCCACCACGGTCATAGGTATAAGTACGGGTATAGTTAGTGTAAGTGTTGTCGTCGGAAGTTAGCGCTGGAGAGGGGAGCTGGTGATTCTGTTGGCCTATATTCGCCATTTCGCGTCCGGTTGCGCTGATAAGCTGATACAGGGAATCGTAAGTATAGATATTCTTCGGCACTATTTTCTGATTGCGCCAGAAGCGGGTCGCTTCTGCATCGTTACGGAGACTGATTACATTGCCAACCGGATCATATTCATAACGTAAGTCTTGCAAAGCCTTGGTATCGTTTGAACGACGGGTAGTGATGCCAATTAGTCGCCGGGTTTCCGGTTCGTAAGTGTATTCGGTGATGATACCGTTACCGTGCTCTTCGCGTAGTTTTTGTCCTGCCGCTGAATAGGTTAGGGATTTGATAATCACCTGCTCACTCTGGCCTTTTACCGTCAGCCAACTCCTTTTTAACTGACCGGCTACATCATAAGCCAGACGCTGGATATTTCCTTTGGCATCGGTTTGCGTCAATAGAGCGCCGGTGGCATCGGTTTTGCTTTCGGTGGTGTATACATCATTACTTAATCGCTTATCCCAAATCTTTTTATCATCTCCGAACCAGTTTGCTTCTTGACTGTCAGCCAGTAACTGACGGGATTGTGATAAAACCGCGCCGGTCAAGGAAAGGCGATTCAGTTGGATCACTCCCGCTGTGTCGTAGTGATGCACACATTGACCAGCAAGATTTTGGTCTTTTTCTGCCGGTGTGTTTCCAGCCCAGATGAGACGTTCGGTGATATGGGCTGCCCTTTCCTTTGTTTCTTGTTCGGTTACGGATAACAGGCGACCGGGCAGAGAGTTGTCTTCATATTGCCGAGTCTGCTTGACGCCTGTTGCAGTTACGGTCAGGACAAGACGGTTTTCAATATCATGAAGAGTGATAGTATTGCCTGCATCGACACTCTCTGTACGTAGGACGTTGCCCGTTAAATCATACTGCCAGAGAAAATTGGGTTTCACCGTATGATCTTTTTGCCTGGCGTCATACAGGCGCGGATCAATACTTTGGTGTAGGCGCCCGAAAGCATCATACTGATGACGGGTAATACGGATATCACTGTTTTCTTTTGCGGTAGTACGGTGATAACGGATTTCGCGGACATCCAAGCCACGGTTATCGTGAACCGTGATCGTGGGGGTGTGTTGATAAGTTTTGGGGTCAAAGTTGTTCATAATTTACCTCTTTGTGGTACTGAATAATCGTAGTGTTGAATAATGTCTACATAGCAGCGAATGAACGTTAAGTTCAGCTCCTCCATATGATGAGGATAACCTTTCTATTGAGATACCAGCGGCATGCAAGATTTCAGGAGATAAGCAGGAATGACCTCATTCAGAAGCATACTGCTCAAAGGTGCTGCTGCAACTAAATAACAGTAGCAAGCATAGGGAGACGAGCACAAGTATCGTAGAAAACAGCGCCAGGATCTTTTGCTATCGCTAATGGTTGTTTTTTCTGTTTTGCTAAAAAGGAGAAATAACCTATCCTTATTTAACATATAGTTACGTATAGTGAATATTAACTAGATGTATAGTTATCGATTATAAATGTGAGTTATTTTATTGGTTAAATAGTTCTTGATGTTCGTCCATATACGAGATTTGGGGTGGTTAGTCTGGTGTCAATCATGACGCCAGACTAACCGGATGTATCAGATTATTGTGTCAGGCACATATTCTAACCACAATCACCGACTTAAATTTTATCTTGTGTATCATGGTGGAATAAAGCTATTGTGCCTGTTATGGTATTGTAAGATACATTCTTAATTAAATGTTCTAATGCAATAAAGCATAATTGATTAAATTCACTGGTAACATTTTTCATGGAAAATGATTTTATTGTTTTGTTTAAATAAATATACGGTTTTAATTTTAATTAAATTATATGGATTAAATTTGATAAGAACTGGAGTATATTTTTATATTATTTTTGATGTTTTTTACAGTGTGATTTGTCATTGAGATATTATTGTATACAATATAAATTACCATAATTATTATCTGGTTTTCTGTTTGGTTTATTAAATAGGAAATTATTTAAAATGAAGCGACCAGATTTGAATTTATATGGGGTTTATATCGAGTTTATTATAATGGTATAAAACACTAAATTTGGTAAGTAATGTAAATTATTACATGAGTTAATATAAAGTAATGAAATGTATTATTGGTTAGAACAAGAGATTAATTTACCATTGTTATTTTTACAATATAAATAATATTTTGTTGTAATTCTTGGTTAAATTGTGAGACGAAATGATTTGTATGGCAATTATAAATATAAATGTGATATTTTCGTTATTATAAATTGGAAAATCATATAAATTTTAGTTTTATATTTTATATATTTATGATTTTTTAAAAATAAAAACTTTTAGTTTTTTATTGAAATATCATTATATATAATATTGCTTATTGGCAATTCTTATTTTGGTTGTTATTAGAATATTTTATTCTTCCCGGTAGTGATAATGGTTGATAAAAAAATGTTGATATGAATGATTGTTAAGGTAAGTAGGGTAATCGTATAAAAGAAAATTTCTATCGTGTGCATAGAAATGTGTTTTTTTATTTTAAATTTTTTAATGGATTTTTCACGTTGATAAGAACTTGACTGGTGTTAGTAATATCATAAATTGCTTGTTTTTAGGTATTGTAAATATCGAAAATATAAATGCAGATTATTAATCTGTTTTTATTATTATGTTGTGAATAATTCTTAAAATTACTCATCATTGAATAGAAATAGCTTACTTGGTGAGAAATAACAAGTTTATTACCTTAGATTTGTTGGCCATATTCCGGGTTTATAGACGTTCCCGGTTAAAAAAATTGACGGAAATAAAGAAGTAACATTGTTGATTATCATGCTAACTATATAATTGTATAAATATCGTGGAGATCTCAATATTCTGGTTGTTTGTTAAATGTTACATATTGATTATAAATTCGTATTTGATGAATAATTCCAAATTATTATTGGCATTATTGATACATGAATAATGATGACTAAATTCGTTGATAAGGTTATTAAATATAAATTTGTTGTTATATTAGCCTTCATTAAATCATAATTGTTATATTTTTATTGTTTTGTTTACAAGAAATTAACAAAATTAAGATTTTTTTTCTAAAAACGGTGACCTATTTTTAATTTGGTTAAGAAGTTGTATTCAGCATATCGTTATTTTTTCTTCGGGCTTTACTTGCCGAAGGTTGAAACAACATACCTATTATTTTAAGGGAGTAAATGCCCTTTTCTTTAATTTCTGGAGATGACTTTTGACCTCTCTTGCTTATGTTGACGCCCTTTGTGCGCTTGATCATCCTTACCGGGTCGATAACGTTTGTGACCAACTATTTGATGCTGCCATGCGTGAATTGACGCTGTACCACTGTGAAAACACTCCCGGTTATTCTCAGTGGTTGAAGGTTAACGGCTTGGAAGTGGAAAGACTGGAAAAACTGGACGATTGGTCGCGTTTGCCGCCTATTTTCGCTAATTATTTCAAACGCCAATTGTTGCTCAGTAGTACCGGCAGGAATGCATTGGAGTTGACCTCTTCCGGGACAACCGGCGAAAAGAGCCGTATGCGTTACGATGCACGCAGTATACGCGCGGCTCAAAATATGGTTGAACGAATTTTTGAGTATTACGGTTGGAATACGCCGCGACAGCCTTGCAATTACTTGCTGTTAAGCTATGAACCTGCCGGTACGGTTACGTTGGGAACCGCGTATACCGATCAATATCTGTGTAAATATGCGCCGGTAAACCAAGTCTGTTATGCACTGCGCCATAATGGAAAAAGCAATGAGTTTGATCCTTTTGGCGTCATCCGATCCTTACAAGAGTTTGCGGCACAAGGGTTGCCGGTGCGTATCTTGGGCTTTCCGGCATTCTTGTGGTTCACGCTGGAACGGATGCGGGAAATGGGGTTGCCGCCGGTCCAGTTGCATCCTGAGTCATTGGTGTTTTTAGGGGGCGGCTGGAAAACGCACGCAGATAAAGCCATTCCAAGATCCTTGCTGTATCGGCGTTTGGGGGAACAACTGGGTATTCCTGACGAGCGGTGCCGGGATGGTTACGGTTCGGTGGAACATCCCGTGCCTTATGTTGAGTGCCGAAATCACCATTTTCATGTGCCGACCTATGCCCGCGCTTATATCCGCGATACGGCCAACATGGCGGTTCAACCCTACGGTAAGCCCGGTTTCCTGCATCTGGCATCACCCTACATCACTTCCAGCCCGGCACACAGTATTGTGGTGAGCGATTTGGCGGTGTTACATCCGGCTGCTGAATGTGGCTGTGAGTTAGCGACCGATTGGTTTGAGTTATTGGGTCGTGCCGGTACCAGCAAAAGCCGCAGTTGTGCGATTGCCGCTTCTGAGTTGATCAAGGAGTCCTGAAATGTATTTAGTGAATGGTAAGGTTATCTCTGACTTGGAACCCGCTAGCATATTGGCGGAACTGAAAGGTAAGTTGGCTGAGACGTTGGCGTGTCCCCCAAGCGTACAACAGGTATTGGCGTGTGCTGAACGCTTTGTTGACGGCCTCGATACGGTTGCAGCCAGGCTTGAGTTGGATACAGCCGCAATCACCGCGTTACGTCACTTTTGTCATCGTGATGCTTTAGAGGCAAAGTTGCGACACGAATTGGGCGAACAACCCTTTTCTCTGCGTCGCTTTGACTATACACAGCCCCGTTTTGAAACCTGGCAGCCGTTGGGATTGGTGGTGCATATCACGCCGTCCAATGCGCCTTTGCTGCCATTTATGGCAGTGTTGGAAAGCTTGCTGGTGGGTAATGTCAACTGGTTGCGTCCTAGTAGCAGTGATCACGGCCTTAATGCGCGGATATTGGCTGAGTTTCTACGTTATGACCTGAGCGGCGCGTTGGCGCCTTATATCTCTGTGTTGCCTTTGCCGTCCGATCAATTATCAGAATTATTGGCGTGTGCTGATGCCGTATCCGCCTGGGGCAGTAATAGCGCGTTGACCGCTATCCGTAGCCAACTACGGCCCGGCTGCCGTTGGATAGATTGGGGACATCGTATCAGTTTTGCTTATTTGGACCCGATGGTTGCTAGTGATGCTGACTATGACGCGCTGGCTGATGATATTTGCCGTTTTGAGCAACAAGCGTGCTCCAGTCCACAGTGTTTATTGGTGGATAGCACTGACGAGAACGTTTTACGGGAGGTGGTTAGTGCTGTGGCCGCCGCATTGGAACGACGTGCGCCAGTATGGCCCGCTTTACAGCCGGACATACAGGAAGCGGCGGAAGTTAGCAGTCAGATGGCATTCTTACAGTTAGATCACACTTTTGCTGATCTTCACGGTTCAATAGAGGAGGGTAATGGTTGGCGGGTAGCCTGGATACAGCGTCAAGAACTTGCGCCATCACCACTGTACCGTACTTTGCAAGTCCGCCCGGCGCCACGTGCGCAATTGGTCGAGGTTTTGTTGCCGTGGCGTCCCTATTTGCAAAGTTGCGCTTTGATAGCTAAAGAAAAAGAGCTGCCGATGCTGAGTCGTCAGTTGCTGGCTGCTGGTGTTAGTCGGATATGTCAGGCCGGAACTATGCATGATGGCTATGAAGGTGAACCCCATGATGGCGTTTATGCGTTGACTCGGCTGGCGCGACGCGTCTCCGTCAGCTTGAAAGCTGAACAACTGCCGGGCCATGTCTCATTGGATAAATTGTCAGCCAATCCGCCGGATCTGGCAGGTATTCCGGTGATGGATAAAGCAAAGTTTCAAAGTGGCGGCATAACGGCGAAAGCACAGGTGTTTTTCCGTAGCGGCGGCAGTAGCGGTGAACCAAAACTGGCGGGTTTCAGCCATCGAGATTATCACAGCCAAATGCAGTCTTCGGCAGATGGCCTGTTTGCTGCTGGTCTGGACCCAGCACGAGACCGGGTAATGAATTTGCTGTATGGCGGTAATTTGTATGGCGGTCTGATGAGTTTCTTCACTATTCTGGATAAATTATCTGTGCCCCATTACCCGATGGGCGGCCCAATAGACGATGATTTTAGCCAAATCAGGCACTTTATTATCACTCAAGGGGTCAATACGCTGGTCGGGATGCCGAGCACTATACACCGATTGTTTGAATGTGAAGAGGCTGCGTTGCGTGCCTATGGCGGGGTACGTAAAATTTTTACTGGTGGTGAACATATTAACGAAGAGCGACGTCAGTTTCTGTCCAGTTTTGGTGTAGAGGTGATTCGTTCGGCAATTTACGGTTCCGTGGATGCAGGCCCGTTAGGTCATGCTTGCGCCTGTTGTCACGAGGGCGAATTCCATCTGTTATCTGATATTCAGTGGCTGGAAATCTTGGCTCTTGATAGTGATCAGCCTGTTCCTACAGGGGAAAGCGGTCGACTGGTGTTTACCCCTCTGGAAAGGGAAGGGCAGGTGGTCCAGCGTTACGATGTAGGTGACTTGGGTTATTGGCTTCCCGCTCTCTGTGACTGCGGATTGCCAACGCCGCGGTTTAAATTGGAAGGTCGTCATGGTGCGTTGCTGCGGGTGGGATCTATTTTTGTGAACCCAACGGCATTGTCAGCCGAGTTGGAGTTTCCGGTGCAGTGGCTGGTGGGAAACAACGCCGATGGCGGTGATTACATCCATGTGTTAGCCGATGGGGATGTTGACCAGGTGCGTACACATTTGCTGCAACATAAGATGCTGAACCAGGTTGTCAGTGGTGGATTGCTTCAATTGGAAGTTATTCCGACGCCGATGGGGCAGTTCCGTCGTCACCCGCAAAGCGGCAAAACGCCGCTGGTGCTGGATAGCCGATTCTGAGACCAATAATACTACTTTTTGGGTAAATCATGACACTATCATTACACGATCTGGTTGAATACGTCCGCAATCATTCCCCCTTTTTTAAGGATCTTTACCGTGATCTGCCTCGATCTGGTTGGGAGCTAACTGATCTGCCGTTGATCAATCCTGCTGATTATTGGCAACAATCGCAATCGCTGGAGAACTGGCCGGTGTTAACTGGCCCTGTCAACGGCGGTCATGTTTTTAAAACCGGTGGTTCAACCAGTGACGGCAGGTTGTCAGTGTTCAGTTGTAGTGAATGGCGTGCTTTTATACGCGCATTTGGTCAAGGGATTGCACAACAATTACAACCTGGCGACCGCTTTGCTAATCTGTTTTTTTCTGGTGATTTGTACACCGGTTTGCTGTTTATTCATGGTGCCTTGTCCTATTCACCGGTGCCGGTGGTGGAGTATCCGTTTACCAGCTCCGTTGATGATCGGATACTGACCGACGCTATTATTAACTTGAATATTAATGTCTTGGCTGGGATGCCGGTGCAATTGCTGCGTTTTGCCAGTGCCTTGCAGCAGCGCGGCCAGTCTATGCAGGGCGTTGAGCGTCTGTTGTACGGTGGCGAAAGCCTGTTTCCAGAGCAATTGACACTGTTGAATCAGGTATTTCCTAATGCGCGTATTGGTTCAGTGGGTTGCGCCAGCGTTGACGCGGGTCTCATTGGGGCGGCGTCTCCCGATTGTTGTTATGGCGAACATCGGGTTTTTGATACGGAAACCATTATTGAAATTGTTGACGAAGCCAACGGTCAGCCGATTACGGAGCCTGGCCAAAATGGCCTATTAGTTGTCACCAACCTGCAACGACGCCTGATGCCGATTATCCGTTACCCTACTGGAGATATGGCTTGTTGGTGTGAAGCGCCGGGGCAGCCGCGACGCAAATTCGCTTTGCAGGGGCGGGCAGGAGGCGCTCACCGAATTCGAGTTGGTTCACTATCCATTTTTCCTGACCATATTGCGCGTTTACTGCGACAGCAAGCGGGTGTACTCGCTTGGCAGTTATTGCTGAGCCGTCAGAACGGCATGGATAACATACAACTCTTGTTAGCCGGGAATTCATCACTGATGCCATCGGCAACATCAATGCGTCAAGCATTGCTGGCGGACCAACCCGCTATGGCAAAGTTATGTGATCAGGGCTTCCTGCATGTGGAGGTCACTTACTGCGCCTTGGAAAATATGGTTACTCATCCTCGATCCGGTAAGTTGGTGCGGGTGGTTGATAATCGTGGTTATAGTGCTGAAGAGAAGGCAGCATGAGCATAAATCCAGTCATGCCATTCATTCGATTATTCCGGGAAGAGGACTCTACCGGTGTTAGTGCGTTATTTCGGGCTGTTTACGGCGAAGATTATGTCTACCCGGAAGTCTATTTACCCACGATGCTTGGCCGCTATAATGCGGCTAAACAGTGGTATTCTGCTGTTGCGGTACAGGATGGACAAGTATTAGGGCATGCGGCGCTGTGGCGGGATGAACAGTGTCCATTAAGCGCTGAACTGGCGTTGATCGCGGTACGCCCGCAGGCGCGTGGGCAAGGTATTGCCACCGCATTGGGCCAATACTTGTGTCATCAGGCTAAGAAAATGGGGTTAAGCATACTCACGATTAAACAGGTGTCGTCACATAACCACAGCCAACGTTTGGCCCAAAATTTGGGCTTTCACACGACGGGCTTACTGCCGGATTATGTAACGTCACCATTTGATCAGGCACGGCCGGAAAGCATTGTGCTGGGGTGTTTGCCTTTACAAAGTTGGCCGTTTCCAGAATTACATTGGCCTTCCGGTTGGCAAAGGTGGCTGACATCGGTGACTCAAGTGTTTGGTCAAGAGCCTCTGCAACCGGAGGAGTTGGCTGATGCGGATATCCGCATAACCAATCATGGACGTCGGTTGGAAGTGTGGATAGAAAAGCAGACAACCGAGCGGGTAAAAGAGGTGGCGGAGTTACCGGCACACAAACTGGTATATGTGAAACTGCCGGTAGGGGAAGGCACTCTCCAGGCGATGGAAATTTTGCAACAGGCGGGATTTGCCTGTACAGGGTTTGTGCCCGGTCATCATCATCGTTGGGAGGCTTTACTGGTTCGCGGGCATAGTAGGAAAGAGTTAGCCTTAAATTGTCAGTTTGCTCGCCGTTTGCACCAACAAAGCATGTTTGCTTGTGCAAGCGCATAGTTTTCCTGCAATGCTCAGAGGCAATTTGGTAAAGCTCATCAAAGCCTGAATAGTTTTGTAGATTGTTGACAAAGTGTTGGTCTTTCGGTCAGCACTTTGAACGGTTAATGATTAACAATTGACCGTGGCTTGCAAAAATCTGTTGTGTATTTCTGCTAACTCGTCACTGTTTCTTAAATTTATTCATGAAACTCACTTTTGTTTAATTTTTGTTATAAAATTGTTATAAAACATAGTGAATTACCAGTATCAATCGACATTATTTCTCTAATTTTCAGAATATTCCTATATACTTTTAAGTGAAATTCATTGCACTATTGATTACTTATTAATCCATAAGTGACAAAAGCATGATGATGATTTCAGTTAGATTCACTCTTCATGTTGTAAATCATTGGAGAAGTGAATAAATGGCAATAGGGTATTTCCTGCTCGTTGGTGATAAAACAACCTGTGGCGGACAGATTATCACCGGTGATCACACCATGACATTTAATGGGCGAGCAACCGCTCGTGAAGGGGATACAGTTACCTGTGGCAAACATCCCGGTACTTACACGATTGTCGGTGGTGTATCCGATGTGTTTGACATGGGGCGCAAGCTGGCTGGCACATTGGACAGTGTGAGTACTTGCCCCTGTCGGGCTAGGTTTATCAATTCCGAGATGGACAGCTATGAGAAGCAGGATAAGGATGCTGACCGGGTTGCCGCTCCCACAAATATGGTGCAACAGCACTTCTCTTCTCCGGTAAAGGATGTGGGAAGCCCGCCCGCAACGCAGGCGCCTCCGCCGCCGATACCAGTGTTTACAAAGTCCTGCCAGCGGGGTAAAGGTTGTACCGATGCCGGAACCGAGCCTGAACCGGCGAATAATTTTGGCAGAATGGCGATATATCAGGTGCCGTCATCTCCCACTCCGGTGACGCCGCAAAAACCAGAACCGCTTCCACAAGAGAAGAAACACCCGCCAGAACCAGATAAGCCGCAGGATAAAAAATTACCGTGGTATAAGCGGTGGTTCCGTGGTGGTGAAGATAAAGCCGAAGCGGCTGCTACCGCCGTGGCTGCCACTGCCCGCAGCGCGGTAGCGGAAGGGGAAACGCTGGTAATGCGTTACATTGGCGGCGGCGCTATTAGTGCAGGACGTTGGCTGGCGGCGCCGAATCCGGTGACAGTTGGGCTAATGGGGCTGTTTTATTCACCGGCGTTGAATCAGGGTGAAGAGGATTACTTAGACCCGTATCGCCTGAGGCAGATAGCGGAACAGTATGGTAAAGCGCCAACGCGTGTACGTTTTCGCTGGATCAGAGATGAAAAAAGCGGCAGGATGACGGTTCAAGGATATCACGTCAGCCCGGAAGGTGGTCTGGATAAAGTACCGGTTCGCATGATGACGCTCAATCGGACCACCGGTAATTATGAGTTCTGGGAACCGGGAGAAACTCGGCCGACAATTTTATGGACGCCGAATGAGCAGGAATTCAAGGTTCCAGCCCATACCGGGAATGAAGAACAGCCGTTTATTCCGTCGCAAATAACCGTGTTGCCGATCCCGGATAAAGTGGGCAGCGATATTGAATCGTTGCCGATGCCGGAAGAGAAGGATTTCCGCGATTATATTCTGGTATTCCCCATTCCGAATATGCCGCCGGTGTATGTGTATCTGAGTAAACCGCCGGTGAAATTGTTTGAAGTGGATTTGTATAGGAACTTTGCGGGGCGGCTGAGGAATGGAACACATGCGGATCATATGCCTTCGGCTGCGGCTATCAAGGTTAAGTTAGCGGAATTGTATCCAATGTTGGATAAGAAACAGATCAGTGATATGGCTAAAGACGTAGCGGCTATTATTATTCCAGCAGAGGTTCATCAGAAACTTAGTGCTACCTATGGAGGCCGGAATACTTCGGCTCAAATAAAGCAGGATGCACAAGACTTAAGAACAGCCTTAGATCGTGATTTAGATACCATAAAGCCGGCGTTGAAAAGCTATGGGGCAACAGAAGAGCAGATAGAAGAAGCTCGCACTAAGATGCATAAACTAAACCAAGAGAAGAGGTTATATAAATAATGACTATCAACGTTGAAGCCTTAATTAATAGTTTAGGTAAAACTTATCAGGAAATCTTCGATGAGGGGCTAATTCCTTATAAAACTAAACCAAAAGGTTTTTCTGGTGATAAAACAATATCGTTAGATATGGTAAAAGAAGGGATTTTCTTATCATTTGATCGAGAAACTAAGACATTCATAGAGATGACTTTAACTTTATTTATACCTGAGCGTCCCAGTTTTGTTTTTCCGAACAACATGCCATATCCCTTAATGAAGGAAATGAACCGACAATGGGTAGATAAGAATTTAGGTAAACCAATTAAATCAGCACCTCCATTTGAGGCATTGACATATAGATTTGGTTGGACATATCTTTATTCCTATCAGGATAAGTCGGAAATTAGTATGCAAATATCGCACGATGTTCTAGATCGAGTCAGTCGAGTTACATTTCTACCTACAAGTGAAGTGCGTTGGTAGTTAGCAGAAAGGGAAGGTTCTTTTGAGAGCTAATTCATTAATCAACAGATTGAAAAGTTAAATTGAAGATGAATTAGCTTAACCAAGAATAAGGGGCATGTAAATAATGATAGATGTTATTGAAATTATTAATAGTTTGGGGAAGACCGCAGATATGTTAGTTGAAAATAGACTTCTTCCAGAGGAAAAGTTTGAGTTTGCTTTCGAAGGTTATTCCAGATTTAGTGTTGAACCAGAGACGGGTCTTACTTTAGTTTTCGATATTATATCAAAAGTATTGATTTCTGTTCAATTCACATTAATCAATACCGTTGATAATACTGGTACATATAGTGGTGATATGCCTGCTCCATTTCTTCACCAAATGAATAAAGCTATTGTCAGAGCATTTATGGGAGAACCCGATTACAGTAGTGGACCGGAGAGAATTCCGGTAATTGGCTTAATAGGCGGATTTGATGCCTATACACGTAAACTAAATGATCAGTATCCAAATACAGAAATTCGCTTCCTTTATCAAACTGATCTTCGTGTAGATGCACTGTTATTTGAACAGTCGGTAAATGATGATTGATGTTCTTGCAATCATAAATAGTTTAGGACAGACAACCGATATGTTGGTGAAAAACAACTTATCCCAGATAATAGATCATGAGTATGAATAATGACAGTTAACATAGATGCACTAATAAATAGCCTAGGAAAATCTTATCAGGAAATTTTTGATGAAGGGCTGATCCCTTATAGAAGTAAACCAAGCGGTCCCCTTGGGGTACTTAATATTGGTATTGATATGGTGAAAGAGGGGATTTTTTTATCGTTTGAACGGAGTAGTAAAATATTAAACGAAATTACTTTAAGGTTGCTTAGGGACGATAAAGCTTCATTTATATTCCCAAATGAATTGCCATCACCATTGACGCATTCTATGGATAGGAAGTGGATTAAAGAAAACTTAGGTGGTCCGATTAAATCAATACCACCAAGGCAAATTTTGAAAAGGCAGTTTGGTTGTAAAGATTTATATCGTTTCACAGACGAAATCAGTATGCAGATTTCTTATGATTTACGTGAACAGGTTAGCTCAGTGACTTTCTTGCCTACATCAGGCGTGAGTTGGTAATCAGATATAAATGAAAGGTTATTTTTAAAAGCCAATTCATTTGTGAATAGTTTGAAAAGTTAAATCTCAGATGAATTGGTTGAATCGAGAATAGAGGTGATATAAGTAATGACTATCAATGTTGAAGCTCTAATTAATAGCTTAGGGAAAACCTATCAGGAGATTTTTGATAAAGGACTAATCCCTTATAAAAGAGGGCGTTCAGAATTCTGTGTCACGTTAATTTAGCGATTACAACGTTATCACATTATCCAAACGTCCTTCAAAGTAAATATAGAGTTGCGACAGCGTTAGATTCCAGCTCTGTATTGGCATTGTCC
>NZ_RCWD01000064.1:0-15263 GCF_018448965.1 Photorhabdus hainanensis | reverse complement strand
AGTGTTAAGCTTCCTTATTTTCAGTGGGTTAACACAATGATAAGTAATGTAAAAAATTCGATACGCGGAACATATCATTCGATTAGCAAAAAGTATTTACCTCGTTATCTTGCCGAATTCTGTTTCAGGTTCAATTGGCGCTTTAACCTTAAAAAAACATTCGAACAGCTTATTTATTCATGTATCCGGGCAGCACCTATACCTGAGTATTTACTCAAGCTAGCTGAGATTCGATGGTAATCAGGTAATTAAATAATGGCATGAATGGTAAGTTTCAATATATTGACATTCACTTTTAAATACGATTTTAAATATCAAGCCAATCACTAATTAATTGAAAATCAACCTCTATATAGATTGGTAAAATTAATTTATTCATTTATTCATTTATTCATTTATTCATTTATTCATTTATTCATTTATTCATTTATTCATTTATTCATTTATTCATTTATTCATTTATTCATTTATTCAGTGTGATATATTACTAATAATTAAAAAGTGCTAATTTTTTGGTTAGCACTCTGCATAATAACGGCTCATTATAAAAGACGATTTGACCACAATATTAACTCCTCTACAATTCTGTCAGCCCAATATATACGATTTTCCCATTCATTATTCTACCAATACCGCTATCAATTTCAGATTTTCTCGTGATGTAATTGTTCACCACGGCTAAACGGTGGCTTCACCGTGGCAATAAAACCGTAACGAATGGTAAGACACCGGTGATGAAGAAGAACGGGTATCTATTTCTTGAAGTATTTTTATAAAAATCAAAGATAGCTCACAACCATTTTACTCAACAGGTCATTTCTCATGTCAAGCAATCATATTACTGATATATAATACATTATTATATGCAGTAATTTTGCATCTCTCTAAAGGGGGAGTTATGACAGCTTACGAAAAAATAAAACAAAAATTAAACAGATCAAGACGTTACGTTTTTGAACGCAAAGATTTTGCTGATATCGCCAGTTATGATCAAACTGGCCGGGCACTTAAACAACTCACACAGAAAGGGCTACTCATTAAAATTGGTCATGGGCTATATACAAAAGCCAGACCGAGCACTATATCAGGCAAACCTATCCCAGCAAAACCTGGCGGTGTAGATGCCATTGTATCCGAGGTGCTAAAACTCAAAAAAATTGATTTTACTTTTGATGATTTAACACTCAAATTTATGAACGGTGAAATAACCCAAATCCCGGCATCAATTAAGTTCAAATTTGATAATCGGAAATTTAGCACTTGCTTACAAATAGGCAGAAAAATAATAAATGAAAAAGATAGATCAACTGAGAAAAGAGTTTAATGATGTTGCATTTGAACTAGGCATAGATAACCCTGCAATCATTGAAAAAGACTTCTGGATAGTCCATTTACTTACTTTAATTGCAAAGGTTGAATCTGACGTATTTACCATTATTTTTGGTGGTGGTACTGCTCTGGCTAAATCACACGTTAAAATTATGCGAATGTCTGAGGATATTGATCTTAAAATTATTCCGCGTAGCAACTGGCAATCTTTTAGCCGTTCGGAACGTAAGAGAATTCGGAAGATTTTTCAAGAACAGTTATTTACTACCATTATTACTGATGATGCTTTCAAAATTACTGAAAAACCTATAAAACGTGATGAATACCGGTATGTAGAAATTGAAATTAGATATCCTCAACAATATCAGATTGCCCCTTGTTTAAGACCTATTATTAAACTTGAGTTAATGGAAACAACTTGGATTTAGCTAATGTATTTTCAATATTTATCAAAGTTGTTTCCGAAGATATTGCTAAATATGGCCGTAAACATCCTGAGTTTACTGATAACCCATTTGACGAGATGAGATATGCATTGTTACAGCTAAAAAATAATAAAAAGTACGCTCAACGCTTTGAGGATTATGTAGCTCCTATGGTTTACAATCAACAACCCCACGACTTTAAAACCTGTTTTGCAACCTTTGAAAAGATTTCAAACAATATATTGGATCAGGTAAGTTTTTCGTCAGTTTTCTAACTATATTATACCCTATGGATTTCAATATGCATCGCGGCGGCAAGGGAGCGAATCCCCGGGAGCATAGAGAACTATGTGACCGGGGTGAGTGAGTGCAACCAACAAAGAAGCAACTTGAAAGATGACGGGTATATCGAGATCATTACGTGGACAAAGAAATTCCACCTTAAATTGAGGTTGAAATCATGAAAAATTTGTTTGTTATTATGTTACTGCTCTCTGTAATAATCGGGTGCTCCGGTAAAAATACCCAAAACAGACAAACACAAGCAGAAGAGGGATTGAAATTTGCATTTTCATCCGGTGGCAATTTTATCTTAACTCACGTTTGTACAGATAAAATCGATTATTTAGGGCCAGATGAAGGCGGTAATGACCAGATAGAAATAGCGATAAAAAACGATAAACAGTGCTTTCCTCATTTTGATTCTTTAATCAATAAAAACATCGGCACCCAAATGGCAATATCATTCAAAGGTACTCATCTTGTCACGGCAACTATTCAAACTTCATTAAATCCTTCATTCAGAATGGGGGTAAAAGATAAAGAGCAAGCTATGAGTATCATAAATTAAATTGTTTTTGATATTAAAGTAACCGCATTCCACCCGGAAATCTCCGCCCAATGTTGGGCGAAGATTTCCGGTAATGTTTATTGCAAGATATTAATTACAAAGAAAAAACTCGCCGTGCGGCTCCCACAGCACTGGTGCCATAGTCTATCGCGTTAGCGATCCCGGTTGTGGTCAAGACCCTGCCTCTGATCTGATTACCAATCATGCCAGCGACATGATCTATACCACTACCGGCAGCACTTAACGCTCTGGAAATCCAATGATCTCTTCCCATCACTCTGTGCAGGCCAGTTCCAATGCCACCCGCAAGCCCGCCGAGAACACTAAATATCGGCTCAAAGACAGGTCTGGCGACACTGAAATGTACTAATTGTCTGGCTAAACCGGCGGCATATGGGCTGACAACCCGGCCTAAGAGCCTACTCAAAAATCCACCACCCATTATTCTGTTGACAGCCATTTCAGCACCCAAACCAGCGGCATAACCCACTGCGTAATTCGCTAAATGTCCGGCGGGGTTACTAGCGACATCTAAACCAAAACCAATCCAGGAGCCATAATAGGTGCCAATACCGGCATGGATACCTGCCCGAGTACTCCCTTGCGTACCGGTGATCATCCCACCCGCCGCCCCACCCGCCGCTGCCCCGATTTCGTGGGCAAGAGTGGCGGAAGTCCCCAACATGGTATCAATGGTGCCTACCGCACTCCCGGCCCCAATAGCGCCGCCAATCCCCCGATCAGCATTATTTATCCATGATCCCACAGCCCCAGTTACCGCCCCGGCGGCTGATGCAACACCGACACCTTGTGCCCGTGCGCCATAAGCCGCGGCTGAACTCGCTCCGGCAGCCGCGCCAGCCGCCGACTGTACTAACGTCGATTTCCCCTGTACGAGTCGAGCAAGTAATGCCCCGCCTTTTTCCAGCAAGCTACCGACGTTATATCCCATCAACGCGCCAATCCCCGCGCCTACGGCCGCAACCCCCAGAATGACGGGAATGGCCGCGCCAGCCGTAGCGGCAATGGCAGCCGCAAGACCGCCAATCGCAATCCCGCCAGCAATGGCTCTGCCAATTTTTTGCCCCCGCCTCATTGACGCAGACATTCCCTCATCAGGTTTACGAAACAGAAACGAGGCAAACCAAAATGTATTCCGATTTCGGTTCGGAGATGGTGCTAATCCGTCATGGTCAGTCAATGTGATGGGGTTATTCCTCACCATCCGGTATAAATTCAGCCCATCCACGGTTCCCGCGGGATCAGCACTCAACCATCGACCCACCCAAGGTTGATAATAACGGTAGCCGTAATAATACAATCCAGTGGCATCTCGTTCTTTACCGGAGTAACGAACAAATTTGTAGCTGGTTTCTGTCTGATTTCTCGCCGCCCATATCGCCGTGCCGCCATACGGATAATACTCTTCCTGACTGAGAATCTGCCCTTCGCTATCCAATTCAAGCTGGCTGGAGCCGAGAAGATTATCGTAGCTGTAGCGCACCTGATTGTTGTCAATATCTGTCGGCTTACCACTTTCCCAGTGCAATACCCTTACCTGTGCGCGACCCGCTTCACCTACCGTCATCACCTGCAAATTTTCGGTTGTTTTATCTGCCACGCCAGTTGTGCGTAGCTCTAATCCCGGCAGATAAGTCACCCGTTGTACTTGAGTACTGTTACCGGTCTGCTGTTCACTCACTTTTAGCAGCCGCATTCCATCACTGCTATAGCGATACCATTCACTGTCACTGCTATTTTCGCGGCTCACCGGTGTGACTCGTTGCAATTCACCCCGAATATTCCAATCCAGATTTTGCCCTGGCATTAACATCTTCTGATGACCGCCGGCATCAAATAGCGCATCCACTTGGGTTGGATCTGTCGTTAATGTACTCAATACCGCCCGGTTACTGCGGCTTGAAACGGTGATATCTGTGGTGTAACTATGTTGAGTCGCGGGTGAACTGTGTCGGATTTGAACCAAATTACCGCCACGGTCATAAGTATAGGTACGAAGGTAATTGG
Source organism: Photorhabdus hainanensis (assembly GCF_018448965.1). Classification (NCBI taxonomy): domain Bacteria; kingdom Pseudomonadati; phylum Pseudomonadota; class Gammaproteobacteria; order Enterobacterales; family Morganellaceae; genus Photorhabdus; species Photorhabdus hainanensis. The sequence goes on along the minus strand of NZ_RCWD01000064.1, from coordinate 10,631 downwards.
TATAAGTGCTGTCGTCAGTAGGAACAGGTATAACGGGTGAGGGAAGTTGGTTGCTTTGCTGACCGATATTAGCCATTTCACGCCCTGTAGCACTCATAAGCTGATACAGAGAATCATAAACATAGCGATTCTCCGGCTCCACTTTCTGATTACGCCAAAAGCGGGTGGCTTCGGCATCATTATGGATACTGACGACATTCCCCACCGGATCATACTCATAGCGTAGATCCTGCAATACTCTGCTTCCTGATTGACTCCCTTCGGCGCGTCGGGTGGCGATACCAATCAGACGTTGAGTTTCCGGTTCATAACTGTACTCCGTAATCACGCCATTACCGTGTTCTTCTCGCAGCTTATGACCTGCGGCTGACCAACTCAGAGACTTAACAATCACCTGTTCACTCTGGCCTTTCACCGTCAACCAACTCCCTTTTAACTGACCGGCAATGTCATAAGCCAGACGCTGAATATTGCCTTTCGCATCGGTTTGGGTCAGTAAAGTCCCTATGGCATTGGTGGTACTGTGTGTCGTATAAACTTCACTCGCCAGCATCCCCTGCCAGACAGTTTCGTCGTCACCGCTCCAGTTAGCTTCTTGCCCTTCCGCCAGCAATTGGTGAGATTGGGATAACATGGCGCCCGCCAGTGACTGACTCATCAATCTGGTCACTCCCGCTGTGTCGTAGTGGCGGATACACAGACCGGAGAGGTTATACTCTTTCTCCGAGGTTGTATTCCCAGCCCAGATAAAGCGCTCTGTCATTTGAGCATTCTCCTGATCGGAAACTTGCTCGCTCACAGATAACAAGCGACCGGGCAAAGTATTGCCTTCATAGCGACGCGTCTGACGAACGCCTGTCGCATTCATCGTCATTACCGAACGACCTTCAATATCATTTAATGCGACAGTACGACCAGCATCGACACTCTCTGTCCGCAAGGCATGACCGGCCAGATCATGCTGCCAGACAAAATTAGGCTTTACTGAGTTATCAGCCTGCTTTGCATCATACAAGCGTGGGTCAATACTATAGTTCAGGTGTCCACGGGCATCATACTGGTGACGGGTGACGCGGGTGTCAGTATCCCCCCCGATTACAACACGGTGAAAACCGATATCACGAATGGACAAGCCGCGATTATCTAACACGCTGACTGTTGGGGTTTGAGTATAAAGAGTGGTCTCAGACGGACTCATATCATATTCCTTCTATTTTGTTTTACAGCTTCCCTTCCAATGAAATGGAGAAAGATCGCAAGATTGATTTTAGATATGACAAATCCTCTCCCACTCTGGCGAACAGAGTGGGAGATATTAGTTAAAAGTTAATTTAAGAGAGTGTTTTCTTGACCTGGTTCGCGAAACTGGCACCGCCGTCGCAGGCGGTATAATGCACCTGCACCAGTACATCATCCATATTTGCCAACAATGCGGCCTGCATCTCATCCGCTTTCAATGTCTTATCGTCAATATGCTCATCCACAGAACGCGGGAAGTTGAGCGTCCATTTGGAAACTGCTCCAGTCCCCTCAAATGATAGATAGCGCTCATCCTCCAAACGCAACTCAAAGCTACCGGCATCATTAATGCCAGAAGAGAGCGCCACCTGCTGGCTGGCACGCAGATTGGTGACAATATGCGTCGCATCACCCTCTTTACCTGTCGGATCATTGAGACGTTTAACACCATTGATATCTGCTGCTAACAATATACTGCTGCTGGTCTGAGTGAGCGTTGCCTTCACGTTTTGATACGGCCCGACTAACGTCGGCAATGTCACTGACACAGTTTTAATCTGGCGCAAATAGTGCCCCGGATAGTCGTTGTCAAACAGCTTTTCGCTTAATGGAAAGTCGACTTTGCCTTCGGTTTTTAACTTACCAAAACCATCATCACCCAATAGGCTTTTGAGCGACACAGTACGGATCACATTAAGACGGCGTTCGTGACGAACCAAATAGGCCGCTTCCATTTGGTGCAAATTGAGTTGCAGTGTCTCCCCCACTTGCAGGCCACGGTAATGGTCATTCCAGGTACCGGTCTGAATAAAAGTGGTAGCGTAATCACCCAACTCATACTGCCAGCAAGCTTGGGCAGAGAGGCAGAGAGCAACCACGGCATCATAGGCTTGATAATACAACGCGGATAATTGACCACTCAGCCACTGGTACAGAGTCGCTTGGGTGAAACGAGTCGTCAGGTAAGTCAGCATAGTCCGAATTTGTACCTGCTGTGCCTTCGCCTGTTGCAGGGAAGTTTGAGCTGCTTTCTCGCGCACTGCCAGCGCATCCAACTGTTTCTGTAATGCGTCGACCTCAGACTGTGCCTGCTGGTATTGGATTTGCCACTCTTCACGGCGGCGGCGGTAATTCTCCGTGGTTGCCAAACGATCGGCCACCACGCTGGTGGCTTGTCCGGCAGCCATTAACCCGATGGCAATCGCTTCCGTTACCCCTTCATAGCGCGAGCCGCCATCAGCCAAACCAAAGATATTCGGGATCACTTTCAGTGCCCCACTGGCAGTTTGTACGCCGGTGGAAGAAGAAATCAGGGATTGTGCTGACGTTTGGGTGTCCATCACCAGTTGTTCCGCACTGGAGATGTTGTTCTGATACAAAGTGTAATAATGGTCATGACGCTGTTGCGCCGTAGTCTGACTAGCCAACAGCGCCAGACGGTCTGCCGCCAATCCATCCAGCGCCTGTTGCTGTAACGTGATGGCATAGCTGGACATATCCAACAGTTGCTGTTGCGCCAACTCTTCTTGACCGGCTCGTTCGCTACGTTCCAACAAGCTAAGCAGGTTCTGACCAAAACTGGTCAACGTACCCACGGCGCTGTAAGCTCGCGGCAACATAGCGCTGAAACGGTACGGCGGCACCGTCAACATGGCGCCACTGACGCCATTCGTCAAAGTGCCGGACTGAGCGCGTTGAGCCAACAACGCTACCGGATCAACAGGCGCAGCATACAGCGGCAGCGAAAGCGGCTTGCCATCAACGGTCAGGTTATGACGCAGATTGTATAACCGTGCATCCAACGTATCCCAGTGAGACAACATCAGAACATTGAGCGGTTCATTAAAGTAGCCATTATCTGCCAGTTTCAAGTAGCTGACATTGCGGCCTGGCAATGCAGGTAAAGCGGTATCACTATTAGCCAACTGGTGCTCAAAATCACGTAAAACCGTTTTTTGCCCGGCGGCCAAAGTATCGAGGGTTTGCGGCGTCCAGGTGCTACTCAGCGACACATCCGGCCGAGGCCCTAGCAATTCAGCGGCCAAATTGTAATAGACACGGGCCTGAGTCAGACCGTCACGAGTCAATTGGCGATACCACATATCGCCCTGAGCAATCAGGTTGCTGACATAGGCGATAAACACCGCTTTTTGGTATATCACCGGATGGGCATAAGCTTGAGTATCTGGGTCTATAGAGTCGTCCAAATGACGTGACAAATCGCTGTGTCCTTCAACCAACGGACGTACATTCCAGTAAGCCGGAGCATCGTGTGGCTTGTTTTTCATCGCCGGATCAAAGATGTAATGCAAACTCTTTTGTGCCGGCGAAAATTGCTGTTCGTTGGCAAAGCGTGTAGCAACCAAAAACGGCAGGTGAAAGAACAATTCCCAGAAATAGAGACCGTTTGAACCATTAAAGTCCATTGGTTCGCTTTTGCCGTCAGTCACTAAATCTGCTTCCAGAGAAGGATCTGCCTGCAAGGTGTAATCCAGCAAGCTATCCAGCCCCAGATTAGCCTTCTCAATCAAAGTACGCACAAAGGTGGTGTTAAGACGGGTTTTCGCGGGTAATGATGAGGTCCAGAAGTCCAGATATTGCACCAGACCACGTTTACTATCGTAACGGGAAACTAATCGAGGAATGGCATCCGGAGCTTTGCTATCTTGCAACGCAACATAGACGTTAAACCACTTACTGACCCAAGAATAAGCCCCTTTTTTCCCTGACGGGCGGTCATAATGATCCCACACGACATTCAAACAAACCTGTAGGTAGTTTTTATCCGGATCGGTGGAAAAATCCGCCTCGGACAAGGTATAAGTTGTAGAATAAGTCGCACCGCTGGCAAGTTGAAAAGTTTGGCTACCATAATGCCTGAACAGGTTACGGTTATCCGCAGTGTCAACATTGATTTCCTGATAGAATTTGCGGTTATCAGCGATTTTCTTGAAGTTTTTTATATAAGTGAGATGACCAGCACCTGCGAAAAAGGCAATCAAGGTATCAGTACTAATAGCGTAATTTATTGCACCAGACCAATCCCCCAAACGTGTACCATCTGGGATATACAGGTTATAACCGGTAGGAGTATCCCCTAACCAAGCAATATATCCATCCTTCACAGTAACGGAATGGTGGCCATAAAGTAGGAATATACTACTCCATGAATCATCGACTGGCTGGTTTATATCCCATGTTCCATTAGGAGTAGACCCTCCACCATAACCTTGGGGATAATAGGTGATTATTGCATTATGGAAGCTGTAATAATCTTCATCATCGTAATCTAGGTAAAAACCCTCGTCCCCTGTCCATGAAAAGCCATAACCAGACGTAGAATTGTACTCTCTGTCAGCGCTCCCAAACGTATGGCGGTTAATAAAATCCCCATTAGTTGTGGTTTGGATATGAAGTGTCAGACCATCTTGGTCGATATATACATAAGCCCCGGTAGTACCCTGTTTCAAGTCATCAACTTTACCTACCCAACCCGTATTTTCAGGATCTTCTGTTGAACCTGCAATAACCTTAGTAATCACATATTTTTTATCATATACCGCAAATTGTAGACAGTTCTGATCATTTATTTCATCACGATAAGTACTGAACAAAAAGTTCTTACTTAACGGCCTGAGAACATGACGATTGAAAGCTGAGTCACAATAGAGATAACCATAAACAGCAGGTTTATTTTTTCTATTAGCCCCATCACCTTCAAATTGACGGACAAACACTCCTAACATCAGACGGCCATACGGGTTACTGTCCGTTTCCTCCGTCGGATCGATACTAAAATCGGTGGTAGCCAGCAGATTGATTTGACGCAATGTGGTACTCGATTCATCAATCAGCAGGCTGGATCGCTGTGTTTCTGAACTTTCCCCTGCTTGCTGCGTCATCAGCGTAGTCGTATTCGGTGCCGTCCAAGTATCATCATAGCGTTTATAACCAAACTTTATGCTGTAGGCATGGCTCTTACCGATATCTTTGCCGTCAGCATCCTTCTGTACTGCCGGATCACGCTCAACCCAAGCCACATATAGTCGATCATTATAAAACACCGGACGTACTGTGTGCTCCAATACCGTATCACCAGACAGCGGCAAAGTGATTTCCTGCCAATCATTCCAACAATTTGGCGTCACCGGATTCCCTGCCGGATCTTGACGGTTCTTACTCAAATCCATCTGACGCCAGTAGTAGCGATACGGTTTAGTGGTAGTGCGACCAATAAAGTAATAGATGGCTTGGTCAAATTTATCCTGATTAATATAACCGCTGAGCACATACAGATTACTCACTGCCTCAAACTCATTGAGGTACGCCAAAACAGCATCCTGCACCCGATCCGGATCGAGTCGGTTCTGGTTTAAAGTCGTCTCCAGCTCCGAGAAATAATGGCTTTTTTCCTGCCGAGTGATGGGAGAAATGTAGTTTTCAGCGTAATTTCGAACCTCAGCCCCCGCAGCCCAGATAGCATATTGGTTATCACTATCACGCCATTCGTTAGCCGTAGAAGGTTCCATCGCTTGACGCCCCGGCTCAGAACCATTGACCAAACGAGTCATATATTGCTGTATGCTGGCAATCGCTTGTGCTACCCGACTCGTCTCAACCTCATCAGCCACTTCCGGGTCAATCAGCAAATATTCGTATAAATCTTCCACCGTCACCGGCTGACCACTGACGCCTTTCAACGTCGGCGCCACAAAATTCATATAGCCGGTCACCAACGCATCACGCTGGGATTCATTCAGTTGTTTTTCCATTGTCGATAACATAATTATCTGCCTTACTTAAATGGCGGTTTAGAAATAGCCTCATTGGGCCATACGGAAAAATCAAATCCACTCAGGTAGTGAGCTCTGCCATGCTCAGTTACTGCCCTTGACATGGGATACGCCAGCCACCAGCGCCTGACCGGTGCTTTGCCAAAGGGTATAATCACTGTCACGACTCAGGAGATAGCCTTGCTGTTGCTGTGTAACGCCAAGACCAGTTTGGTTCTGTGCCTGTTGCAAACGCAGAAGCACATCCAGTTGCGGTGTGGTTTTGGCAATCCCGCCCAATACCGACCAAGCGGCTTGCAACTCGTTAACCTCCCAACCCAATAGCGTTGCCAACGTCTGTGCAGCATCATCTTGACTCAACGGTGTGGTAGCATTAGCTGTGCGTAAGTAGGCCAGTACATCATCCTCGGCGCCACCAGCTTTACCCACCTGGAGCAACAGATCGCTATAACAGCTCAGGGTATAAAGCATCCACAAACTGATATCGGTCACTATTTCCGCGGAAGCGCCAAAATAGGCTGGATAGTCCAGCAAGGTTTGCACCATTGCAGGACTCAGCGTGAATTGTTGGGTCAACAAGGAGCGGCGTACCACTTCACGTAATTGACGCAGATAGTCAGCGGGAATATCGGCGGCAGTCTTAACGGTCTCCTTCAATGCCCAAGTCGCACTCAGCCACTGATAGGTTGTTTGTCCACTCCAGCGCAACAATAACGCAGGCAGTGACTGACTCACGTTCAGAGTCTGCGCCAACAGACTGACGGCCACGCCCTGTTGAGTTTTCTGTGCCTGATTCAACGTATTAGTCAGAGTAGTGATTGCCAGCTTCTTATCTTCATCAGATAAGCTTTGTGTATTGACTACCGTTGCTATAACACTTTGTATGCCAGCATCAGTCACCAGACCAACCTTATCGATAAGCGGACTATTACCTGCTGAGAGCAGAGCAAACCAGTCAATAGCGTGGCCGTTGGTATCGACTAATGGCGCCCCACTGCGGGACAACAATGTCGCACCCACAAACGTACTGCCTAGGTTCTGCCACACTTGACGGATAAAATTCAATTGATCGTCAGTGCCCTGCGAGGTAGAAATAGGGTTGTCACTCAACAGCAAAAGCAGTGCTGAAAATTCTAAATCGTGCTGTTGTTGCCATTGAGCAATCGCACTTAGCGCTTGCAGCAAACTCAGAATATCCGCCGCCAGCGGGGAATCTTTTTGTGGTACCGTGATTGTGGGTTTCCCTGCCAATTGCTGCCAGACGATGCCTGTACCTGCATCTAATCGATCAACCAAGGCACAGAAAGACTCTGGATTTATCCCCAATGTGCGCGCCAAATTAGCCAGACGGTAGAAAGCTGACACCACAAACAAATTACAGTTGAGTGTGCTTTGCGTGATATTCCCCTGTTGACGGGCAATATTATCCGCCAATAACAGGAACTGACGATGATTGAGGCCCAGTGCCGTGCTGATATGCTTAACACGCGCCCCATCGCCCCCGGTGGTCAATGTATAGACAAAATCCTGATTATCTATCACAAACGGTGTATCAAAGGTGCCGACGGAGTTAAACACTTGGTCTAAAAACGGCGTTGCCGGTGTAATGGCAAACGGGGCCACTACGCGCAGCCAGCCAGCAAATTGTTTAGCGCTAACACCATACTTCGCCTGATAATGTTTGAACACTCCCAACATACGCAGCGTATTGTCGTTCATCGACAGTGCGGTATTTCCTGTTTCCGCATCCATAGCCGAAGTCACTAACAGGTCAATATCCTCATAAGGCAGATTCAGCCATTTTTGCAGGCGCACTGTGCGGTTAATACGGTCCAACTTGTCATCTGTCAGATTGTTAACCGTCAGAGCAAAATGCGCCTCCGCGCCACTGCGACTCAGGGTAATCGCCTCCGGCTTACCGGCATGAATAAAGCGAGCGCCATACGCAAATGGCGTCGCTGTAATGTCACCAGAACTTACATTATCAGACTTAACAACCGTAGAACCCCCAACCGTTGAACACAACATCAGTTCTACCTGGGGTACAGTCAAACTTGTTCGATCAGTCATTATGGTCATGTCGCTGAAACTGTTCGCCGTCAACGAACTATCACCATAATTTAGCTGATAGAAATCCTGACCGACGGTTTCCACTATGATTTTCTGCTGCTCTGGCGAAAGCTGACTCGCCATGATTTGCAGTCGAGTCAAAGCACCGGCAGTCGCATCACTCAGTTTTCCTTTTGCTGTTGCCCAGAAGTTTTGCGGCAGATCCAGCGTCTGTGGCAGAGTGATATCTTGCAATGTGGTATCCAATACCGACTGAGCTGTTTGAATCTGCTGATGACCATAATGATATGGCAAATTATTCGGGTAACGAGTGGTGGAAAGTTTGGCGTTTACCGCTTCCAGATCAGTCAAACTCAGTTTCTTCTGAATGGCTTTGGACAGAATTTCATTGACCAACTGCAATTGCGGTATCACCTCATTGATCGCTTTATCATTAATTAACAAAGCCCCCAGATCGGGGCGGCGCTCCGCCAGTGTATTCATAATGGTACTGGCGCCACTCTTTTCCTGTTCAAGGGCCAATTGATAAATATGAGTCAGATAGGCTACCGGCGCATCATTGGCTTCCGGTGATCCACTTGGCGCTTTATCTTTCCAGCCAGTGTTTGCATCAAGAAACTGATTGGCGTAATCAGGACCTGATACGGAGAATGGACTTCTCAAACTAAACTGAACAGCCTCGCTAAGAGAATTACGGCGAAAATGGTGTAACACCTGATGAGCATAGCCCACTGCCAGGTCATACATTTTTTCAGCATTGCGCCCGAGATCAGCACGATGCTCACGAATAAAACGCTCACGCGGCATACGTACCACATCAAACACTGAGGTATAACCAAGGTTGGTCAATTTACCGGGCAAGTTGTGGATCTCTTCGGTGCGGGAAATCAGGGGACTGGCGAGTTGATTCATACGGACTCCTGAATTGAGGTTTATCATGAGAAACAGGTTTTTTCGCGCAAAAAAATAACCACCATCGTTATGTATAAGAGAGGGGCCAGATCAAACATGTGCATGTTAGAACATCAGGTCCTCTTGCCTTCTAAAGGCGCTATACACAGTGATGATATGTGAGGAAAAATATAATAAATCACAAAACTTGCTTACATTAAAAAACAAAATACAGACAATAAAATAACTTTACCTTTATATAATTATTTAGAATGAACATTTACGTATATTTATAATTAATTTACAAAATAATTAACAATAGTTTGCAATATCGCGTCTTGAATAAAGTAATACCTAATATGCCGGAATATTGATGAATAATGGTGGCAATGGCATAAAAATAATCTTTTATATCAATATGATGAAGATTACTCGCATATCTTTATTATTTTTTTAAACAAATAACCTATTGGAGGGTAATGAGAAGTGAATGAGTCAAATTTCGCATACTCAAACAGCTAAAGATCTAAATGAGAGGCTCTTTATTGATTACCAACGCACTGCTGATGTGGGTAAAAAAGTCACCAGTCTGACTCGCTCCCGCAAATCATAATCAACCTGCATGCTGGTTAGAATACGGAAATCCAATAAGGTATATAGCTCAGTCCAACCAATTCCTTTAGTTAACCTTTTCCTCGGCGGAAGTGATCTTTCAGGCTCGCCAAACTGTTCATGAATCCATTGCCGGGACATTATAGGAATTAGTGGTGATGGGAGTTCATTTGGAAATTGGTATGAATCTTTTTTTTCATCAATCAAAATAAGCCCTATCGCAAATAAAACCCTACCATCTCTCTTAAAAGCAAGATGTACACCTTCTTTAATCATATGCAGGGATATATTAGGATCTCCAGGATATCCTGTTGGTTTAGTTTTATAAGTAATTAGCCCTTCATCAAAAATTTCCTAATAAGACTTCCCTAAGCTATTTATTAGCGCATCTATGTTGACTGTCATTTGTATAAACTCCTACTCTTAGTTAGTCCAATTCATCTACGATTTTATTTTTCAAATTACCCGCAAATGAATTGGATTTTAAAAAAACCTATCATATATATTAATTACCAACGCACCTCTGACGTAGGCAAAAAAGTCACCATTCTGACTTGCTCCAGCAAATTGTAATCAACCTGCATGCTAGTTGGAATACGAAAATCCAATAAAGTATATAACTCAGTCCAGCCAATTTCTCTAGTTAATCTTTTCCTTAGCGGAAGTGATTTTTCAGGCTCACCAAAATGTTCATGAACCCACTGTCGAGACATCAGCGGTATCAAAGGGGGAGGCAATTCATTAGGAAATATAAAATTAGGTCGTCTGTGATTAATTAAAGTTAACGTTATCTCAGTAAGTACTTTATTTTCTCGCAAAAATGATAAGAAAGTCCCTTCTTTAGCCATATCAAGAGATATATCAGAGTCTCCGGGAAAACCTGACGGCTTGGTTTTATAAGGGAGTGTTAGAAATTCTGTGTCATTCCAGTAATATATCTCAAAAAGGAATGACAAATGACTCAATCTTTCGATTTCGACAAAGCCCTGAAAGCGCTTCAGGAGGGTCAGGCACTGACCGGTAAGA
>NZ_RCWD01000063.1:0-16128 GCF_018448965.1 Photorhabdus hainanensis | reverse complement strand
GATGTCCTCAGCCGGCTGCCTGTCTGGCCGAACAATCGGTTGAATGAGCTGCTGCCCTGGCCTGAGAATCCCTTCCGTTAACATCCCATTTTGTTGTTATCTCACCACGCAAGGTGAGTTCACCGGAGCCTTACCTAACAAGTAAATAAATGGGCATATGTCCCATCCAGCTAGGGAGATTGTATTTGTGGGTTTTGGCAACACAATGTTCATCCCAAGTACGTAAACGCTGGCGTAAATTACGATAAATCCTGGCAGCTTTTGCTCCCCGAATCTGAGCGCGTATTGTACGTTGTATGTCATTATGGTTAGTCATTGGGTAGTCTCTTGTTGAAACAATGTTCAGATAAATAATATGATTATTTTCTGGTTAGGTTAGCTAAAAGTCTGAGCGGCGTCTATGGTGTGAATTGTAAAACGAGTTGTGTGTTATGCACATTTGCACGGCTGATAGAGCTCATTCACCTGACCCCACAAAGGGTCGGGTGAATGAAAGCAGTTGGTGAGCGGGGTTGGCGAACCAACATCAGCGGTGTAACTGTGTATAACGCTTATTTAACGAAAGATGGGTAGTCATATTTTTAATCATTATGACATATAAATAAAATTCCAAAATAGCGCTGCATCTTATACTACTCATAATTCTATGTATAACAATGGGTTGAAGAAACTCATGTGTAGCAGAATTATGAAACGTTATTTATAGGTACAAATTTTTTGGTTGGTAAGGTATGTGTAACTCAGCTTACCTTTTCGTTTGTCAAGTTAATATGGGATGTAAAGGATATTGTTTTAGTATTATTGGCAAATTTTAACCATGTATTAAGATATTTTTGCATCGCCAAAATATATGATAACTCTAAAGTTCCCAGAATGGATCTGTATTCCAGCTTTCTGGAAAACCAGCAGAATGTAACAGTGGTATTACTCTTGGGAATTCATGTGTTAAAGTGTGAATATCTTGGCCCACGTTTACGCCCAGTTTTAAGATTTTGCTTAAATGGTGAAGGGTTGCAAGAAAAACATAGATACGATTGTTATTAGTTGGAGGTATAGAAAGGTGTGGGATAATTTCTGCTGGGGCTCTTAAATTTGAATTCCAAAGACGATTATGATGTGCACATTTGTTTCTTACATCTCTTAATCCACTAATCCATCCAACCAGCGTTTCAAATTTTTTTACGCCAAATTCTTTGGCTAAATTGTTAAGGATGTTTTCTCGTTCTGATATTTGAAAACGACGTTTGTCCAAGCAATCGTAAATAACAAATATATTTCCCAATGTTGCTAATTCACCAATAATCTAAAAAGGGGTAGGGATTTATAATTATCATTTTTCTCATTATAGTACTTTTCCTTATAATGAGTGGCATATTTTTCATTACAAGATGTAAATGAATTTGATAACTTTGAACGTAATAAGTTTATTTTCTTTTCTTTTTTATTAAAGAAGTTTTTATCGTCGAGATACCAAAATGGATCATCTGTATATTCTGATATAGTGTGATCTAGCCTACTACGAAATTTTATTTCGAGTCCAGAAATTATGCGAAATATGTAATTGCGTAATGATTCATCGAAACGATAAATATCAAGGCCGTTTTCAAAAAAAAATGCCATCACGAAATTGCTTTTTTCCTTCTTCATCTTGATACATGAACTGGAATAGATAAATTTTAAAACGATAATAGCTGATAAATGATAATATGTGTTCGGCTAATGCTTTATCTTTGAAATTTAGCCCTTTTTCCTCTAAATCACTAATAAGGCCTATAGGTTTGCGATGCGACTTTGCGTAGGGGATATGAACCATGATTAAAATTCCATAAAAAAACCCGCTTACGTTCCCGGAGGAAGGTAGCGAGCGTTGTCAATGCTTATGCTACCAGAGAAGAGAAAGATGTCAATAGCATATTGATGGTTTTTTGCCTTAACAGTAGGGTGTTTGACGCTATCTGTTTGTTGCTGTAGGATCCCTGTTGCTGATTGTGGCTATTGCTGCCAGCAACGTGCTAGGGTCACAGATGATGGAAATCATGCTGCTGATGCCGAAAGATATTTGGGGTAAACCCTTTGTGGAGAAATCAACAGGGGTTTTCTCGCTTTTTTAATTAAAAAGGCAAAAATTAGTATACGGAAATCCTATATACAGGCATTTGTTAGTACTATAATCAATCGTACATCTTTTTTGTCTCAACAGAAGGTATATTCATAAGAAAGCTTTAAGTCATGCGGTTTCTCAGCATCGTGAACATCAGAAAAACACAGATTTTTGGTTTTTATAGCTGTAGTACTAAATGATGATAGGGGAAGGTTATGCAATCAAAACACCGAATTTCTGAACTTAAGCAAATGTCCGTAAAAGAGCGCAAAATTGAAGGCATGCGTCGAGCTAAGGCTGCTTTTGATCTGGCTGAACGTACAGGTACGTTAACAAAGCGTCCTGTTATCGTTGAGTGCTGATTTATTCGTTAGATTGATAAAGATTTGTCAATGACTTCCTTATTGAAAGATGGTGAGTTTTTAGGTTAGTTTGCCAAGTTCGTAATTACTCTTTGTGTGTTCTACCCAATTGATCCACACACTTAGTTCTCCGTGTTGCTTCTTAATGTGCTGCATATTTACTTAGTTATCCAGTTGGCTAAGTGAGAATTGAAAGATATCGTCATTCTATACCTTGTGCTTACTTTACACTATTATGATCACTAATTGACGGTGTTTAATTTTTTTCTTGACTTATCAGTGTAGTAATGTAAAGAAAAATTTCTTTATCTGTTGATTCATTCCCAGCTAAAGCTATCTTTATTGCTTGTTTAAGAGTTTCTCTAATAGGCAATTCATTGATGGTATCTTCAATTGTAGATGTTTTGGTTTTAGGGGGTTCAGCAAGTATCCCTTCTATACCTTTGCGGTGAATTAGTCTTATTAATGCATCTACATCTTTATCTTCCAATGAATCTAAAATAGATTGCCATGCTGTGCTTCTTTCCGTTGAGCTTTTTAGTTGTTCATGAATGGTTGTGGTTTGATTGTGAGGTTGTAACTGATGATCACCAGTTGCAAGCCAATCTAGGGTGACACCTTCAATATCGCAGATTGATTGAGCTACATTGAGAGCAGGGATTGAGTCCCTTATGATGTAGTTATTCAGTGTTGAATACGATAATCCCCATTCTTTAGCTGCGGTTCTTACACTACGGCTGCCGATAAGATAAAGAAGTCTCTCCTTAAAGGTTTCTTTTTGGTCTTGCTCAAAAGAATCCATATTATGCTGTGCTTCCTTTCTCTTTTTAACCATATAACCACCTGAAAAAACAGATTTCCTGAAATTAATAAGTGAAATTATCTCAATTGAGTTAATATTTTCTTTCCAAGGTCTCAATTTAGATCTATACTATACTCTAGTACAAGTAATCCTATAAATAGGGGTAGCTTGCACTGGTAACCTTTTAGGGTAATTGAAATACAAATTGAAGTAAAACGTGCCATCAAAATTGTATGTAGCACGAAATATATCTTATTGGAGAATTCTTGTGGAGAAAAAAGATTGGCATTCGGCAGATATTATCGCCGCGTTGAAAAAGAAAGGAACGTCATTGGCGGCTGTTTCTAGAGAATCAGGGCTGGCATCGTCAACGTTATCTAATGCCTTGCAAAGACCTTGGTGTAAAGGTGAAACAATTATTGCAAACGCACTGGGACAGAAGCCTGATGAAATCTGGCCTTCCCGTTACCAGAAAAGGAGGAAGAGATCTTGATCTCCAGGCGAAAGAATATGGTGACAGTTATAGGAACCATAAAAGCAACGCTCTGAAAGTGAAGCAACACAATCAGAGCGTCTGACCACAACATTATGGGAACTAATGCTATGGCTAATATGAATAGTAACATATCCTCATACTCAAAGCGTTATACATTTAACGCGCAATCTAATGTAGAAACCGAAGCACATACCTTGCTTACAGACTTTTCTTTGGTTTTAATTTTTTCTAAATCAATTGAGAAGCAATATTATGCACAGTAGCATCTCAGACATTCTCGACGACAGTAATATACCTGATCTGGATATCTTATGATCTGCCATGTCGGATGCAATTGCATCACTGGATTTTTCATGTATTAGCGATACTGTACTGTGTCAGTTAATTGAATCATCCAAAGAAAATACTATGGGCATGTGTCATGGTGTAACTTTTCTTGGTGACTCAATGTTGTCGTTTGCCAGTAATAACATCCATGAATTTACGCCAGAGAGTTTGTGTCAGCTCGGGCATAGCTTAGAGGCGTTGAGTTCTCTATTACCGATGTTGTTTACTCTGCATGAAAAAGCGAGTGGTGAATGTCACCGTAGGGCTTTGAAAAACGAAATAAAATAGTTTTTTCAAATGAAACCGGAAAATTTTTGGATGGTTTTCCGGTTTAAAGGCATAAACTATTGCCGACAGGGTGTTCGATACTCATTAGAGCTGATTTTTCCCCTTCCCGAGGCCCGGTAAAAGTTTCTTTTGATGTATGGGCCCGTGTATTTTGTGAGTGGTGTATTAGTTCAGATTAGATCTGACACTTCGATTTGAAAAGAAGAGAGTTACCCGTTTTGATTAAAGGTCGCGCTAGGAATAGCCAGTAACGGCTATTCCTAGCGCGACCAATGAACACATTAATAAAAAGGACGTTAGTTGCTGCGGCTGACGCTCTTAATGGGATTCCTTCTGGTGTCAGAATCAATGACGGATCTGCGCCAACTCGTCTTCAGATAAGCCAGTCGCTTCGAGAACAGCCTCGCGAGGCATCCCCATTTTCAGAAGGCTGTGGGCAACGTCGAGTTTACCCAGCAGCACGCCTTCTTCACGTCCTTTCTGTTCACCCAACTGAATCCCTTTCCGAATCCCGCGTTGTTCGCCCTCGAGGCGGAGTTTTTCAGCGATAGTCATCAGAGCTTCCTCATGCTGTGGCACACGTGATGCCAGAGTGTTTAGCAAAGCAGCCGGATCGTGAGATTCTCCCGCCTGCAGCATATAGTTTATCACAGATATCAGTTGTTCCTGCGTGGTATATCCTTCCAGTAACAATGTTACCAGCTGGTCAAGCAGCTCGGTCAGATCACGCTGGCGAATGTGTTTCTGCAACATTTCGAGCACAGCCATACGACGATGTTTCATTATTTCGTCGTCCGGAATAACGGTAATATCAACCAGCGGAAAATCTTTATTGTACAGCTCGCCGGCAAGTTCCGGATCATCGAACTCCAAAAGCCAATTCATCGGATACGGATACGGACTGATCTTTCCCTGGTAGAATAGTACGGGTATCACCAACGGTAATGTTTTATGACCAGCATCAAGATGACGTTGCATGGCAGCAATGGCATAACGCAACATCCGAAAAGCCATGTGTTTATCAGGCGAGCTTTGATGTTCAATCAGACAGTATACATAACCGTCACCCTTACCCGTTTTCAGTGAATACAAAACGTCACTGTAGTATGGCCGCAGATCGTCTTCAATGAAGCTTCCCGATACCAGTTGCAGCGTATTCAGATCACAAACCTTCAGCAGAGTTAGTGGTAAATGGAACTGTAGAAAATCTCTGGCCGTATCTGGATGCGTCAGAAACTGCTTAAAAATAGCATCATGTAATGTTGGCGTAGTGTTCTTCTTCATTGTTCATCATATTCCCTGTAACCCCGATACTCATTTTAACATATTCTCCGGAGGTTCACAGAGAGATCAGTTCAGGTAAAAGGTTAAATGACCCTCGACAGAAAACAACCCCACATTTGTGATTTTTACTCCTACCGCGACCAGTTTTGTGATGGGGACGATGTTTATTGTGCTGCCAGCATTGTGGATGGGAGCGTTGTCGTGGGCGGGAATTAAAATGGGTGACGCAGTAACAAATGCAACGAAAAATGGTTCTGCTGATATTCAGAAATCGGGTGGGAAATTAGGAGATAGAATAAGTAGGTAACATAATTATATTAAGGAGGGGGAATCCCTTCCTTTATGAACTATTCATCTTTATTGTCGACATCAATATAACCGGTTGCATCATACCAGCCCCACCCATAGGGACCATCACGATATTGATTTCCGTAACCTTGTTCATCTGTAAGTTTTTTATCAATTACACCTTTATTCAGTGAAAAACCTAGGATTATTCCAAGTATTAGCATAATAACCCCAACTACCATTAATGTACCCATCAGCAAAGTGGTCGCCAGACTGGCAGCAAGTAAGTAAATGGGCAAATGCCCTACCCATGTAGGGAGATTATGTTTGTGGGCTTTAGTAACACAATTTGCATCCCAGGTACGTAAACGTTGGCATAAGTTGAGATAAATTCCAGCAACTTTTGCTCCCCGAATCTGAGCACGCATTGTACGTTGTGTGTCATGATTGTCAGTCATTGAGTAACCTCTTGTTGAGATGGTATTCATAAATAACATAATTATTTCTTGGTTAGGTTAGCCAAAAATTTAAGCGGCGTCTATGGTATGAATCGTAAAACGAGTTGTGTGTTATGCACATTTGCACGGCTGATAAAGCTCATTCACCTGACCCCATCAAAGGGTCGGGTGAATGAAAGCAGTTGGTGAGCGGGGTTGGCGAACCAACATCAGCGGTGTAACTGTGTATAACGCTTATTAAACGAAAAGTTAGTAGTTGTATTTTTAACCTGTCGATATTTTTAGTTTGCTATTCAGCTTCATGTTTATTATGAGCTTTTGTTAATACGTATAGATTGCTGTAAGATAACAATATTCATTTCTTCGTCTACCTATAATAAGCTAATGCCAACTTTTCATCAGACAGGATTTATTGAGGCTACTGTTGGAGAAATCCAGTATCACCGGTTTGATTTTTCTGTAGAAGATCATGATTTTGTGATGATTTTTTCCGCTGTTGAAATATCTGATGTTGAATACCTCCAGATGCGCTCGGAAGAGGTCGGTTTTTCCATCCCTGAGCGTTGCTATGATGTTAAGTTTGACCGTCTGGAGAATTTTGACAGTGGTGATTTCTACGCACCGCCACCACCAGATGCTATTTTCAGTAAGCTTGGGTATCAGGGCTTGATGAGGTTGGGTAAAGCATTTAGCGAGATTATCGGTCTGCACTATCAATTTTATGGTGCTAAGGCATATTTTGCTATGGCGGAAACGCGAAAGCTTAAGAGTTTTTATGACCGAATTTTACAGCAGCCTAATGTTGGTGTACCATATGAAATTATCATCAATTTAGGTGAGATGGGGAGAGGTTATGCAATCAAAACGCCAAGTTTCTGAACTTAAGCAAATGTCCATAAGAGAGCGCAAAATCGAGGGTATGCGTCGTGCCAAAGCTGCTTTCGAGCTGGCTGAGCGTTCTGGTACGTTAACAAAGCGCCCTGTTGTCATTGAGTGCTGATTTCTCTGTTATATCGATAGTGCTCCATCCAATCACTCCCTTTATTGAGTAGTGATAGGTTTTGGGGCCAAGTAATTTAATCTGTTCAGTTGTTTCAGTATCCACATCCACTCTAGCTCTTCTCTTTGTTCCAATATGCCTCGTTTTTAGATTGTATTTAATTTTTGTTTGTTTCTTGACTTACAAGTGTAGTGATACAGCGTAAAATTTCTTTATCTGTTGATTCATCCCCAGCAAGAGCCATTTTGATTGCTTGTTTCAAGCTTGATCTAATATGAAGCTTATCAATGACATCCTTGATATCTTGCTTTTCATAAGCCATTGTTAATAGCCCTTCAATACCTTTACGATGAATGAATTTTATAAGCTTATCTACTTCGCATAGATTTAAGGAGTTAAAAACCAAGTTCCAGGAATGTCGTAACTCAATATCATCATAGTGTGCATCTGGTGTTCCAAATTTGAAATTTTTATCCCCATTAGCAAGCCAATCTAAGCTTACACTTTCCTTATTAGCAACAATTTGCATATATTTTAATGATGGGCTTGTTCCTTTATTGATGTAGTTATTGAGAGTTGAGTAAGGCAAGCCCCAATCTTTGGCGGCAGTCCTAATGTTTCTTTGCCCTACAAGTTGTAATAACCTACTGATAAAACCTTCTTTTTCTTCATCACTAAAAGAAGCGTCTGATGCTTTTTTGTTTTTCATTTTCTCAATTTTCATTCAATTGGTTGATTTTTAATAAAAATTATTCCCTAAAGATAATATTTTCAAATCAGGGGTTTTTGGTCCTAATTTGATTTGCAATTTTCAAATTTGGATCAATGCTTGTGTTCCAGTGAATAATTTTCCAAAGATTATTTGCACTGACAATTGGTTAGAGTAATTGAAATATAGATTGAAGTAAAACGTACTACTAACAGAGTTTAAAGCAAAGAATGTTACTCGTCGTTTTACAGTATTATTAGATAGTTATACCCGATTGGAGAATTCTTGTGGAGAAAAAAGATTGGCATTCGGCAGATATTATCGCCGCGTTGAAAAAGAAAGGAACGTCATTGGCGGCTGTTTCTAGAGAATCAGGGCTGGCATCGTCAACGTTATCTAATGCTTTGCAAAGACCTTGGTGTAAAGGTGAAACAATTATTGCAAACGCACTGGGACAGAAGCCTGATGAAATCTGGCCTTCCCGTTACCAGAAAAGGAGGAAGAGATCTTGATCTCCAGGCGAAAGAATATGGTGACAGTTATAGGAACCATAAAAGCAACGCTCTGAAAGTGAAGCAACACAATCAGAGCGTCTGACCACAACATTATGGGAACTAATGCTATGGCTAATATGAATAGTAACATATCCTCATACTCAAAGCGTTATACATTTAACGCGCAATCTAATGTAGAAACCGAAGTACATACCGCGCTTACAGACTTTTCTTTGGTTTTAATTTTTTGTAAACCAATTGGGAAGCAATATTATGCACAGTAGCGTCCCTGATACTCCCGACGACGGTGATATATCTGATGTGAATATCCTATGGTCTGCCATGTCGGATGCAATTGCATCACTGGATTTTTCATGTATTAGCGATACTGTACTGTGTCAGTTAATTGAATCATCCAAAGAAAATACTATGGGCATGTGTCATGGTGTAACTTTTCTTGGTGACTCAATGTTGTCGTTTGCCAGTAATAACATCCATGAATTTACGCCAGAGAGTTTGTGTCAGCTCGGGCATAGCCTAGAGGCGTTGAGTTCTCTATTACCGATGTTGTTTACTTTGTATGAAAAAGCGAGTGGTGAATGTCACCGTAGGGCTTTGAAAAACGAAATAAAATAGTTTTTTCAAATGAAACCGGAAAATTTTTGGATGGTTTTCCGGTTTAAAGGCATAAATTATCGCCGACAGGGTATTCGATATTGTCGATACTCATCGGGTTGATTTTTCCCCTTCCCAGGGTCTGAGGTGGTACCGGGATGTCGTCATCGTGCACTTTTCCCGGCATACCGACGCAGTGTCTTATACAGCGGCTCCAGCAGTTTGCTGACTGCCCCTGATCAGCAACTTAGCGTGATGCGGCTGGGGCTTTTGTTCAGACATTTTTTCGTTAACATTGCTGAGTAAGCCCCGGAGACAAGTGAGGCTGAGTTGTTGCGGCCTGGTAGGATGAAATAAAGGAGCCAGACAGGCATATGTTGGCTGGGTATGGCATATTGGATACCTTTCCGTATTTTGAGGAAAAGAAAACAATGCGTCATCATAACGTAACAGATATTACGGCTGTAGTACTAAGTTTCCACATAGCTTAAGTATAACTCTCACTAACCCCGATTAATTTCTTTAAATTTCTGGATAGTGTGTTTGATGGCTTGTTCTGTTGGCAAACGCTCCATTGAACTGGCGCCATAGAACCCATGACAATTGGGACAATGAGCCATAATATAGGCGACATCTTCCGGTTCCAAAATTGGGCCGCCGTGACATAGCGTAATAATGTCATTTCGGATAGTTTTAGCTGCCGAAGCACAAGCGTTAATGATTGGTATACAAGATTTCAGATCATATGATGTATTAGCACTAATATCACCGCCAGTGGTTAGCCCCAGATGTACAACAATGATATCAGCACCTGCTTGTGCCATAGCCTCAGCCTCTTTTGCATTGAAAACATAAGGAGTGGTAATCATTCCTTTTTCATGTGCCAGGCGGATTAGCTTCACCTCCAGTGCATAGCCCATGCCTGTTTCTTCCAGGTTTTTTCTGAACTTTCCATCAATAAGCCCTACCGTTGGGAAGTTCTGAATACCAGCAAAACCTTGTGCTTTCAATTCATCCAGGAAAAGAGATAAATTACAGAATGGATCAGTACCGCAGACACCCGCCAATACAGGTGTTGCCTTAACTATCGGCAATATTTCATTACCCATTTCTCTGACAATTTCATTTGCATTACCGTATGGCATTAATCCGGCCAATGATCCTCTGCCAGCCATTCTGAAGCGCCCAGAATTATATACGATAATGAGGTCTGCCCCTCCTGCTTCCTCGCAACGCGCCGAAAGACCCGTGCCTGCACTCGCTCCAATAATAGTTTCGTTACGTTCGACTTTTTGTTTTAGAGTTTCAATAATCTGATTATATTTTTTCTTCATAAGAGATTCCCTGGTGTTCTATAATTTCCTTGAGTTGTTGTATTACAAGAGTACAAAATTGTGGTGAATTGATGTGAAAAGGTGTTTTTATAACTTTTCGCAATTCTGTTTGTTTTATTGTTTTTTTTAATCCATGACAGAAAGCCTGTGTTGATGCAGGTAAATAAAAAGGTTGTTCAGGGCAATCTAGCGCAGAGAATCCGCCTTCCGGAATAATGAATCGAATAGGTCCATTACACTTATTAAGTTTGTTCCCTATCCAGATACCAAGCTGATAGTTTTCTTCAGGTGTGGTTCGCATCAATGTCACCTGAGAATTATGCTCAAAAAACAGCCTGTTGCTGTAGTGTTCTGGGATCGTGTTCTTTGCACCAAAGTTAACTATGTCCAAAGCACCAGCACTGCCGATCCACGGAATGCTTTTTTTTGCAATGACGTCTAAACGTGTGTCAGGACAACTCAAAACACCCCCAAATAACAGATCGGAAATTTCTGTTAATGTAATATCTAAAACACAAACCAATTTGCCATCCTTAGCCAATTTTTCCATGCTTGTTCCACCATTGCCGGTAGCATGAAAAGCCAGGCAATCGTATTGAGTATTTAACTCATTAGTGAGCTGATTAATGCACGGAGTCGTTATACCAAACATCGTTAACCCTAAAGCGGGTTTATGTATATCAGCCAATGGCGTAAAGTAATTGACAGAGCCGGCCATCATGTTTGCAGCATTAGACAAGACTGAACGAGAAATACGGTTGAGTCCGTTGAGATCGGTTACCGTATACAGCATGGCAATATCGCTGTCCCTAACGTAGGCTGAGACATTCCCTGACGCCATCGTTGATACCATGATTTTAGGCAACCCGATCGGCAGGCTTTGCATAGCCGGAGTAATCAGTGCTGTTCCGCCTGAGCCTCCGATACCAATCACCCCCGCGATATCGTCGATTGAGCTGTTCAGGAAATTCGTGAGGGCGACAGACATTGCGGTTATCGCTTTATTCCGCACGCCACAAAAAACGGGATCAGCGCCAGCGGGGTGATACTCAGCCACCTGAAGTGAATGAATATCTATCTTTTTATTCTGATGATTTTTCCCAGGAATTGATGTAGACACATCAATGATGATTGAATTAACTCCTGCGAGGTGTAAACAACGTTTCAACCAGACCAGCTCGTCCAGTTTTGTGTCTGCTGTGCCAACGACAACCACAAATCGCGTCATAGTGTTCACCTCATGTGGCATACTTAGTTCAAAGACTAATGTAAACCTATTGTAATATTTTACAACATGCAAGTTATTTTTTATCATTAGTGATATTTATTACTGTGAATGCTATCCGGTTAAAATTTTAAGGGGTTTAAATGATTCTGTTTGATGAAGAAAATCTGTCGCCAGTCCGGCGTCGTACCCTGGAACGTATCACTCATTCAGCTCTGAAGTTATATCGTGAAAAAAAATTTCCGTCTCCTGAAGAGATTGCTAATGAAGCTGAATATGCAAAGGCCACGTTGCGCAGCTACTTTTCAACCCACAGTGATTTTGTCGAATATGTTGTAAAACAAGTCATTGGCTCATTCGTTATTCCCCCTATGGGCGATGATGCAGAGGACAATATTGAGAAATTATTAAGATGGGGTTATGAAGAAATAGAAGCCAATGAGGCACTGATGAGGGATGCTTTACGCATTTCTCAGTTACGCTGGCAGGAATCTTTATCCGGTGAAGATAACCACAAACGACCTGTTTTGAAGAAAAAAAGTAACCGTAAAGAGACACTTTCTACGGCGTTAGCGCCTCTAAAAGGTCAGCTTAAAGATGACACAATACATAAGATTATTATGTTGATTTCAGTTTTATATGGTACAGAGGCTATGACTATTCTGAAAGATACTTTTGGTTTAGAAAATGATGACATCATCAACTTAACGAGTTGGGCCGCAAAGTTGATTGTTCGGCAGGTCATTAATGAAGAGTTAAAGTAATCAGAAGATCATTTTTTAACATAAAGGGTAAACCGGGCATGAGGCCCGGTAAAAGTTTCTTTTGGTGCCGATAACTTCTGTCACCAACCTTTTTATTAGATATAATTTGAGTTCTGGATAAAAAAATTGAACTAACTGCCTGTTCGAAAAACAGAGTTTTCGGCCAAGAAAATTAAAGTGATTATGTAAAGGTCATACCATCTGTCTCTTCGCAGACGCTGACAACGGTGGTGAACAAACAGCCCTTCTGTACAGTCTTATCGGTACCTATCGGCTAAATAAAGTGGATCCAGAGGTCTGGCTACGCCATGTCATCGGTCATATCGCGGGTTGGCCTGCAAACCGGATGCATGAACTGGTCGATCTCACTTCTTAGCCACCGTCAATACAGTCTGAATGCGCCGCTTACATAGAGGGAGCGGGAGTATTTGAATATTCATCACTATCAATAAATCAGAGTCATTACCAAAGAAAGCGCTACCGACCTTGATTAAGAGGTATAAATAAAGGTTCAAAGGTAGCGCTTAAATTATATTTACAACTTTCTTATGTAAATTTTTAAAAGAGTTTTAACCAACCCTGGATTATTAATAACAACAACATCTTTTTCCTCATTATATGCGACAAGGATACGATAAAATTCTTGATTTATATTACACGTCAATGTAATAAGACCCGATAAGGGTTATAAACATTCTTTAGCTACTTTTTCAAGGATCACCTCATATAAAGAAGTTGCCAGAACTGATATAAATAAGATTCCAAAATAGCGCTACACCTTATACCACTCATAATTCCATGTATAACAACAGGTTGGATAAGGCTATGTGTAGCAGAATTATGAAACGCTATTTATACATAGCTTGATCTAATGAAACCTGTTTTTTTATATTGTCTCCTCTGAATACACAAAAATCATAGTGGATTAAAATTAGGACTGGATAGCATATCGACTATTATCATGAGTTCTGTTATTCAAATAATTTCGAAAATTTCACTTAATGAGATCCTCATCTTTATTAAAATATCGGCTGGGCCAAATTTCTGAAGGATGTACTCCTAATCTGTCCGCAATAATCCTCTCCCCTTTAGGCCACCGGCGTATTAATGCATTAGATAGTGTCGATGGGATCAGTCCCGATTCTCGTGATAATGCGGCAAGTGTTGTGCCGCGTTTACGCAATGCAGCAATAATATCTGCCGGATGCCAGTCATTTTGAGTCGTTATCATCTCTGTTTACTTCCCCTAATTGAGTTGTGGTGGCTATTCAAATAGGATACATGAATCAGTGTTCATTTCTGGCAAGCAAAACCAAAACCTCTCCCGCCAGAACCGCTATGAAAAGGCTAATAACAGACACATCGGCAAAAAATTTCTTACCAATGTCCATGAACACAGGACCATGATTCCTAGTTATTTATCAAATTACTATTACTAAAAAACGTCCTTGTCATTCATGAACATTACTGTTGCAAGTAATGTTTTGCGTTATTACCCTGCCAAAATAATTTTCATTTTGATTCCAAAAAGTTTTTCACTTTATTATGAGATACGCTGGGATTATTGGTGAATTTTAAGGACAAGACTAAAACTGAGCATCTTTTTTCAAAGTGAACAATGTCTTTATGCCCTGAAATACAGGAACGTTCAATCCCCAAAATATAGGCCAATCCCGATGGTTTCATCAATGGATCTCGCCTGGGCTGTTTTAAAAATTCTTTCTGATTATCTGACATATCAAATCATTAAAACCCTTATTCTTACATGGATATTTTTATTTCATTGATGATCAACAGTAAAGACAGTTTTTTATTTTAATTAGAATAAAAAATCGTAAATTTCATTAAAGGGATTTCATATTAACAAGTACGTTCAGCTTGTTTCCACACTTTATTTCTTATTAATTTAGGTTCAACAATCAAACTTAACTCACAGGCAATAGTCCGAACAACAGCCAAATAATCTTTAATGTTAGTCTGATTAATGCACGGAGTTGTCACACCAAACATCGTCAACCCTAAAGCGGATTTATGAATATCAGCCAATGGCGTAAAATAATTGACAGAGCCGGCCATCATATTTGCAGCATTAGACAAGACTGAACGAGAAATACGGTTGAATCCGTTGAGATCGATTACCGTATAAAGCATGGTAATATCGCTGGCCCTCACGTAGGCCGAGACATTCCCTGACGCCATCGCTGATACCATGATTTTAGGCAACCCGATCGGCAGGCTTTGCATAGCCGGAGTGATCAATGCTGTTCCGCTGATACCAATCATCCCCGTGATATCATCGATTGAGCTGTTCAGGAAATTCGTGAGGGCGACAGACATTGCTGTTATCGCTTTATTCCGTACGTCACAAAAAACAGTGTCAGCACCAGCGGGGTGATACTCAGCCACCTGAAGTGAATGAATATCTATCTTTTTATTCTGATGATTTTTCCCAGGAATTGATGTAGACACATCAGTGATGATTGAATCAACACCTGTGAGATATAAACAACATTTCAACCAGACCTGCTCGCTCAGTTTTGTGTCTGCTGTGCCAACGACAACCACAAATCGCGTCATAGTGTTCACCCTATGTGGTATACCTAGTTCAAAGACGAATGTAAACCTATTGTAATATTTTACAACATGCAAGTTATTTTTTATCATTAGTGATATTTTTTATTGTGAATGCTATACGGTTAAAATTTTAAGGGGGTTAAGTGATTCTGTTTGATGAAGAAAATCTGTCGCCAGTCCGGCGTCGTACCCTGGAGCGTATCACTCATTCAGCTCTGAAGTTATATCGTGAAAAAAAATTTCCGTCTCCTGAAGAGATTGCTAATGAAGCTGAATATGCGAAGGCCACGTTGCGCAGCTACTTTTCAACCCACAGTGATTTTGTCGAATATGTTGTAAAACAAGTCATTGGATCATTCGTTATCCCCCCTATGGGCGATGATGCAGAGGACAATATTGAGAAATTATTAAGATGGGGTTATGAAGAAATAGAAGCCAATGAGGCACTGATGAGGGATGCTTTACGCATTTCTCAGTTACGCTGGCAGGAATCTTTATCCGGTGAAGATAACCACAAACGACCTGTTTTGAAGAAAAAAAGTAACCGTAAAGAGACACTTTCTACGGCGTTAGCGCCTCTAAAAGGTCAGCTTAAAGATGACACAATACATAAGATTATTATGTTGATTTCAGTTTTATATGGTACAGAGGCCATGACTATTCTGAAAGATACTTTTGGTTTAGAAAATGATGAAATCATCAACTTAACGAGTTGGGCCGCAAAGTTGATTGTTCGGCAGGTCATTAATGAGGAGTTAAGATAATCAGAAGATCATTTTTTAACATAAGGTAAACCGGGCATGAGGCCCGGTAAAAGTTTCTTTTGGTGTATGGGCCTGGGTATTTTGTGAGTGGTTATGAATGTTCGGTCATCTCACCTGAGGGCGTTCAGAATTCTGTGTCACGTTAATTTAGCGATTACAACGTTATCACATTATCCAAACGTCCTTCAAAGTAAATATAGAGTTGCGACAGCGTTAGATTCCAGCTCTGTATTGGCATTGTCC
>NZ_RCWD01000062.1:0-16640 GCF_018448965.1 Photorhabdus hainanensis | reverse complement strand
AGTGTTAAGCTTCCTTATTTTCAGTGGGTTAACACAATGATAAGTAATGTAAAAAATTCGATACGCGGAACATATCATTCGATTAGCAAAAAGTATTTACCTCGTTATCTTGCCGAATTCTGTTTCAGGTTCAATTGGCGCTTTAACCTTAAAAAAACATTCGAACAGCTTATTTATTCATGTATCCGGGCAGCACCTATACCTGAGTATTTACTCAAGCTAGCTGAGATTCGATGGTAATCAGGTAGAATAATGCCCCAATCGGGCAAGATTTAAACCAAAAACCTGACAGCCATCAGCATAAAATAACCGATAACTGTCAGACCAAATCTAAAACAATCCATTGTGGAACTTCAATCACTATTCAAATTCAAAATGGCGCATGACCTGATTAAAGGGCATCAGCTACAGCATTAACTTGTGCAGTTAAGCTTTCCAAACCACCACCCGATAAATACCACAGATCAGATTTCAGGTAAGTGATCTTGCCACTCTTATACGCCGAGGTAGATTTTATTTTATCATCTTCAAATTTTGCTTTGTCCAGCTTACCTGCACCAATGGCTTCACTACGGTCAATAATGAGAATCACATCAGGATTGGCTTTAGCAATCATATCAGAAGTCACTACAACGA
Source organism: Photorhabdus hainanensis (assembly GCF_018448965.1). NCBI lineage: Bacteria > Pseudomonadati > Pseudomonadota > Gammaproteobacteria > Enterobacterales > Morganellaceae > Photorhabdus > Photorhabdus hainanensis. The sequence continues at coordinate 16,004 of NZ_RCWD01000062.1, read as the reverse complement.
ATTTGTTTTTATCTTCACCAGCAGGAATAGATAATTCTGCTTTCTGTGCCTTAACCACGTCATACACTACGCTCTGGTTGTTTAGCACTAATTTACCTGCGTTATGCAGCAATACTAAAACTTTTGCGCCAGAAGACTTAGCTTTATCCTGAGCTTTAGCAATGGTTTTTTCCAGCTCAACAAGCTGATCTTTCACTTCACTCTGTTTATTAAACAATTCACCTAATAACGTTATGTTGCTTTCAACTGAAGCCAGATAATTTTTGCTATCAGTTCCCAGATTAATTGTCGGTGCTATTTTTGACAGCTCTTCATAGGAAGAAGTTTGACGACCGCTAATAATGATCAAATCAGGTTTAATTTGCGCCAATTTTTCCAGATTTGGCTCTTTCATACCCCCCGCATTTTCTACCCCTTTAGGTAAGCTATTACGGAGATATTCAGGCGTATTACCAGTAGGTAATGCAACAACCCTATCTGATAAACCTAATTTAACTAATGAATCATAAATACCGAAATCAAATGAAACGACTTTCTGAGGATTTTTTTTGACCTCAGTTTCACCGGAAAGGTGCTTAACTGTGATCTTATCATTAGTCTGAGCTGTAACTACATTGGGTGTAACTATATTTGGTTCAACTACAGAAGATTTCTGACTAAATGCGGAATGGCTTGCAACAGCAAATAACGATACCAGAACGACAGGGATTATCTTTTTCATATATCGCACTCCAAGAAAGGATATTTAGTAAACATTCGCATTCTAGGTAGCGAAAAAAATATGTCAATCTAAATAAGAATCAATTTCAAATTGATTCTTATTTGTGATTATTAGCAGTTATTTAATAGAATTCAGTAACTCAATTCTTTGTTGCTCAAGGCCACTGACCTTACTGCAAACCTCTTTGCCAAAACGCTGGAAATCTTCTTCCTGAGTCCGCCATTCAGCTTTCAAATTATTCTGCAATCCACCCAAGCTACCAAGCAACGATTGTAATGCCTGATTATTATCACCATTCAAGCTAAATTGTTTATTGCCAATCTCATTAATACTGTCCTGCAACACCCCGCCAAGACTTTGCTCGATTAAGCTACGGCTATCTTTTTCAACCTGCTTAATCGCTTGATGGTGGAATGCCATACCATCAGCGCGAGTTTCAATAATTCGGTTTACTTGCTGATTAAGCCCTGATTCAAGATCAGACAACCGATTACGCACATTGCTATCCTTGCCGATAGTATCTACTACTACTTTATCCAAGGACTTACGGGCTGTTATCAGGTGTTTTCCGGTTTCTTGTTTAATCCAAGGCAAATCCTGTCGTAAAGCCTGCTGATAATGTTGGGCTTTCTGACGCTGTTCAGTATTTAAACTTAAGCTCTTACCATCGCGAATTACTGAACCATCCGGTGAAATCTGGAGATTGCCACTTGCCCCCACAACCTGAACTGATTGAGAAGTAATAATAATGTCATTCTGTGGATTTACCTGGCATTCATAACCTGCCTGAGCCTGAGCAACAAATAGCAAAGAGGCAACAGTGATAATTTTGCGTAACATGTTTTCTCCTAAGAAAATCACCTGAGAATTAAAAAATGGATTGAGGGTTAAAAAACGGAGCGCCCAACACGATCGGCTAACAATTCTAGGGCAGCACAACCCGCTAAAGAGTTCCCCGATCGATCCAATTCCGGCGACCAAACAGCAACAGTAAACTCTCCCGGCACGACACATACGATCCCACCACCAACGCCCGATTTTCCTGGCATGCCAATCCTGAATGCAAACTCGCCGGAACCATCATACATACCACAGGTCATCATCAGTGCATTAATCTGCCGGGCCTGACGAGGACTAAGGATTTGCTGCTCAGCACCTATCGTACTCCCCTGATTCGCCAAATAAATAAAACATTTAGCAAGCTCAATACAGTTCATTTTCAAAGCGCAATAATGAAAATAAGTTTGCAGTACCGCGAGTACATCATTATCGAAATTACCGAAGGATTTCATCAGATAGGCAATCGCCGCATTGCGGTGAGAATGTTCCATTTCAGAACGGGAAACTTTGCTGTCGTAACAAATATCAGGGCAACCAGCAAGTTTGCGCACCACTTCCAGCATACGCTGTTTAGGCGCACTCAATCGCGACTGCAACATGTCACAGACAATTAATGCGCCCGCGTTAATAAAAGGGTTACGGGGTTTGCCTTTTTCCAGTTCCAACTGAACTAACGAGTTAAATGGCTGACCTGAGGGTTCCTGCCCGACACGTTGCCAGATCTCTTGTTCCTGATAACGCGTCATGGCTAGAGTCAGGCTTAATACCTTAGAAATAGATTGAATCGAAAAACGCTTCTCAGCATCTCCGGCACGGAATATCTGCCCATCGATGGTACAGATGGCTATTGCCAGGTTATCAGCAGGAACTTCCGCCAATGCAGGAATATAATTTGCCACTTTCCCTTGGCCAATCAGGGGACGAACTTGTCGCAAAATATCCGACAATAACGTATTAGAGAACGTTGTACTCACTGATTTTACTCCAGACAGGGGCACTCATTAATCACCAGAGACCCCTGTTGTGATTCATGCTATTTTATAGCCGATAGATTATCAATCCCACCAAACATCGAACAATTCGGAAGTCATGACATCTTCCATACCGCGATCCTTCAACCACTTTTCAACCAATTGGCGATGCTCTTCTGTACACATACCAATTTTTTGCAAGCAGATTAAACCTTCCCAATGCAGATAACCGCTGGCATCCAATGCTAAACCATTAGATTCAATCAGCTCATCAATAAATGCATCAACAGTGCTATCGATAACATCTACAGGTGTATTAGATGGGAAACTCCACTTAACAGAAAAACCTAATTCCTTAAATTCATCAATATGCATCTTCTTACGCAAACGACGACTGCGGTTTTTAGCCATTACTTAATCCTCTTAAACATTATGTCCCACACGCCATGCCCCAACCGCTGACCGCGCAATTCAAATTTCGTTATCGGGCGTGAAGATGGACGCGCTACATAATCACCATTTTCAGACAAATTAAGGTAATTATCTACGCCATTCATCACTTCCAACATATGCTCAGCATATGGCTGCCAGTCAGTCGCCATATGGAATACGCCACCCACTTTCAACTTGCTTCTTATCAGCTCAGCAAATGGCGGCTGTACAATCCTGCGTTTATTATGACGTGCTTTATGCCACGGATCCGGAAAGAAAAGCTGTACCATTTCCAAACTATTATCCGGGATCATGTTTTTCAGCACTTCAATCGCGTCATGGCACATCACCCGCAAGTTACCGATATTTTCATCTTCTGCGGAAGCCAGACAAGCGCCGACGCCAGGCGCATGAACTTCAATCCCAAGAAAATCTTTTTCTGGATTCTGACTTGCCATTGTGACAAGGGATGCCCCCATGCCAAAGCCAATTTCCAACACCACAGGGGCTTCTCGCCCAAAAAGCGCTGCCAGCTCCAGCTTTTCTGCCTGATACTCAACACCTATTTTTGGCCAGAGATTATCAAGTGCTTGTTGCTGACGATTAGTTAACCGGCCCTGACGACGAACAAAACTCCTAACACGGCGCAACGCCCTGCCATTTTCATCAAATTCCGGCGAAATTACGTTATTTATCATGGTATTTCTGTCAGTTTTAAAGGCATTTATTCAGCCGCTTATGGCTGCTTTACCAGCAAACCACCTATCCCCGTCATCTTTCAAGTTGCCTCTTTGTTGGCTGCACTCACTCACCCCGGTCACATAGTTACCTATGCTCCCGGGGATTCGCTCCCTTGCCGTCGCGATGCATCTTGAAATCCATTGGGTATAAAAGAGAGCGCATTATCCAAAGATGGGCGATTTTAGCAAGTCCGATCATGACAAGTACAATTTTAATACGGAATTTAATACGAAATTGCGTAGCGCTGCGAAAACAAAGTTCCGGTTTACAGCGAGGTTACACTATGTTGCAATCCTATTCACGAAACACTGATTTTCCCTAAAGATAATTATCCCAATGATGGAAGCAAAGCAATTCTCCACAGTGGTACTGGATTGGTACCATCGTTACGGTCGTAAAACCCTGCCCTGGCAATTGGAAAAGACCTCTTATCACGTCTGGCTTTCAGAAGTGATGTTGCAACAAACTCAGGTCGCGACGGTCATTCCCTATTTTCAGCGCTTTATTTCACGTTTTCCCGATGTGACTTCACTTGCCGCAGCCCCCCTTGATGAAGTCCTACATTTGTGGACCGGCCTTGGTTACTACGCTCGCGCTCGTAATTTACATAAAGCGGCACAACAGGTTGTGGAGTTGCACCAAGGTCAATTCCCGACAACTTTTGAAGATGTTGTCGCCCTACCTGGCGTTGGTCGTTCAACAGCGGGGGCAATCCTTTCACTTTCTCAAGGTAAACATTTCCCAATTCTTGATGGCAACGTTAAACGGGTATTAGCCCGCTGTTATGCCGTGGAAGGTTGGCCAGGTAAAAAAGAGGTTGAAAGCAACCTTTGGCAAATCAGCACCAATGTAACGCCGGCGCAAGAGGTGGAATATTTTAATCAGGCGATGATGGACTTAGGCGCAATGGTTTGCACTCGCAGCAAGCCGAAATGTGAAATTTGCCCATTAAATCAAGGATGTATCGCTTACGCTAACCATAGCTGGACCAAATATCCAGGTAAAAAACCTAAACAGAGTATTCCTGAGAAAACAGCTTATTTCCTGCTGATGCAGAATAATGATGCTGTCTGGCTGGAACAACGCCCACCAACGGGGATCTGGGGTGGTTTGTTTGCGTTTCCTCAGTTTGAGAACATGGATTTACTAAATGGCTGGCTAGAACAATCAGGTATTTCTCACAGTAAACATGAACAACTCACCGCATTCCGCCACACATTTAGCCATTTTCATCTAGATATTGTGCCGATAAAAATAAATATTTTATCCTTTACTACCTGCATGGATGAAAATAAAGGACTTTGGTATAACTTACAACAACCCGCGACTGTTGGGCTGGCAGCGCCAGTTGAATATCTATTACAGCAACTGAGCTAATCCCATACCCACTATTTTGAGGATTTATTATGAGCAGAACTGTTTTTTGTACTTTCTTACAACGAGAAGCCGAAGGACTGGATTTTCAGCTTTATCCGGGCGAATTGGGCAAACGAATCTTCAATGAAATTTCCAAAGAAGCATGGGGACAATGGATGAGTAAACAAACCATGCTAATCAATGAGAAAAAACTCAGCACCATGAATCCGGAAGATCGTAAATTGCTTGAACAGGAAATGGCTAAATTCCTGTTCGAAGGTCATGATATTCAAATTGATGGATATACCCCACCAGAAAAATAATATTTAGCTTTCATCAGAGCCAGCGGCTCTGATGTTGTATTCAATACCAGATGGCAATGTAAGATGAAAAAACTGTTAGCACTGTTTGTTATTGCCCCAATTCTTGTTTCCTGTACCAGCAACAAAAATCGTGAATACCGTGAAGAATATATAAAAGATACCAATGGTTTTGATATTTTGATGGGCCAGTTTGCTCATAACATTGAGAACATTTGGGGGTTGCATGAAGTATTAATTGCAGGCCCAAAAGATTACGTAAAGTATACCGATCAATACCAGACTCGCAGCCATATCAATTTTGAAGCTGGAACGATCACGATTGAAACAATTTCCCCAATTGACCCTACGACCTATCTACGCAAGGCCATTATCACGACCTTATTAATGGGTGATGATCCAGGTTCCGTTGATCTCTACTCTGATACTAACGATATTCAGATCAGTAAAGAACCCTTTCTCTACGGACAAGTTATGGACAACAACGGCCAACCGATTCGTTGGGAATGGCGAGCAACACACTTTGCAGATTATCTGATTGCCAACAAATTACAAAAACGCCAATCTGGTTTACATGTCATTTGGTCTGTCACTATACAACTGGTGCCAAACCATTTGGACAAACGTGCTCATAAATATCTGCCACTGATTCGTCAAGCTTCCATTAAATATGGCATAGATGAATCCCTAATTTTGGCAATTATGCAAATAGAATCCAGCTTCAATCCCTATGCAGTCAGCCGTTCTGATGCACTTGGGCTGATGCAAGTTGTACAACATACTGCTGGCCGTGATGTCTTTAAGATGAAAGGTAAATCAGGGCAACCAAGCCGTAGTTATCTATTTGATCCAGAAAATAATATCGATGCCGGCACAGCATATTTATCGATATTACAAAACAGTTATCTGGGTGACATCACTAATGCAACATCTCGTCGTTACGCGGTAATAACGGCTTACAACGGTGGTGCAGGTAGTGTATTACGGGTATTTTCCAGCGATAAGAAAAAAGCGGCTCAAATTATAAATAAAATGGCGCCGGGTGATGTTTATGAAACCCTAACGACCAAACATCCATCGGCAGAATCACGTCGTTACCTGATGAAAGTCAATACTGCCCAGAAAGGCTATCATCATTAAGACATTAAAGTATTAAGAAAATAACGGGGAGCAATTTTTCTACTCTCCGTTATTATTTTGCCTATATTTCTGGCTAATCGAATAATTTCAAAGCATAAATCACTATTCCCAAAGAAATCTATTGACGAGCTCTACCGAATACGGTTTAATGCGCCCCGTTGCCCGGATAGCTCAGTCGGTAGAGCAGAGGATTGAAAATCCTCGTGTCGGTGGTTCGATTCCGCCTCCGGGCACCAATTCAAAGTGCGCTTGTTGGGAGATAAAAACTTAACGGGCGTTCGATACTGGGACCTAAGTGCATCGTTACAGTTGACTTAATCTTGCGTCGCTTCGATATAAAGTATAAAGGTTCTAGATTCAGGATATCTGAGAGATCAGGTGTCCTTTTTTCGCTCGAGCGCAATATTTACAAGTTCTATTGCAACTGTCAAGCCATCCAAACTAAAATCAATGAATTAATTAACACGATGTTGTATGTTGGTTACTCAACTTTCCTCATTGATCAGAAGAAAGTTAATTATGGGTGATGGTATCAGTTCAAAAAAATTCCCTATCTTGCAACAGGGAATTTGTAATAGATTAAGACAAGTTCAATCAATAGCAGGCATATTCTGCTTTATCCAATTAACATTTCTCCTCTCTCTGGTTCAACATCGATATACAGCATTAACTCACGCTCCAGCGCACGCCCGGCAATATCCAGATTGATATCAATATATTCCATCGTCGTGGCAATACTGCGATGCCCCAGTAATCCACGTACCATTTGCAAATTACGATCAGGCGCTTTCATCAGTTCAGTTGCCAGGGTATGCCGGAAACGGTGTGGACCCACATCAAATCCACACTCTTTTGATAAGCGCCGAAAGAATGATTTTATCGTCTGTAACTGGTCTGTTTCACTTCCTCTGTCTGTTTTGGCGGTAAAATAGTTCACACAGAACAGAGGATCACTCAGTTTTGCCCCAGCCGCCAGGGCACGTTCCAGCAAAATTTCCAGTCGCGGATACAACCATTTCACCACCGGCACCAGGTGTTCATAATGGTTCTTACTCCCCTCGGAACAAAGAATAATCCGGCGTTCTTTCAGATCAACATCTCCAAGCCGAATATGTAATAGCTGATTTTGCCGCATCCCGGTATAACGCAACGTATCCAGTACCGTCAGCCAATACCAGGTCGGATATAATGCACAGCGGGCACGATGGTTATCCCCTGCCTGTCGCTCCCGCTCTTCAAATTGCCCCATCGTGAGATACAGGGCTGTCAGCTGTTTTTTGGTTAATGTTTTCTTTTTCTTCTTGTTTGCATTAACCACGACACCATTAAATGGGTTTTCCGTTTGAGGCAGTATTTTTTCTTTTATCGCAAAATTAAACAACGCCCGCATATGCGCAATCTTACTGTTCCAGGTCACACCTTTCCGTCCGGACTGATGCAACACATATCTGCGCCACGCCAGCACCTGTTGTCGGGTCACTTGAGCAGGCCGATTGTCCACACCTGCAAACACCTGGAAGGTATTCACCACCTTGCGATAACTTGACTCCGTATCCGGCCGCAACATTTTGGCAAAGAAATACTCATCCAGCAGGTTATCCCAGGTCATACTGTCCATCTCTACTTCCTCACTTCATCAATTTAAAAACCTATTGCGGGGCGCAAAAAATAACATATTGTTATTAAAGATGCTTTCTCATGAAATCATGAGAAAAGGGCTATCTTCCGGTACAGAACGGTCACGATAAAGCAACGTGTTTTTGATTAAGTAGCCATGAATACGTTGATAGGAGCCAGTCCGATCAGCCGAATCATAAAGATGACAGCAACAAAAACACTTTCCACCACTGACTCGATGTCGTCCCAGTCGCTCAAATGCGGTTTGTACCCGTTTCCATTTTTGGCTAACCTCTTTGCCATCCGCCTGCTTCTTCTCACCGAGAAACTGGAAGAAAATGGCCGGCGCACTTACAAACACAAAACCACTGACCAGATGTATCCGGGCTTGCGGCGTATTAATGGTCATCACTCCATGCCTTAACCCAGCGGACAGCCAGTCCCAGAATTGCTCGCCAATACAGGATGTCTCAATAACATTTTCATGCTGCAATGTTGTCTGAACTGCGTGTTGTGAAGGCACCGGCGTGTATGGCGGTATGATTTCTGCTTCACTGGCCACAACCTGTTCTGTCACTGTGCCCGCGACATTTATCCCCATTAATGACAATAGCTGTTGCGTGCTCCCATCCGACGGTCCCCCCTTCTCCGGCGCGACTGTCATGACGGCAGAAGAGATCTCATCAACCGGCCTCACGGCTGATGAAACAATTTCAGTCATCGGGTTATCTTCCTGCCGTCTCTGAGAAGGCAGAACACTGTCCATTGTTGTTGATAAAGGCGTAGCAGAAACATCGAGGTTTCCTGAAACAATCATTTGCGGTGATGCCGCCGCGACAGAGAATATTTCTGATATTGTCGGCGCGCCCGCTTTATTCAAAGCTGCTGTAATTATCTGATTTATTGCGTCATCTTCCTTCATGTCACCGGATAAAATACAGAACAGCGCAGGCAAGGCATGAGGTACTGACGCCAGCCAGGTCAACGCCTTAGCCGGCAGCAATCGTCCGGCGAGTAACACCCCGAAATGACAGGCAACCCTCGTCTCCACTGGAGGAGTTTTGAACCGGAAACGATACGGCACCTGCGGTACAGCCAACCCAAGATACCAGGGTTGCCCTTCGTCCAGTTCACCGTCAAATTGGGCTAAAACAGGTAAAAAATGAAATAACGCAGCGTAAAACACCACCGTGTTCCATATCACACTTTGTTCTGCCTGCGTTTCAGGGGCCACACCCGGCGGTAACATCTGCCCTTTCGCCAGACGTACCGCAAATGCAGTACATTGCAAAGTCACATCTATCAAGCCGCCTGGGTGGGCATAAGGCCCCTGCGGTGCCGCCGGAAGTTGTTGCATCAATGCAACACACTCATGTAACGGAGCCAGCCACAGCGCCTGATAGTGTGTTTGGGGTAATGCGCTATTGTCCCACAGACACTGTAAACTCTGCCGTCGCCGGGCAGTATCCAGCAACAGTCTGGGCTCAGACGGCAAAAAGTAGCCTGCTTTGACCGTTTCTGGGATGGCGGTGGGTTGTGGAAGTAACTTTTTTCCTGCGGATGTTCCCGCCAGCAGGATGTTAATTTTTTTCAACACGATTAATCTCCTCTTTTTTCCCAAAACCCTAATACATCCCCTGACAGGGACAAGGCAAAACTCTTTTCCGGGAATAAAAATTAATCGATGAAAACCGCACGCAATGATTCAAACGTTCCCAATTCCGTCACGGGTAAACGAAGCGTGTATCCGGTTATTTCGTTGAATCAGTCATGATAAGTACAAAAGGCACATGGCGGCTCATGCAAGAAAGGATTAAGGGAAATAGAATGTGTCCAGTGCATCTGGGAAGCACTATCGATTCAGACCAAAACGTGTCAGAGATGAACAAAACAGCCTCAATCGATTTATTTCTCATCTCCGTCCTGTTGGATAAAACTCCGGCCCAAGAGCCGGAATTTGCTTAATCCAGTGTCTCAAACTGTTTGAACTTCATGCTGCTTACGATTTTTCCTGAGACGACAAGGCCAGTTTTCCAGCCAGTGTACCGGGGTATACATGACCCGATGACGTTCATTTGTCAGCGCATTACCTACCACCACCTCCCCGGGTATCCCCAACAGAGAAAGCTGGATATACGCCATGGAAGCGGCTACGACGTCCATATCAACGCAGGATACCCACATATGCCGGGCAGGGATATAGCCTGAGGTTTTCAATTCTTCCGCCACCGCAATAACCATACAACCCGCGCCACAGGCAGGCTCGTACAAGGTGAAAAAGGGGTGTTTCTCTAAAAATTGTCGCATGTCACTCAACTGCATGTTTGCCATCACCCGGCTAATATGCCAAGGTGTGAAGAATTGCTTCAGGTGCTTGCTACCCAGATTCATCTCCATGAAAATGCCGCCAAGAAAATCGTGGGGTTCGTGTTCCAATCCCCTCATGACATGCACAAGCAGTTGAGACAGCCGGGTCACATCTTCCGGTTCATAATGTTTTATGATTTGCAAATACTGTTGCTCCAGCTCACTGTCCGGGCAAACAGCATTATGCAAACTGATTGCCGCACACTGCACAAAATCACCAAATACCCGGTAGCGATGATGATAACAAGCTGTCTCATTCAATAAAGCCATAAACGCTTTTTTGTGATTAATCAATACAGACAAAACGTGTTCCTGAGAAAAGGGGGAACACGCCCCCTCAGAGGAAATATTCCCCCAATGGGTAAATCGCCGGCGTTATATCCGCCGGCAGTAGCGTTATCAGACGCTCAGGCAAACCTGAACCTGTTTTTTTATGTCAATTCACCACAGGAATTTCCCTACGGGATAACATTGTCAGCTCACTAACATCCGTCATGTGAAATATTGCCGAGAATGTAGTCCGGCCCAACCACTTTACGGATACCGTCCTCATCTTCCTCGCCAAATTCCAGTGTATCAATGCTACCCTCTTCCCTCTGCCCATTCCGGTATCTGTCGTAACCACAAAAACTACGGCCACCTTTAAAATAATGGGTGATATGGCAGTGATATTGCCTGGATAAAGGTGTTATGACTTTTTCATACCACGGTTCCCTGGGTGTTTTGTCAAAATGTCCGGTCAGACTGCCATCATCATTGTGCTTCCAGGCTATTTCATAACCTCGCGGCTGTGCCATACCGTACAATCGGATATACAACTCACGAGTCGTTTCGTGATCCCTTAACAATCCACCGCAAAATCCATTGATTTCACTCGCAAGACGGGTCGGTATCAGCAGAAACAAGTCACAAGGAACTGTCTCTGTCAGCCGGTCATCAAGATGAGACCACAGCATTTCCGTGTCACGCTCTCCGTTCCAGTCAACCAGACCGAACCAGTCGCAGGACTTTTGGTTAAACAAAGCTGTGATGGTTTCCTGCGCTGCCGGGAGCAACGTCTCCCATTTTCGCGCGGCCAGACCACTTTGTTGGTATAGCCTGTCAATCTGTTGGCTGGTGACTTCATCAAGCGCGACATTCTCTTTTAACAAGGCCAGCCAGTGCTCAAACGCCCGGTTTTCCGGTGAGTCTACCCCTGTTCCTTTCGCTACCAGCGCCGGATAAAGTGGGTAATCTGTCGTTTCAGTGGGTTGCAGGAGACCGGCACAGCCTGCGGCAAACAGCTTAATACTTTGATGGATAGCCTGCCCGTAATAGGGAATTCTGTCTCCCAATCCCCATTGTTGCAGAGCCTCCAGTTGGTCAGATTGACCCGTGATATGCAAACGATTAGCGTACCCCTTCGGCATAGTAAAAAATCCTCTTTTTTTACCTGAAAGAGGGCATACCCTGTGGAGGTAATGCCCCCACAGGCAAGTGATAAGTTCAGCGATGTGAAAAAAGCTATCCCGCTTTCGGATAGCCCTATCCGAATTATTTATAGCCGGACAGCCGGTCTCCACAATTTTGTGGCCTGTACATCAGGGCGCCTTCTTTTTCCAAACGCCGCGATAATCCTGCCCGTCATCACCCGGTACAAATCAGGCCGGAAACGCCTGCCATGACGACGAGCGACTTTGTTCTTGCGGATAATTTTTGAGGCTGTTTTGGTCTTAATCTTTTTCATCAGTAACGCTCCGAAATAAAAACGGGCGTTATCCCCTGACGGGAAATAACGCCCGTCAGGGTGAAAAATAACCACCGGCGTACCCGCAGCCAAGATTAACTTTCAATCAAGCTGCTAACTTTCGTATGGGGGTAATGGTACTCTCCGGGTGGGTTTTCAGCACAAACTGCTCATCTACCCAGGTGATTGCCTCATCCACCACATCCCGATAATCTCTGACTGTTGGGTTGTTAACATCTTCAATGTCTACATCTGATCGAAAACTCTCTATCACACGATCATTTTTGTATACCACATCAACCCGAAACTGGACGGGCGTCATAAATCCATCGGAGACCGCATCGATATAGTCTTCGAGATACCCTGACTCAAATTCCTCTGCATCAATATTGTGCAAATCCTGTGGCCCCATTAATACATCGATGTAACCGATAGCGGAGGAAAAACGCCGGATTAAACGGGGTTCAACCTGTAAGTAACGAAGAAATTGACCCAAACGTTCAAAACAATACAGACACGTTTCTGTCAACTGCTTATCCAAGTAGTCCATAAAACGTGTCCAGTACTGTTGCGTTTTACTGAACTGTTCCAGCGTGATTTGCTCCTCCTCCGGCAGATTATCCTGCGCCGTCAGACGCAAAAACTGCTCTGCCGTCAGATTCAGTAGCACAGCGGTATCCGGCCGGATAAGGGTATCCACACGACCACTGCTTTCCGGATGGGTATAGGGCATCAGCATCGGATCCTGATAAGCATAAGATATCGCATCCATTCCCCGTATCCATAACGTCAGGATACGCTCACTATTTCTGCATCTGGCCCGGTTTGCCGGATCCTCAGACAAACTGTCCAAAAGATGAGTCATGATGGGCAAAAGTAACTCTTTGGTAAACTTTATATAGGTATTGACGTAATCTCCCTGGCTCTCATGAAACATATTCGGGCTAAAGCACTGACAGCCATCAGCGGCGTGATACCCTGATCAATATGGCGCTGAACCACCTCATCATATTCCAGCATGGTGTCATTCAGCGGCAGGCCATAGTGCTCACTGAGCAACACGGCAGCCATCTGCTGCCACAATTCCACCTGGGTCGGTAACTGCTGTCTGCGGTCTTGCAAATAATCCACGGCACGGCGGGCATCATTAGCCACCTGAAATAACCACCACGGATCTGAACCCAAAGCGTGTTCCCAGGGTACTGTATTATCAGGATAGACCGGGTTACCCCGGACACCGGTTAATACCGCCACAAACGCCGCGCCCAATGCTGTCACCCATTGTTCCCGAGCTTCATCTAACTCACTTTGGGTTGTCAGGCCAAAGCGGTTTAACCGGGACGGATGGCCAGTGGCATAAACCAGTTGATGCAACAAGTCATGCCAGTATTGTGAATCTTCAACGTAGTCCCGCCGGACAGGCAGCTCAATACGGTCATGAAATGGTCGGTAAACGGGCACGATGCCCGACCAATGAACCACCGGGATCCCACTGGCCGTCACCAGTTGCTGAACAGCGGTAAAACCGGGAGCCGGACGCGGAGGTAAAGGAAAACCGGGTTGAAGTTCTGTCGGCAGTCCTTCACATTGTTCCAAATTAATGACACGTATCAGCGACATTGAAGGCCGGTAACGGACGATGGTTGTCGGTTTTTCACCGTTGACCACCCATCCGCCTAACGCTCTTAACTCATCACCGGTTAACCAGCGGTTAGATATCAACTGCCGCTGCAACATAGTTTGCCAGAGCAACAGCACATTGATACCGCTAAACGGTTGTCCGGTCAGCGCATGCTGCGGCAAACCGTACTCACTGGCCGCTTGCCAGGGCGCCCATCCACTTTCCAGGCTGTCTGTAAGACGTCGGGTGATTAACCGGCAGATATCATCCGGTAGGTAAGAAAGGGTCATCATTTTTCCTGTCTAAAATTAAGGAAGAGACCCGTCCACAGGGAGTCGTCTCTCCCCAGGGGATAAATAATTAGCGCATGAAATAATGCGCTATTTTGGCCGGTAACGCGGTCAGCCAGTGATAAACTGCTGACAAGTCAACCTCGTAAGCGTGAAGCATCAAACACACGCCTGTCACCAGCGACGTCAATGCTATCCCGGTCAACAGCCAGCGACGACGCTGCCTGAGTTTTTTCTCCTTTAGCTGAACCTGTTGATACAGGAACAGCCCCAGCGTCTGCAACTCACTGAACCGGTGAAATTCCTCACGCCGTAAGGCTTCACAAGCCTCATCGTAACGCTCAAGCTCGGTCGGATGATGACGAGCAAGAAAACAGCGATAACCGTGATTTCTCAGCGTGTGATAGTGATTGTCGAATTGCGCCTGCAGCCACTGATTAAACCGGCTACGGGTTTTTCTGAATATTTCCGGTTCAGCCAGCGCCTGCACTGACAGGGACTGGGACGGTTCCCGAATGTGTTCTTTCGTCGTCATTGTACTCATAGGGTTAACTCCTGTTGTAAAAAAATGACTGACGGCGTTAACCCTCACGGGTTTCCCCGTCAGGGTAATCAATCAATTAGGCGTCCAACGCAATCAGCAACCGATCAGATTCATGTTTAAGCCGCAGCGCTTGCCATAAGGGGGCCTTCATGTCGCCGTCATGCGGCAAACAGAAAAAACCAAACGTCACCTCACACGTTCCCGGCTTTGCTGCCGACCAGGCTTTGAATGCCTGGTAAATCAGTTGATGAAACCGTTCGGTTTCATATTCCGGCGCAGACGGATAACTTACCATTCGCAGCCAGACTGGCTCTTCAATCGCCACAGCCGGCATCACCGACCGGGTAACGGCAGTCAACGTCTCATTGACATTATGCAGCCTCATCATAAACCTTCGACAAACTACGCTGTCTCAACAGACGCGTGAGCATCTGTTGCGCCGAATCCACCGCTTCCGTTTCGTCGATAAGGTACCGCTCGCCATAAAACGGCTCCGAACTCTCCTCACCGAAATACAGCAACTCCACACCCGGTTTGTAGCGGTGTCTATCTCTGACCACAACCGGTCTCCCGCACGACTTCGCGTCATCAGAAAGTTGCCATTTACCCGCATACACCGTGTGTCTTCGCGTATGAGCTGCCGGTAGTCTCACCTGTCTTCGACGTAATAGCCGGGACATAACATGGTAAAATGACAGCGAAATCCAACGAATAACGCTCCAAAGTACTGTCACAAAGATCATTAACATCGTTCGTCTCCTTTATCCCCATAACAACTGGAAAACCAGCAACAGCACACCTAACGTCAGGATCCCCGCAATTTTGAACAGCGTTATCATGCCCAAAAGTTTAAGGAGTGCTTCACGATCTCGGTAGTCACGCTCATCACGGATCAAATCGCGGATAAGTGAGCGTTGTTTCGGGGTCAATGTCTCTGAAGCCGGCAGGATTGTCGGATCAGAAGGTGAATGAAAAGCAGGCATTAACAGCTCCTGTTACCGGAAACCCGCCCTTGACGGGGACAAGCCCCGGGAAGTGAAAAAAGATGTCCGTCAAGAACATCATACAAAGTGAATAAATCCGTCAGGTCAATCCTTATCAGGACGCCTTTAAGATACGGGAACTGGCCCTGTTATCGCCAACCCGGGAAACACGCCTCACTTGGGTTAAATAAAAATTCAGTTCGAATAACAGACCGCTGACAAACCTCGTTGAAAATAACGGGATTTGTTCCTCTCATTGTGAATCATAATGCCATCCATTTTCCTCATTAAGCCAATTTAATCGCCCGACAAGGCGTTATTTTCGCTTCTCCTGC
>NZ_RCWD01000061.1:0-19563 GCF_018448965.1 Photorhabdus hainanensis | reverse complement strand
AGCGCCAGACCAATACCGGTCTCCTCCTGCAAGATGCGCAATTCCTCTAATACCGGATAATCAAGATGGTCGGCCTCATCAATCACCAATAACCCCGATGTGCCGCGCAATTTTCTGCGTACTGCCCGCCCCAGTTGACCCGCCCGACGCGGTGCATCTCCCAGCCCCAGTTCCAGGGCCAGCTCGTACAGGCATTCGCTCAGGCTGGCGCGGGAGGGTGACACGGTTATCAGCCACACATTGGGGCGTTCAGCAACAAACTGCTGCAAGGCTTTGGTCTTACCGACTCCCGGACTGCCATAGATGACACTGATACATTGCGCCAGTTGGGCATATTGCAACGCGCTCCAGATTTGCCGCACAGTTTTCGTCTGGACAAAATCCGGGGCAGCCGGCATTTCATTGGTACGCTTGCTGCGGTTCTCCAGCCAGACAGACAATTGCCCGGCAACTTTGCTGTTATCTCCTTTGTAGCTTTCATTCATAAACTGAGATAACGCGGTACTGGATATGCCACTTTCGCGGGCGACATTGCTGTAAGTCAGGCCGTCACTTTCAACAATGGTTCGGATAGCGGCACGAACGTCAGCCAGTTCTGTTTGTGTTTGAGTCAACGCTATAATATTGGTCATCGTAGTCTCCTAAATTAAATCGTATTTTTCTGCTGTTGCTCATGCAGTTGTGCCACGGCATTTTCAAACGCGTAGTCATAATCGGTGTCCGGCTCGGGCTGCGCTTCAATCTGTACACGTCGTACGGTATTACCCTCCGGGTGGTAAATTTCGACTACCCGACTTTCAGGCGGTGCTGGCGGGACGGTTTCCGGCATCAGTTCCGCGACTTCCAGGGCCGTCATGCGACGTTGTGCAGCGGTAGCCTCCTTGGTGCGTTTAACAAACCGGGTCCGGTTACGGTCATGCTCACGAGCGGCCTGGGTATCACCAAACCCGGATTTCTCAATGCAGGTGGCTTCACAGATAAAACGGCCGTCCAGGGTGTAACACAGCACGGAGTCATGCAGTGCTGCCGGGTCAAAACGAATAACAATTTTGTTAGGCTTAATCCCCAGTAACTGCTCGTGGTAGTACCGGTTCCGGCGTGACTGGATTTTACCGCCTGCGTTTAAGGTAAAGGCACCATTGGTGACCGTGACCGCCTCAGCAGGTAACAACAATAAATGGCGCTGCTCTGCTGTTGCCTTGCGTACGGTGCTTTCCTGATAGCTCTGTTCAAACGCATCATCAAACGACCATTTCCCAAGACACACCTCTGTATCGCGCCCAGGCCGGCGGTTCCAAAAAGCGATCCCTTCTGCCAGCGCCTTTAAAAAAGTTTCCGCATCGACTACCCGGTCACCATAATTATCGGGCTTTGCCATCGGGTTTGCGCCGGTATAAGCCCCAGCCAAAGCGGGATGTTTATCGACCACTTCACCCAGTCCCCCATGAGAGAACGCACGCTCTACTGGTTTTGCCTGCCCGTGTCCCCGGCCAAACAACACACTGGTCCAGTGCAACTGGATACCCAGCAACGGAATGATACCTTTCGGGTCATCTTCTTTAACTTTGAATCGATAGCGGTTCGGCACACCGCCCGTCATCCATTTGTTGGCAGCGGCACGGGTGTTATCGATAGTGATGTGTTTTGGAATGCCGTATTGCTCAATCACATCAGCCAGGGCCAGGCGGATACTGTCGCTGTTCTCGGACACATCAGTCCGCCAGGCCAGAATCTTGCGGGTACGGATATCCTGCCAAATCCACGTCTTGGGCCGGATAACCTCACCGTTAAACCATTTAACAAAAACGTTATGCTGATAACCGTCGCCGTTAATCCATTCCATCGCATCCAGTTCAAGCACAGTGCGTTCTTGCGCGGGATAAAGCCGCATCAATGCGTGCTCACCTTGCCGCAATAGCACCACTTGTTCGGCGGGTACTTCACGCTCCAGCTTCCGCCGCAGGGATGACAGACTCGGTATTATCCAGCCATGTGCCGCAGCCACTTCCTCAAGGCGGGCATAGCAGGTCCGCAGCGCCGGTTGCTCCGGGCGCAGATAATCCGCTAAGAAGAAATCCCAGGCCGCAGATGTACAATCAGCTTCTTTCTTCTTACGCGAGGTCAAACTGTGCCCATGCTTGCCAACCAGCGCCGCCAGCCAGTCAGAGCGGTCAAAAGGTTTCGCCTGGTAGTACCAGCGGCGGATGCTCGCAGGAGGAACCTGTAGCGCATCACTGACAGAATCAAATGCGGTCAGCGTGTCGATACCCGTTTCAATCATCCCCGCCACGGCAATCACGGCCTCACACTTTTGGCGTGCTTTTTCACGCTGCTTATTGCTTGCGGCGTTAAATTGTTGCCAGAGTGATTCCCGGCAGTAGCTTTCACTGTGACGTTGTTTTATTTCAAACTGGCGATCGTTAATTTCTATCGTGCCTTGTTTTTTCAGTATTGCTGCACGGGCTACGGGAGGCAGGCAATTTATCGGGTATTCAAATGATTTTGAACCTGAGCGTGTGCGACGCTTCTCGCCTGCCAGCTTATCCAGATTTGCACGAATGTTATGTTGCATGCTGGGAAAGCCAGGCAAACCAACACACTCTTTAGCAGTAACCCAAATATCCATCAGTTCACACTCCCAAAATGAAGGGGATTGTTCCCGTAATTATTCTTTTGCATGGTTATAGCGACTCGGCCAGATAACTGAGGGGTCAACCCCAATTGCCTGGGCAATCAATCTTTCCCCCTTGGGCCAAGGGCGAACTAGCGCATTACGCAAAGTATCTTTAGCCAAACCGGCGCTGATAGACAATGCGCGTAGATTTGTGCCGCGTTTTTCTAATGCCGCGCGGATATCTGCGCGATGCCAATCTGCTTGCTTGCTTGTCTGCATTGTGAAATCCTTATAAGTTTATCGGCGCGGATAATCGCTATTGATTATCGGTGTGAGTATGAATATAAGGCACAAAAAACCGAATGTAAAGCTGAATTCGGTTTTTTGTGCAAATTGGTTTTTATAGAGCTTTTTCAGGGGGAACAGTTCAATGGTCGGCTCTTACAAAGAAAAAACTGACGATAAAGAGAATAAACTGAATCGGATTATTCCAGATGAGCGAATAATCCGTTTTGGTGAGCGTTTACGTGAAGCTATGAAAGGAGAGTCGAACAATTCATTTGCAAAGCGTTGCGGCATGTCCGAAAGGGTAATTAGGAATTATTTAGATGGTTCAACGTATCCATCAATTGACAGATTGGCCGTTCTTGCAAAGGCAAGTAACACTTCATTGGAGTGGTTAGCGACAGGTCAAGATATTTCGACTAAAAATGCTGATTCGGTTTTATATACGAAACGTGATGAACAATCATCTCCTTCACCAAAACAACAGCAGGCATGGTTTGAGATTTTGGAAAGAATGACTCCAGGGGAAAGAGAATCAGTTATTGATAGGGTTTTCAGGCACGGTATCAACGCATTACTAACACCACCCCAGTCAGACATTCAGCAAGAGTCGCAATTCCCCTGGCCGGAAGACCTGCCTGCCAAACTGGGGGTATCTAACAACTCATTGGCGTTTGCTCAACTGTATGCATCTTTAACTGATGAACAACGACAGAGATTTTTGGAGTCTATCAATGACAAAGAACACGTCCCGGCAAACCACAACAAAATGAGCAGCAAAGCAGGTTAACATGGGCTAAAGTAGCCTATGTTTTAAAGCGTATTTAAAGATGTTTTAAATGACTGATAGCGTGCGTCCTGGTTTTATTAAAATAAGTGGCACAAAAGCGGCAACCACAAAAATTTTCTCATTTTAGTTAGTCTGCCCGTTAGGGCAGGGATAAACTTATCACACCCACTCAACACCGCACCAGCGCTGAATTTACACCCGTGAATTCCCGTTTATTTTCACCAATTCCCTATTTCTTTTTGTTTCTCATTACTTGTGGTTCAATACATTGGGTCTTTTGAGAAACCGCTTGCTGAAAGCTATCAATTTCAGCTTCAGACGTCGGCGACAGAGGAGGGATTTCAGTTGTCATACACAACATCCTTGTTTGTTTTATTTAGCGCTGTGCCTGGCGTACTTTTAGTATTATCGGGTTGCTTGACAAAAATGTGACTTATTCAGACAGTGATTAGAGTCTAATCATATGATTACCCGATATAAGGAAGCATACTGTGCAAAACCAGAGAGGATGACGATAAAAAACTCAATATGAAAAAATGAAAATTACACTCCAATATAGAGAGCATAAAATCTGTGGGGCACTACATTGGCGTTTATGCCGCTATAGCTAATGTAAAACCATCAACCATATTCCGACTAGCTCATTAATTTTGATGCTGGGATACCAACGTTCAAATTGTGCCTTTTAGCTCGCCATTCAGAACTGCCGTCCGAGGGAAGCATTTAAATGATTGCCCCACGGTTTTTTATGCTTTCATCTTTACCCGCTTGTGTATGTAGTCAGTCACCTCTTCATGTGTTTTTACACTTTGTATAAAAACAGGTTGTAATTGCTCCAGGACACATTGAGAAGGAATGCCGTCGAACACCGGAAAGCACGTTCTCAGGCATGCATGGCGTTCAACCAGTTTTACAAAACTTTGCTTTAACTTGGCAACATCAAGACTGCTTATTATCTACAATGCAACAGGAATATTGTAGGCAATAGAATGGGTGTCGCTTATCTGACTCAGATGCCACAGCCTTAACTGAGAACTTGTAACAGGGGACAGAGCTTCTTCTTTTTGATTTCCATTGTTATTTTCCTGATGAAGTTTCAACCACTCTATGAATGATTCTCCGCCCTCTTTTTCATCAGCATGCCTTTCTTTTTTACCCTGCTCAGTGTTGCTTGCGCTACTTAGCTGCTTGACCTTTCTGGCAATTTCTATCTTCTTTTCAGCGGAAAAAGAAGCCATACGTTTGAATGGATTTTTCAAGTTCGATATCCATATACTTTGAATAAACAGGGGTTGGGGAGAACGTTAAACAACTAAACTGGCTGCCCAAACTTAAGTAAATTTCCACTTGGATCAATTAGGTGGAACTCCAACATGCCCCATGAAGTTTCCGCAAGCGGAGAGACTTCAGTCTGCGCTTGTAGTTCTTGAAACACACTTTGGATATCTTTCACGAAAATATAGCAAGAAGTGTTCTCTGCAATGTACTTATCGTTACATGCCCAAAAATGGATTTCAGCTTCCCCTCTGCTAATTATCGCATATTCATTAGGAACAAAATTGTCGCAATGGAACCCAAGCTTACTTGTGTAAAAGTCAACCAATTCATCTATATCCAATGCAGCCAATACAGGGACAGCCTCCCAATCGCTCATACATTTTCCCTTTTATTTATATACCCGTAATCATTGAAGATGCTTAATTTTATCCGAAATGGAGATCATTATCCTCGCTATGAAAATATTCATTACATCAGAACAAAAAATCAAACTTGAGCGTCTTCACGACACCACTCGTGATGGTCAGGTACGAGACAGAATAAAAGCTATCCTTCTGGCTTCTGAAGGATGGAGTTCTGTGATGATCGCCCAGGCATTGCGACTCCATCAGACCACCGTTGACCGCCATATCAGTGATTATCTCAATCAAGGTAAACTTAAATCTGATAATGGGGGTCTGATAGTTTACTTTCTCGAGAGCAAACTGATTTTTTAATCAACCATTTATCTCAAAATCTTTTCCATCACACACATGAAATCGTGGCCTATGTTGCTCAGCTCTGGAATATTACCTTTAGCATTCCCAGCATGGATAAATGGCTACACCGTCAGGGTTTTTCTTATAAAAAGCCTTGTGGGATCCCTCATAAATTCGATGCAGAAAAACAGAGACAATTTATTGAATATTATGAAAATCTTAAAGTCGCCGCGAAAGACGACCCCATCCTCTTTCTTGACGCGATTCACCCGACTCAAGGCACCAAACTCGGTTATGATTGAATGCGAAAAGGCGAGAAAAAACAGTCAAAACAACAGGAAGCCGAACTCGCCTGAATATCTTGGGTGCGCTCAACCTGAATGCCATTGGTCGTACGGTGTTCCAGGAATATCAAACCATCAATGACGACAACATTTGCTGTTTTTTCAATGAAATAAGGAAATCTTATCCTGACTATCATCAAAAAATTCATCTTATTGTGGATGGGGCGGGTTACAACAAAGCTCATCTTGTGAAGGAGTGGGCTTATGTTAGCAATATTGAGTTACATTACCTTCCTCCCTATAGCCCAAATTTAAACCCGATAGAGCGATTATGGAAGATCATGAATGAACAGGTTCGAAATAATCGTTATTTCGCTGATAAACATGAATTTCGAGACAAAGTATTCAAATTTTTCACCACAACGCTACCTGATATAGCGGCCTCGCTGATGTCGAGAATTAACGACCATTTTCAGGTGCTAAAAACTGCATCTTGAAGTTTCTTGGGTATAAATCAGTTTTTCGCCCTGCGGGCAGCCATAGTCATCCTGCGGCTTGTCATAGGTAAATTTAGTTGGTTAACATTATGGTGAGTTGCATATTTCGATAACAGAATGACATAAAATAACATATGATCAAACATAATCGTTTATCTCTGTTTATTAATACACCTGCCAGTTAAACTCATTCAACAGTGGTGCTATGGACAAGTTAAGAGCAATCAACGTTTTCCGGCGTGTTGTGGAATTAGGCAGCTTCAAAGCCGCCGCCCAAGATCTAGGCTTATCCAAGGATGTAAGCGACTCTAACAAGTTCCGTATTAATTACGGTATGCAATTCGCGGATACAGAAGTTATCATAACCAATTCACGGTATCGAAAGTTACTATATTATTAGCACTATTTGTCTATATTTCAGTTAGCAACAAATGAAAATTGCAATTTTACGCCGTAATGGTCTTGGTGATTTAATTTGCACTCAGCCATTAATCAAATATTTACAATATAAATTCCCCATAGCTGAGATTCATCTATTTATCGAATCTAATAATAAGAAATTAGTTGATTATCTCTGCCCAGAAGTCATCACACATATTATTCCAAAAGGAAATAAATATATCACTACTCTGGAAACCGCATTGAAATGGCGTAAATTACATTTTGACATAGCCATTTCAGCAAAACCCACCTCCATGAAACTGAATAACCTATTTTTATGGCTTTTAGGGGCCAAAAAACGTTATGCTGTAACACAAGCACATCAATGGCACGAAAAGCTAATCAATTACCCAACCTGTCCGCAGCATATTAAGGGATATCATCAATCACTCAAAATATTAAAAACATTTGATTCTGAAATTAACAAATTGTCCTCTGAGTTACTCCCTAAAATTTCATCTCAATATTTGTCACCAATTAAACAGCATGGCTCTCCCACTATCCTATTTTCTGTCTCAAATAATCGGCAAAGTAGCTGTATTACTCATGAACGGATAGCATTAATTGCCCAGAAAATTAGAAATCATTTTCCAGATGTGAGATTTATTATCTCCACTCTTCGACATGACAGATCACATGCTGAGAAGTTACTTGCAATGATAGGAGATCAAGCTCAGATAGTAGAATGTCAATCGCTACACTCTTTTTTGTCACTTCTCAACAGCACAGATCTGATCATTGTTGGTGATGGTGGAATATGCCATTTAGCCGCCGCGTTAAACAAAAAACTGGTGGCTCTCTATGGTGTCACTAAGCCGGAGAATTGGGCTCCCCTTGCTTCTGGAAACCAATGTGTGACACTTTATGATCCCCAAAATGTAAACAATATTCCTCTGGAAGATATCTATCAGGCAGTTTTTAAATTGCTCTCTCCAGAAAAAACTCTCTCATTATTCGAATCAAACTGTAGGTAAAGTTATTTGCACTTACTCATGCGAATACACAGTAACTTGTTAACTGTTTCGATGTTACTCTACCAGACAGAGACGCTAAATGTATACACCACATAGATTGACATCTGTTAACGCTCGGTTCCAGCCCGGTTAATTTCTTCCATGACTAAAACTGTGATTAATGATTTTGATGATGAAATATACAGCCACACTAATAGCAATGGAATATCCGAATTAATAATAAGACAAAAATGAATCAATTTGTCTAATTTATATCATGATGAAAAATAAGACATTAAATAAACATCATTATTATTTCTTAATTGAATTAACTCAATCAATCGATTAATTTAATCTTATAACACAATGAAATAGAAAGAAATTTTAATTAATTGCAAAAAAAATACTATTTTTTTGTTTAAGTTGTTGAAAAAGATCATATTTTAGTTAATACTATTTTCCGTCGAGTGAGAAATAGACCTAAAACAAAGAAGAAACTCTGGATTGGAAATCAACTTAAGATTCTAACAAAAATAAGAAGAAATTTTCGTTATCTTAACTGTGGTTAAGATGGCAGTTTATCCGATCGTATTAATATCATGAATGCGATGGCATTACATATTACGGTTCGCCCAATCAGAATATTCACTTTCTTTGAGTAAGATACTAGTGTGTTGCGTTGAGTAGCCATAGACTACTTTTATTAATATCGCTATTGAATTTCCATTTCAATAAAAATAGTGAAGATGAATTTATCCATATGTACTATACACCTTGCCTATAAGCACTTTTCACTATGTTATTAGCAATACATTAAAAGAATTTTGCTATTAACACGAGACTTATCGTGTCGTAAGATTTTAGAACATCTTAATAAAAATAAGAATCATTATTAACAACACGAGTAGATTTATAACGATAGATGATATTTTAGAGAATAAAACATTCCTCTCTGGAAAGAAATTAATATCAGACTTTATTATCAATAATATGAATATAGATGAGGCAGACTATAACATGGTGAGAAACAATGACTAAGTTAGGATAAATTAAAGATATATATAAAAAATGGTTAAATATGCGATTGCATTATATTACCATGTAAAAATGATTTTAATGATATCATCAACCATTAAACTATAATAATGGCTGGATGTATATTTCTATTGTATAGACAGGACTAAAACACATATTTATTAAGGTAAGGTATTTTTAAATGAAAAAGAATTTTATTTTGGCTTCTTTAGTAGCAGTATTAGGGATTTTTAGTAGTTTCAATGCGTTATCTTATGACGGAACAATTAAATTCCGAGGTACTATTCTTGAGAACGGCTGTACTATTAATGGCGGAAAAGATCAAGAAGTTAACTTTGGTAAAATACCTAAAGAAAGATTTAAGAACGCAAAGGGAACCATAGCAGCTTCTCAGTCATTTAAAATTGATTTAACCAATTGCCCCGGTTCAGCTATAGGTATCGAATTTTCGGGTAACAAAGATACCAACGATACTACCTTGTACAATTCAGGAGTTCACGGCATCGGCATCCTACTGGCTAAAGATAGTGGAGCTAAAATAGATGCCAATACATCAGTTAATGGATATAGCATTACTAGTAAGAATGTCAGCATCCCTCTTATAGCAAAATTACAATCGACCAACACTACAGTAGGTGATGGTATTATTAAATCAGATGTAAACTTCACACTTATATATCCATAAAATCAGCTAAATATTTTATTAAAATTAACTTATAACAAAATATCATTTATAACTAAAGGAGTAAAAATGCTTCGCTTTATTACTCCCTTTTTGCTTGTCTTTTTTATAGGGCAAGTACAAGCAGGGATTACTTTAGGTGGAACTCGCCTGATCTATAATGGCTCACAAAAAGAAGCCACGATTTCTATCACCAACTCAGACACAGAAAGACCTTATCTTGTACAGTCGTGGGTAGATAATATCGATAACAGTCAAAATAAAGTACCGTTCGTTATTACACCGCCATTGTTTAAGATGTCGAAAGAGAGCGAGCACCAAATTCGTGTTTCATATATCGGCAATCATCTGCCTGCGGATCGGGAATCGATATTTTTACTCAATGTCAATGCGATTCCGGCAGTTGAAAAAAATGACAATAGCAAGATGATAATCACGATAAAAAACATTATCAAATTGATTTATCGTCCATCCGGGCTATCTGATAACGATGCTAATGATGCCATTAATCGCTTGGAAGCATCACGTAATGCCAATGGTGTTCAATTAACTAACCCCACGGCTTATTATGTTAATCTTAATGAGATGAAAATTAACGGAACATTAATACCCAGACCCGGATTTATTCCCCCTTTTAGTCATAAGGTATTTTCAGCCCAAAATGGCGTAAAAAGCGTGACTCTGACTGCTATCAATGATTACGGTGGCACAACAGAAGAGCGCCGATTTAATTTCTGATAATATTGTCTGATGAGTGTATTGTGAAAAGAATAATCAGTTTTGCTTTAATGATTTGTTGTTTATCGTTGCCAGCATATGCAGAGCTGTATTTCGATATCAATGCATTACAATTATCAGACGAAGACAAAGAGAATATTAATCTGGAAAGTCTGGCAAAAACGGACTCCCATATTCCAGGCGTCTATAAAGTTAATGTTATCGTCAATAAAAGGGATATCGGCATTAAAAGCCTATCCTTTATTGACTGTGGAAATAAACTTTGTCCTGAATTATCTATCAGTTTATTGAAAGAAATCGGGGTAAAAACAGCAAGCTTACCAGAATTAGCATCCCTTGCTGAACAAGAGATCATTTCTCAACCGGAAAAATATATTAAACAGGCGTCAGCAGAACTGGATTTAAGCGCTCTGACACTGATGTTGAATTTTCCGCAAGCTGCCATGCAATCGCAAATCAGGGGAGATATCTCTCCTGATCAATGGGATGATGGTTTGCCTATGTTTTTCACCAATTATCATTTAACAGGGATGCAATCCTGGAATAAAAATCAAAGTGAACAGAATCAATATCTGAATTTACGTAGTGGCTTTAATTTAGGCCCGTGGCGAATTCGTCATAATAGTTACTACAACCATACCGGTACAACATCTGAATGGAAATCGCTTAAAGCCTATGCTGAACGGGATATTCGACCATTGAGATCTCGACTGGTATTAGGCGAAACATCCACCGATAGCATGGTATTCGATAGTTTCACTTTTAATGGCATTAAATTAATGTCTGATAGCCAAATGTTGCCAGATAGCCAACAAGGGTTTGCGCCTGTTGTACGCGGTATTGCGATGACTCACGCAAGAGTAGAAGTGCACCAGAAAGATAATATTATTTATCAAACTTTTGTGCCACCCGGCGCTTTTGAAATTACTGATATTTACCCCAGTAACCTGAATGGTGATCTGGAAATATCCATTTATGAAGAGAATGGCAATGTCAGAAAATTTACTCAGCCCTTTGCTGCCTCACCATTGATGATCCGTTCCGGTCAAATGAAATATTTTGCTAATATCGGTAAATTCAGCGGTGGCAAACAGGCTAGTAAAAAAAGATTTATTCAGACAGAAGCTATTTACGGGCTATGGGATAGCACCACCATTTATGGCGGAGTTATTGTTTCTTCTGACTATCAAAGTCATGCATTAGGTTTAGGACATAATTTAGGAAAAATTGGCGCGGTATCAATCGATGTCACCAATGCAGCAACTCATTTCCCAAATGGAGAAAAGAAAAGCGGGCAATCTTATCAAATACGCTACAGTAAAGGTTTTACTGAAACTAATACAACGGTGACATTGGCGGGTTATCGCTACAATACCAATGGTTATTACAGCTTTAGCGATGCTAATAACTATGCCTATAATAACTATACCAATAATAACCACCAATTTACGAATAATAACAGAAATAGCGCGCCTAAAAACCGGATGCAAATAACAATGGGCCAAAGCTTAGGACAATATGGCAGTCTTTCATTATCGGCCTGGCAACAAGATTACTGGCAAGATAAAACCAGTAAGAATCAGTCATATTCTATGTCCTATAACACTAATGTTCGTGATATCTCTTTGTCATTGAGTTACAATTACCACCGTAATCGCTCAAACATTAATAACGATCAAGTGTTTTCATTCAATATCAGTATTCCTCTGGATAAATGGCTGCCATCAAATAATCACAGCGCATCGGTAGATTATGATACCTCTTATAACACCAATGGTAGCAGCCAGCATTCAATGACATTATCCGGCTCTCTACTGGAACAACAGAATCTGAACTATACTATTTCTCAAAATTACAGTTATGAAAAATCTGAGAAAGAAAAAGAATCAGGTAATGCCGCCAGTTTATATTACCGAGGTTCATATGGTTCAATTAATGTAGGTTACACTACTGATCATAGAAAAAATCAGCGGGTTAATTATGGATTAGAGGGAGCGATTATTGCCCATCCCTATGGCGTTACCCTGGCGCAAAATATTAGCGAAAGCGGCGCCAGTGCCTTAATTCGCGCCCCCGGAGCAACCAATACCAAGGTACTGAATAATACCTCTATCAGTACAGATTGGCGAGGATATACCGTTGTGCCTTATATATCGCAATATCGGGAAAATATGTTATCTCTTGACACCAATACATTCGGTGATGACGTAGATATTGATAATCCAACCACTAAGGTCATTCCAACCAAAGGAGCATTGGTATTGGCGGATTATTCTATTCGTGTTGGTCATCGAGTATTTTTAACTTTACAACATCACGGTAAGAAACTTCCATTCGGCACAGTCATTACGGGTCCAAATGGCGTTAATGGTATGGTGAATGAAAAGGGAGAAGTTTTCCTCAGTGGTGTGAGTGACACAGCAAAATTAACAGCCGATTTAGGCGATAAACAAAGTTGCCATATTCAATTCGATAGTAAATTATATCAAAAAATTAATGGTATTATTCTGACTTCATTACGTTGTCAGTGATTAAAGTAGTATTTATTCAGGGAAAGTATGAAAAATAAATTAATTATATTGGCAATATTGTTACTAACATTATTCAATGTTACAAAATCAATTGCCTCATGTAAATTACACAGAGATTTTAAAGCGATTGATTTAAATGTTGATATAAATGAAATTATCAATGCAGATTATAATATTCGAAGACATATTACCATCGCTGAATACGGTCCTATGGAACTGGCTAACAAAATAGGAATTAAAGCCGACTCAACCATTGCTATCTGTGATAATAATGAAGATATATCTTTCGCAACACCATCAGGTAGAATAGAGTTCGCCAAAGAGAGTGGTCAGATAAAAACCAGTGTAGATAATTTATATTTTTCCATATCTTATGATGGAGCTGGGAAAGGTAGCTCTCATGGTGGCATCAATAAAAAAATAACTTTAAGAGATATCGGTAAAATAACAATTAATCTTATTCAAACAGGTGATATCAAATCAGGCTCCATACTAAGAAGAGGGTTGATATCTTCTTTATCAACAAGCGATGGTAAAAAGTTAATAAATATCATATATAACAAGGACAATATCATTGGCAGTCAAAGCTGTATGACATCCACACCCTATAAAGAAATAAAACTTGGCAGGATTAATACTTCTTCATTTAAAGGGAGAGGCTCTACGGCTGGTCGTAATAACTTTGATATTCTTATTCAATGTAAAGATAAAAATATCCCCACGATTAAGTTCACAGGAGAAGTAGTAAGCCCAAGCCTAAATAGTATTGTTAAACTACATCAATACAGCGAAGGAAAAACAGCCAAAGGTATTGGCGTTCAATTGTTACATAACAATAATCCTGTTGATATGGACACACCTCTTACTATAACTGAATGGAGAGGTGAAAAAGATCTTTATTATTTACTGCTTACTGCCCACTATTACCAAATAGATGATAAAGTAACCGGCGGAAAAGCTAATGCAACAATTCATTTCACAATTGAATACAAATAGCTTTACAAACCATATAATTTAACTTAAATTATTAACATCACGATAACATGAGAAACAAGAGACACTTTCCTCAGTGATGTTAATAATACAGCAGAATTAAAACCTGATTTAGACACTAGATAAAGCTGCCATATTAATTTCACTAATAAATTATATCGGGAAGATAATGGCGCTACTCTCGCTTCGTTGTATTATTAATAAATCGCGTTATTAGTAAATTGCGTTATTAGTAAATTGCGTTGTCAGTAATTAAGAATAAATCTCAACAGGCATAGATATGAAATCTTATTTACGGTTATTAATTTCTGCTGTTTTACTG
Organism: Photorhabdus hainanensis; assembly: GCF_018448965.1. Taxonomy (NCBI): domain Bacteria; kingdom Pseudomonadati; phylum Pseudomonadota; class Gammaproteobacteria; order Enterobacterales; family Morganellaceae; genus Photorhabdus; species Photorhabdus hainanensis. The sequence goes on along the minus strand of NZ_RCWD01000061.1, from coordinate 5,422 downwards.
TTTAATATCAATAAAGTATATGCTGCTTGCATCTCAGAATCCACAACGAGTAGCGGCACTGTATATTTTGATTTAAATTCACTTAAATTAAACTTAAATACATCAAACACTAAAAGTATTCATGTCGCCAGATTTAGTGCTGAACAGTTAGCTAGCAGTATGGGGCTAAATATAAATGATCCTATTTTTTCATGTGATGACAACGGATATTTGGTTTTTGGTGAAAGTGTTTATCCCAGCATGGCCGGTAGTACAAAGCATGGGACCGGAAAGTTAACAACAGGTATAGATAATCTCTATTTATATTTTGTCGCTTCTACCGGTAACTTAAATAATATGAGATATCCCACAATGGATGGCAGAAGTTATATCTATTACCCGCCAGAAAAGAAAAAAATCACTTGGAAAGATATCGGTGATATTGATGTTTATCTCTATAAAGAAGGCGCAATTAAATCGGGAAGATCACTACATGCTGGAATAATTTCCCTATTACAAACATCGAACGGCATCCGTCTAATAACAATAAGAAACAAAACAAGATATCATGTTACTGCTCAAGGCTGCATGGCGCTATCTGGCGATCAAACCGTTAGATTTCATGATGTTTATAGTTCTTCGTTTAAAGGAAAAGGAACAACTGCCGGCTACGCTGATTTTAATATCGGCATTGAATGCACAGAAAAAATCGAACCTACCATTACATTTTCAGCAAGAACAATCAGTGGCGCCCCAGAGAGTATTATTCAATTAAACAGCGCTAATGCAACGAATACAGCAAAAGGGGTTGGTGTGCAAATCTTATATATGGGAGCACCCGTTCCTATTGGGAAACCATTTGTCGTCGGTCATTCTGACAGGAATGCTCGTTATAATTTACCTTTCACTGCCCGCTATTACCAAACCGATGATAGAATAACAGGCGGAAAAGCTAACGCAATAGCACATTTTACCGTTCAATATGAGTGATATTAAGTATAGACTGGAGGATATTTTATTATCAGGATAATCAACATGGAACAGACAGTTATACACACCAATCAAGCGCCGCTGCCAGAATATGACAACGGATTTATCACTCAAATCGAGTATGGAACGGTTGTTAATAACCCCCAAGTGCATTTCTGGCAAGCTCGTTTTGAACTTTCACATTATCACGATGAATTGTTCAATCAATTAAATCTCCCCTTCCCTGCTACATTAGCTAAAGCCGTCAAGAAACGGCGGGCTGAATATCTGGCGGCACGTTATTGCGCCAGACAACTTTTAGCGCAATTAGGGCAACCGGAATTTAATTTGATCTCCGGTAATGATCGCGCTCCAATCTGGCCGGAAGGTATTTGCGGTTCTGTTTCTCATTCAACTTATTGTGCAATTGTGCTGGCTGCGCCGCAAACTCATAACCGATTAGTTGGTGTCGATGTAGAAGCTATCGTCGATCGTCAAAATATGGATGAAATCACAAGAATGATTGTCAATGACAGGGAAATTCAACTTCTGAAACATTGTCATTTACCACTTGAACAGGCGTTTACCCTCGCTTTTTCTGTAAAAGAGAGTTTATATAAAGCGCTATATCCACAAGTAAAACGGTTCTTTGGCTTCGAGGCGGCGGAAATTATTGACCTATCACTTGAAAATAATGAAATAACATTAGCGTTGCGGGAAACTCTCACTCATCATTACCCAACAGGTACAATATTTCGCGGGCAATTTATTATCTACCCACAGGAAATATTAACGTTAATTATTCAATAAGTTAAAACAATAATTTCTGATGCTGACCTTGATCTGCAATTTAACCAATGAAATCGAGAACAGCCGTAGATTAACTGATTAATTATTCTATATCTACCAATAGCTCATCGAATTGATTTACAAATAGCGAAACTCTGCGACAACATCGAAATAATAAAAGAAGATAGTTCGAATTATTATAAGACCTTGCTGGATAAGGCGGGTTTATGCAGCGCCGACTGGCGCTGCAACAATGGCAACAACTAAGCGGAGGGTTGAACATCCGACCATACTGAAATAACCGCAACCGCCCGAGCCAGCCCGCCGGCGCCGTCAGTCTTCAACAGAATCGGTACCACAGACACTTGTGTCGATGCCGTGTAGCTATCGCCCGCTTGTTTAACGTATCTTGCGTTCTCCCCTTCGCCTCGGTGCCCGGTACTGAGTGATAAGGGGTTGTTGGCCGCATCAGTAAACGCGAAAGCGACATCTTCTATTGACGAGGCCAGGGCATTCGGTTTCCCCGGCACAAAGGGTCCATCGATCCGGTAGAGCAGGCGTGAATTTTGAAAGACATCTTCATCGCCGGAACAGGTGCTGCTTATCCCTATCTGCCTGGCTGACTCTAGTGGATCTCCCGCCTGTTTACCCGCTCTTTTCACTGTTCCCCAATCCACCGATGACGGGGTAAGGACAACGGCACAGGTGGACGGTTTTTTAACGGATGAGAGGATGACGGTAGTCCACAGGGGTTTCAGCATGCCGTTAGAACCCGATGTTGCCGCCGGAGTCCAGCCGATCGCGCCCACGGACAAATGACTGCCACCGGGGTTCGCATTGAAATTGCCGTCACTGTCCGGGTAAATCGCCCCGGTCACCGAGCGGACATTGATATCAACCAGACCGTTGGCATCCGGGACGCAGGGAATGCTGGCGTCGGTCTTCCCTCTGACCAGACTGGTTGATTGATAGGTTCCGGGTGAACCGTGCGTCTGGCAAGAGAGTGAAGATTGCCCGATATCAACCATAAAGTCGCCAGCCTTTCCTACCCGGACACTATTCGATGGAGACAAAGAGATCGATGAGCCGGTTCCCGAATCCACGGTGTAGGCCATCCGCTGCGTATCGGGGGAGACGCGACAGGTTGTCGACCAGTCAAGAGGGCCGCTGGTGGTATATCCCACTATTTCATCCCGTGAATAATCACGCTTATCTTTGTTGTTCGGCATCATGGCATAGCCGGTGACGGTTACATTGCTAACCTTATTCATCAGTTCAGTTTCGCAGTCCTGATAAGTCTCCGCCGCCTGGAGGGGTAACGCAGTCAATAAAAAGAGCAGCGACGCCCCCAGCCCCATGATAGTTGGCGCGGGGTTGGCCGCATGACCGCCCCACAAACGTTCAGTGTTTAACATCCTTCTCTCTCCAAATTACTTATCTGTTCACATCGCTCTTTCACTGCCGGGGCTAACCTCGCTTTAGGGGGCGCTCCAGATGTTAAAACGATATCGGTGATATCTCATCGGGCATACCGGTCAGGCTGCCCATATGAGGGTCACGCTTATAGACACACGGCATCGGCCTGCACCAGTTTCCCGGGGGAATCGGACGACACCTGATAACGGGTGGTGCATTGTTGATCTACCCCGTTTCCCCATTTAACTTTCACATGACCGGCGGACGGCATGCCGCTCAGATAAACCCGGCCGTTATCGCCCACAATGCCGCTGCCGGCCTGAGTTGCATTTCCTGCCAGCGTCGCGGCGGCGCCAAAGGGCACGGGTTTGCCATGATGTGTCAGGGTCAACAGCAACTGGCTGCCCAGCCGAACCTGATAGTTGGCCAGCGTTACCGCCCCTTTGGTCGGGTAAACGTTGCGGCTGGTCTGGTCAATATCCACGCCTTCCGGCAGGGTGGACGGGTCCAGATTGATGGTGTTTTTGTGGTAGACCGATCCGCCCGGCAGTACGGCGTAGCCACGCCAGTCGGTCTGTACGTTGCCGTTGCTGACCGTCACCCCTTTCGCACCGGGGGCGCGAACCAATACCGCGGTATCCCCCAGCGAGCGTGACAGCGTTATTCCGTAAGGATGGATCAGCAGGGCGCCGGAAGTGCCATAGGTCAAATGCTGACTATCTGCGTTGTCATTGTAGCCAAGATTGGCGCTTCCCTGACTGCCCTGATAGCCCAGCGACAACGCGCGACTGTTTTGCTGGCCGCTGTTCCCCCAGCCTTGCTGGAGGTTATAACTCAGGCGGTTATCCCATAACATGCCGCTGATGCCGGTCTGCTGAGAGAGGTTGCCCTGCGAGTCGCGCGAGGCGGTATAGCGGGCGTAAACGCCCCGTAACGCCGACGATGACCCAAAGAGACTGAACGGGACCTGCATATTGAATGATACCTGACGATTCTCCGGCCAGTGACCCTCGCCCTTTATCCGAGAAATGTTATAGCTCAGGTTATAGCTGATCCCCATCAGCATCGCGTTGTAACCCAGACTCAGGTTGTTGTCGGTACGGCCATTCCAGTAATCGTTGCGCGTCCCGGAGGCGTAAAGACTGCCCCAGCGTCCCAGTGTCTGGCGCAGGCTCACCTGCCAGGTGTTCTGACGCCGGTCAAGCGCCCACGGCGCCTGATATTCATTCAGGCTGTAACCCATGCTGTTAGCATCACTGAAACTGTAGTAATGCTCAGTGGAATAGCGGTAGGCGGCCAGATCAATGCCGGTGCCGGTACTGATCAGGTTCTTGGAATATTTCACGCGATAAGACTGGCCGAATTGCCCGCCCTCTTCCTGATCCTTGCTCCCCTGCAACTGTGCGCGGGCCAGCGTCACATCCGCAGACAGTGCGCCGAACGCCCCCAACGAAATCCCCGAGCCTAATACACTTGACTGATAGTTGCCTGCGACCAATCCCCCGCCATACAGGGTGATACTGTGGGGCAAACCATAGACCAGCGTACCCATCGTAAATACCGGGGAACGGTTGCCATTGGTAAGGCTGCCGCCGTGATATTGACCGGCCGTCAATTCATATTTAACGCCCCCGGGACGCTGCATCACCGGGACAGATGAAGAAGCTATTGTCGAGACGCGGGTGCGGCCATTTTCCTCTTTGACGGTCACCGTCAGGTCGCCCGCACTCCCGGTGGTATAGAGGTCGGTGAAACGAAACGGCCCCGGCGCCACCGTAGTTTGATACACAATATTGCCATTCTGGGATACCGTCACCTGCGCATTGGAGTTCGCCACACCGGTTATCTCCGGTGCAAAACCGCGCTGACTGTCGGGTAACATGGCGTCTTCGGAAGCCAGTTTCATGCCCCGAAACGGGATGCTGTCAAAAATGTCGCCCCCGGTATAGGTTTCACCCGCCGTGAACTCACTGCGCAGTGAGGGAATATCACGTTGCAGATAGGTATTACTCACCTGCCATTGGGTCTGTGCCGGCGTGGAAAAACCGGAGGCGCTCTCATTGCGCTGACGATTGTAACTGTAAGTTTGCGTGCTGCGCAGACGCCACGGCCCCAGATTCAACCCGTTACGAAAAGAAGCAATGTTGTGGTCTAATATTCCCGGACACATCAAAAGCCTGTTAATGTGACAACAGTCAATTGAGGTGTAGTCTATGAACAATCATCAAACTAAACGTCGCTTCTCCACGGAATTCAAGCTGGAGGCGAT
>NZ_RCWD01000060.1:0-19760 GCF_018448965.1 Photorhabdus hainanensis | reverse complement strand
AGTGTTAAGCTTCCTTATTTTCAGTGGGTTAACACAATGATAAGTAATGTAAAAAATTCGATACGCGGAACATATCATTCGATTAGCAAAAAGTATTTACCTCGTTATCTTGCCGAATTCTGTTTCAGGTTCAATTGGCGCTTTAACCTTAAAAAAACATTCGAACAGCTTATTTATTCATGTATCCGGGCAGCACCTATACCTGAGTATTTACTCAAGCTAGCTGAGATTCGATGGTAATCAGGTAATTCTATGTATAACAATGGGTTGAAGAAGGCTATGTGTAGCATAATTACGAAACGTTATTTACAAAGATATAGATCTCCATATTTAGATGAATAATATCTAATACAATATATAGGCCGGAAAGATCCCACGAGATCCTCCGGCTTTCTGATGATCTATCTTGGCATACAGCTATGTCCATGATCCGGTCAACTGGATTGACCCGCTGGGGCTAGATGGGGGTCCGAATCCGTACAGTTACGTGCCTAATCCGGTAAACTGGATAGATCCAATCGGGCTACTTGGGGGAGAAAATCTATATTCATACGTTGGAAATCCAACGGGGTTTATAGATCCGCTGGGTTTATCTGGTCTTGGTATAGTTGGGAGTATGGTCAGGAAGGTGAAAGGCCGCTTACCAATTAATAGCAAGCATGCCGGGAAAATATATCCAGCAAGTGAGTTATCAGTTGAAATAAGAAATAAATATCCGCATGGTGTGCCATTTACCCATTCAGGGTTTCCAGATTTTTCTCGATATTCTATTAAGAACGTAAGAATTGAGCTTGGAAAAAACCGAACGGTTGATTTTGCCAGGGCAGAAGCAGGATATAGCAGAAGTAATCCTCGACCAACCGGATATACGTGGCATCATCACCATGATTCAGGTTATATGCAGCTAATCCCAACAGATCTACATAGCAAAGTGAAGCATACAGGTGGAGTAGCTACGAAAAAATGTCCAAAGGGAAAATAAATTATGGTTACTAATATTATTGATTTTAAAGGACCAATTGACGAAAGTTCAATCATTGATTTTGAAAATGAGATAGGAAACTCTCTTCCAAATGACTATCGTAATTTTCTAAAGAAATATAATGGGGGCTATCCTGATCCTGATGCTTTTCTCTTTTTAAATGATGAAGAGGATGGCTCATCTGTTGATCGATTTCTTAATTTAGGCTGTGAAAAACATCATGATCTAAGAAATTACTTTATTGATTATAAAGATAGGATTCCTCCAAAATTTTTGCCAATAGCTCATGATTCAGGTGGTAATTTGGTATTGATTTCTTTATCAAACGATATTTCTGGGGTGTTTTTTTGGGATCATGAATTTGAAGCAGATGAAGGAGAGTTGCCAGATATGAGTAATGTTCATCTCATCAGTCATACATTCACCGATTTTTTATCAGTTTTGTATAGGTTAAATATTTAATTTTATTAAGAAGCCGGAAAGATCCCCGTGATCTTTCGGTTTTGTTATTTTTATACTTAAAATAAATATCTTACAGGGTTGGACTTATATATTAAATATATATCTTAAAATCGATAAAATATAAAATATAAAATATAAAATATAAAATAAATAAGAAGATAAACAAAGGAATAATACAAAGAAATATAAAACTCATAGTAAATATATACATATGCTATATTTTAGTTATTTTATTCTGTTTTCTCCCTGAAATCGCAAAAAGCCGGAATCGCTTCCGGCTGGTTTCTTTCTCACCGTGGTGAATACCCATGCCACGCCGACGCCGACTGGTTAGTGTAATGGCAAGGCATAAAGGTAATCACGGATATACTGATGCAATGCTCTGGATAAAATAAATCTACATCAATCAATACCATATCGAAATAATGTGACTCAAACTACAAAATTATAGTTAAAAAAGATATGGCGAATGGCAATATTATTAAATCCAAAGATAGGTATAACACTAATATTCAGGGGGAAGACGTAAATTAAAAAGTAAGACAAAGCATCTTTGATCTCTGGAGTAAAATTTTAGGATAATTTAATCTGGGTGAGATAATAAATTTTCATATGGAAACTGTTGAATTTTTTAAAAGCTCGGATTCTTATCCGGTTCTATTGAAAAGTTTAATGAATATGAAATGATTGATAATAAAGACAGAGCATTAAAGCTGCTTTTCGATCAAGACATACCAGGTAACTACATGGTTTGGAGTGATTTTTCTCTGATCTAGCATCAGAGTTTTATCTTCATGAGGATTATAAAAAACAGAAAAGGATATCCTTGATAGAATAAAAATATCTACCCAAGATCAAGTTAAAGAAAAGATGAGAAAAAGAAAATGATATCTTATAAGAAAGAAACAAGGGTTAGTTGATAACATAAAATACGATAACTTTCAAATAAAGTAAATGACGAATGTAATGACAGGTTAAATATTATAAACATTTATCGATATTTATTTTCTTTTAATCAAAACGCTAAATTAGAAACAATATTTTTTCTGTTTAAAAAAAGAGTTATGCAGTGTGGTATAAAAAAGATAAAAAGACATTAGTTATTTTTAATCCTATTCTTTTGACGAACAGTTAATAAAGAGTCTGGCGCTGGCCTACGGGGATTACCATCAAAAAGAGCTGCTGGCGGATATGGGACTTTATCAGGGCGCGATTGAATGGCTCCGTGATCATGGATGGACGCCACCAGATTAATATCTTAGTTAATAGTATTAGGGTATAACATGAAAATATATGGTTATGAATCAGAAGATAGTGACTTGGTTAGCTTGAATGAAATCACGTTTCAAGCATCTGTTGATGAACTTAAGGAATTAGTTTTATTCATAAATCACTCTATTTCTCTAATTGAACTTAATGGAGATACATTTGATCATGAACACCTTAGTGATTTTATTAAAAACAAAGAAAACAAGAAACCAGATGTAATAATTACATCAATGAAAAAGCAATAATTTAGTTTTACGTTGCATTAAATAATAAATAAAACCGAAAAGATCCTTCGAGATCTACCGGAAGCATACCTATTTTAAGCTAGAGCACTGGAGCTTATAGATTACGTCCTTCATCTGACAGGCTTCCTCTGATTTTAAAAAAGGCAGATATCAGAAGATAACCGATCCTAAAATCGATGATCACCCTATTTATGAATAATAAACTTGAAGATAAGTTATTACTGCTAAGAACAAAGAGATATATTGACAAAATTCACGGGATTTAAAATATATTTATATCTTTATCTAATGAAAAAAATTTTCAATGGCACCAGGAAGTATATAGCAATATTTTGAAAGAAAAAGAAACGCCACAATACAAATTAAATATTCCTGCAAAAGAGGAGGGAATGTACTCGTATATGCGTTCTAAAATACATATTGGTGAAGACTATGCTTACTATATTTTTTTGAAGGAATAGTGATATTTCCGTTTAATATTGTTGATTTACAAAAATTTTTATCTAGCTGTTATGCATTAAATAGAACGCTCGATGTGTGTATTTTATTACTGAACCCAATGAGAGTTATTGTTATAAGTGAGGAAGAGTACGAGTTAAGCATGTACGATAAGACTATATAAACATAGCACATTGCCGGAAGTTCCTGCGATTTTCCAATAAACCTTATTCATAAGCGATACGATAATGATGAAAGTAGAAAAAAATCAGTAAATCAGTAAATCAGTAAATCAGTAAATCAGTAAATCAGTAAATCAGTAAATCAGTAAATCAGTAAATCAGTAAATCAGTAAATCAGTAAATCAGTAAATCAGTAAATCAGTAAATCAGTAAATATAAAAAGCAGGTACTAAAAGTAATAAAAACAACGGTTAAAATTTTATACCGATTAAAACCATAAGTTAAAACAACAACTTTTAACCGCAGTTTACAACCTGCTATTATAAAACTCAGAGCGAACACGATTTTATTTATTTTACTATATTTAATTCATTTATCAACGATTCAATACTCCGATTATTTTATATTTATCTAACTTGCTATTATCATTTAAAAATGCCAACTATAGAAATATTGAAACGTTTATATAAAAGACAGATTTAACTGAACAAATGAAATTTTCACAAAAAAGTTAATTATATTTGATCAAAACCCATTAACCACTAATAAAGAGTTGAAAAACAATTGTCAGTTAAAAGAACAATATCCGAAAAAATTAATATTCAGATGTTTTCTTACCGTTATTTCACGAAGAAAATCATAAATAATAATGTAATAAGTCAGGCGTAAAACAGTTAACTTAGCAGGATTTTAGCGCTAAAAAAGAGGTATCTTTATATCATCAGGTTATTGGCTGATTTATGAAGAAAAACATTAAAAATAATGTCATTTCAGAAGTTAAAAATAATGGTTTTTAATAGCATTTGTTGTCAAAATAATGAAAATGCGAAGACAGGTTATGACAGCATTGATGATATCTGGAAAGTATGGAATAAATCACAAGGTAAGATCAATCAAGGCTTAATAAACCGACGAGCAGCTGAGTTAAAAATATTTAATAATGGAGTCTATGAAAAATGGTAAAAAAAATGTTTTCTATTCTTATTGGGATTATTTCCATTTCACATTCTTATACATCGTTTGCGTCTTATACTTCATCATTGGAAACAAAGAAATTTATTATCACTATTCATGTTCTTTGTCCCGAAGGTGAAGTCACCTGTGATAACGTGATGTATGCTGGAGTCAGAAAAAAAGATAACGCCACGCTGACGCTTAAAGGGAAAACATTAAATAAAAACTGTCAGACAGGAACCTGTAACTTATATGGTTATGAATTCATGAATCGTGGTACGACATATACAATATATCTCGACGGGATATTAGAAATCACTCAAGGGAATAAGTTGCTTTTATCAGAAGTCGGAAAATGGCACGCCCAATAATTATTTCATATTAAATAAATTGCTTTTTTCTATCTCATTTTTTAGCAGGAAAAGACTATGACTCAAAAAAAGACGTGCATCCCTTTTCACTTTAACGCCGGCACCATCAACGTGCCCCACGACTGGCGGGATGTCAGTATGCTGGCGCTCACCAGCCCCGATGACCACAACGGCAGCAGCTTCACCCTGCCCTAGGCTTCGACTTCCCCAGTTTGCCGAACGCGAAATCACTTCACTCAGTCAGCAGCTGAAAAACTGGCAGCTTATCGCCCAGGAAAACGGAGAGAAGAAGCTATCCGGATGAGATATCGGCCAATGGCTGATGGGTTATTACAATCAGTGCCGTCCTTACCGCTTTAATGATGGCGCTACCCCGGTAGAGAAAGAGGAATTCTGGAAAGAAGGCTAATAATGTATCCTAAATTAGTGGACCACTACAAATAACATTCTGTTTTCACGACTTTATTTACCGCCGCTTCTGCTTTAGAACGCGCCTTGGCCATTTATTAACCTACCGAGGCGAAGACTGGAGATTCCTGAAAACATCCTTAATCCCAGTTCAGACATTTAGCCAGCTTCTCTAATAATAGTGCTTCAACGTAAGTTAGATAAATTCCACTTAAGTGTCGAATAACCATAGAAACATATTTATTCGAACTAAAACATACAAATAAATAAATTTCATGATGGTAACTACACTAACAAATAAACTATTACATTTCCCCTGTTATCAATATAGGATAGAGCAGAACCTATAATCATTTTACTCCAAATGAGATTATTGTTATAGAAATAATTTATGATTGAAAGATGATTATATAAAATAATTTACCAGACCGTTAATTAAATTATTTTTAAATATTGGCATTCATTCATAAAATTATTTCACACAATTTAATATTTTAATAAAAATAAATTACATTAATACATTAAACTCTTTGTCTTGCTATTTAATGAAATTATCTTCCGATTATTTAATTAATATTTTATCAAAAAATACCTAATGACTATATTATCTAAAATCCGATCTGGTTTTATAATTTTATCTCTTGGTTTCTGGTTGCGATAGCAAAGTTTCAAGTTGATTCATATCGCACACCCAGTTATTGCCTTGTTTCTCAAGTGAGCAAGGAAGCAACCGTCGCTTATTCCCCTGAATAACTTTATAAAAACCATCATACGCAGGAGTGTGAACAACGATATTTTCAGACCAAATACGAATTAATTGCGACACCATGTAAATTACAGAAGGACCATAAACCACCCAATTTGTATTAATTTCGCAATTAAAACGTCGTTGGTACCAATGACGAATAGCACCAAGAAATTCTTCATGTTGCCAACGGCTGTAACCGAACACGCCATGATCCAGGCGTTTCTGTAACGCTTGGATCACACAGGGAGCAGTAGCAAAATCCATATCAGAGATGGTAAAAGGGAGAAGATCATCAGCGCCAAAACGATCTCCAACATAGTCCCATTGGGAATACCAAGTACCACGGCGATTAACCGGGGTGTCAAAGTCAAACATTGTTTTCTTCCTTAAATTAATGCATCAAGTTCATCTTTTATTGATTGTACTTGCGGCCCGATAACGACTTGTAAATTATGTTGATTGAGATAAATAATCCCCAGTATCCGTAAGTTCTTCAATTTTTCATTATCAACCAAGGATATGTTTTTAACAGATAAATGAAGACAAGTAATACAAGTATCCAGTGACACGATGTTATCTTTACTTTACCCCCTAAAGCAGCAAGCATTGCCGGAATATTATATCGTAACTGCTGGAGATCTATTCACTTTGTGATTATTATCAATTTCACATCTTGGTGTTTTGATATTAAGTCGGATGATATCAAATCGGAAAATAACGTAATAGCTAAAATTAATGTCGTTATGATAGAAACAAAACGTACTCCGTCCAAAAAGGCCAATGCATCGGGCAATCGGATGGTATTACAATGCTCATGAAGTAGATAAACAATAATGCCGACTATAACCGCCCCCAAAATACCAGTATCAATGGATTGAATGCCAAGAATATTTTGAATGTTGTTGGTTTTCAATATTGTGGATTCTGCCATTGGCAAGATACCTGTGGTTGTTAAATAAAAGTTGATCCCCAGATTAAATACTATAAAACCTATGAAGCTGGCAAAAGCTGCCACACCTTTATTTTCGCGTACCATATCTGGCAGGATAGCAATCGCGAACATAATGAGCATAATGAGCATAATGATTCCAGTGGATATTATTAGATACTATTTAATAAATAGCACTATGAATTATCTGGTGAAATGGTTTACTATTGATAAATATCTTAAAGGAGGATTATTGATTTGGTAGGAATACTAAAAGCTACTCAAAAAATTATTGCTATCCTTTAAATCACTCATATATTAAACAAAAAACAGGCAGAACCGTAAGATTACAATTCTGCCAAAGAAAAAATGCATTTGGTTGAGCCTGATTTTATATTTTGAATAGATATCATTGTCCTCTTATCAGAAAAATCTCTCCAATTCCTATTTACAACGGCACCAATAAAGATACGAAGGTAAAAAGTCAGTTTTTGTTCAAATTCTCCTAATAATCCATTTGAGCAATAGCATTAATCATTCAGTTAATTTATAAGGTAAAAAATATAATCATTTGATAATTGCAAATTGATATTAATTATATATAGCCAAGTAATGCCGCTTTAGCTATTGCCTGGAATTTATTCTTGCAATCCAGTTTCTTGACGATATTCATTAGGTGAAAATCAACTGTGCTTTTAGTGACACAAATGGTTGATGCAATTTCACTTGATGTCATCCCATCTGCGGTATATCTTAATACTTCTAGTTCTCTATGCGAAAATGAAGTATTATCGATATAGAACGATTGTAAATATTTTGTGTGTGATGTTAAGTATCTTATTATCCTAATATATACTCCTAAAATTTCTCCACTACATTTATACATTGTCTCGTTATCAATAGGCCCCTCTTTTCCCGCAACAGAAAATACTCCATAAGTTCCTGAAAACGCAGGAAGACCAAAGGTGATCCCAGAGCGAAAACCATATTTCTGATTCACATACCAAAGCTCTTGCCCATTAGATTTGGAAAAAAAATCTAAATCCCATATTTTTGAAAAAGAGGGCGGCACTGGTCGGAAATTGAGAACGGGATCAATCATCCAATACTTTTTTTCTATATAAATGGCCCTCCAAGATTCATGATAATTATTAAAGAAATACACTTCTCGGTTAGATATAGGAAAACGCGCCTTTAATAAAAGGGAGAACAAACTAAACCCCGAAATTTTGTTAATAAGTTCACAAATTTCAGCCACAAAATGGGGATCTACGTCTAATTTATGAAAATTATAAGGTAAGGTATATGGTCGATAAATATTCATTCAATGTCCTCTTGAAAATTAAGAATATTGATAGCGAATCCTAATATTTATTATAGTAGCAAAAGTTACACTTAATAAAGAAAATAATTATTTACTGTTATACAGAAGCAAGATTTGATAAACCACAATGTATTATTTGTAAACAAGAGAAATTATATCAATAAGATTAAAATATTAATAATCATGTAAAATAATATATATAAATATATTATAACCACATGAAGAATATCAAACTATTTTAAAGCAAATATAAGTAATTACTTAATGCTTTAATCTAAAACTTTATATTTTGTTTTTTAAAAAGAATAAATCAACCAAAATATTTAACTATATGAAGCAATACCTGATAAATATATGAGTAATTTTACCGTATAAACTATGATTTATACCAGTAGCTGTTTCAACTGTAATAGTTAATTATTAACCCAAGAGGTAGTTAGAGAATAAAAAATTCCAAATCATTAACGTTAAAATATAAAGAGTAGTTATAATGACTAATACTATTTTATCTAACAATACTGTTACAGCTGACGTTACCTTTGTTATTGATGTTGAGAAAATTCGTCACTCCGTTATGCAGGGACATCCTGCAATATCTATGGACCCCCTCAATCCAACAACAATCAACTCTGGAGTATATATAGCCACTTATACTCCAAAGGATGGACTAAAAGTTACCTCCTCATCTGGCGCCAATATAACTGTTCCCATTAGTTCAAATATTAGATGGAGGGCGACAACTGTATCTAATAATTTCGACTACTCTATTGTACTATATAAATTCCAGAAGCTAAGTTCAGGCCAAGATATCATATCTATCCCATCACAAATATGGTCACAGCGCCCTGGGGGTAAAGAAGTTCCAGTCATTCCTTCAGGGGTAAACGCCAATGAGGACGCACCTAAACTAGATTTTGTTGAACTTAACGATAGTTATTTTCAAGCAATAGCTCTGAAAAGAGGCTCCGAACAATATACATGGTGGTTTGCCGCTTATGATGGTAGAAATCTCTTAGGGTATTTCCGATACGATCCATATGTTGACGTAACTAATAATTAAGCACTTATATACTGTCATTTTCTACTGGAGAATTATTAAAATAATTTTCCAGTATTTTTATTTTTCACTTTCTCAATTTCACCTAAATATCTATGACAGACATCAACTCATATAATAATTAAGTTAAATGACATTATTAATTTATCAATAAAATCTCCCAATAAATAAATTTTCAAAATAATAGATCACTGGGAGGGAACTCAGTCCGATTTTTGCGATCTGATCAATTACCAAAAATTCCAAACCTCAACATGAATGCCAGAAAATGAGAAAACTTATCCATAAAACCCGCGATAAGAACTATTCCCGTCGATTGACGGCGTTGTTGACGCTCAATGAGGGATTGACGGTGACTTATGTCGCCAAAACCCTTCATGCCGCGCGCTCTTCCGTCAATCGTTGGGTTGAGTGGTTTACATTATGCTCTCGCTAGAGCCTTGAGCTTATGACTCATACTCTTAATGAATGACTCAATCTCTTTCTGACACAAAGTGTCCTCTATCGTTACTTTGCTCAGGCGGGGATTGTCTGGCGCAGAGCGGCGCCCACGGTAAAACAACCTGATCCTGAATATGAGGAGAAAATGGCAAAGATCACGGAAGCCAAAACGAATATTTCAGAAAAACATGCCATTTTCTATGAAGATGAGGTGAATTTTGATTTAAACCCGAAAATCGGCGCGGACTGGTGTTTCAAAGGATAACAAAAACGGGTTATCACCCCGGGAAAAAATGAAAAACATTACCTTGCGGGTTGCTTCAATGCCCAGACAGAGCAAGTCACCTATGTTAAAGGAATAAAAAAGAACTCTGATTTATTTATCAAAATGTTAGATGAACTGAATCATCAATATCCCCATGCGGAAACTCTCACATTAACCTTAGATAACTACGGTATTCATAAAAGTCAGAAGGTAAAGGAGTGGCTGGCACAACATCCCAAATTTACTCTGTTGTTTTTACCGGTCTATTCACCGTGGCTAAATAAAATATAACGGTTATGGCAATCGCTCCATAAGACAATAACGCGAAATCATTGTTGTCAATTTATGTGGCAGTCGCTTAATTATGTTGATGTCTTTTTGGCATCGTTTTCATCACAGCAAAATCCAGGAAGGCAAAAAATGAGTGTAGCACTATTATGAAGTCTTATTTATATAAGTAAAATTTATTCCCACCCATAAATTCAAAAATCTTCTGACAACTAATTCCGCCATTAATTCAGATGATATTCTCCATACTAACTATTTAGCCAAAAACACTTATAAAAAAATATTAAACTCGATATTATCATTTCTCAAACCGAATAACAGTGAATTAAAACCCAGATTATTACTTGTTTGTTTGGGTTAAACTTTTCTTCCTTTAAAAATCCTCCTGTTACATCCCGCTCTATTATTTAAAAAACATCACCTGTTATTAATTACATTTAATAAATAGAATGATTATTTACTGTTATACAGAAGCAAAATCTGATAAGCCACCATGTATTATTCGTAAACAATAGAAATTATACCACTAAGATCATAACTTTAGTAATTTGGTAAAACAATATATATAAATATATTATGGCTATATGAGTAACATTAAACTATTTTCAAGTCAATATAAGTGATTATTTAATATTTTACTCTGAAAATTTATATTTTATTATTTACAACAATAAATTAATTAATATATTGAATTATATAAAGTAACACCTGATAAATATATGAGTAATTTTCCCATATAAACTATCATTTATACCAGTAGCTGTTTCAACTTTAATAGTTAATCATATAAAAAGAAAGTTATTAGAATAATAATTAGTAAACAAAATAATCTTTCAATTCCTAATAAATAGTTTAAATATGTAAAGAGGTGTTATAATGAGTGAAATCATTCAGGGTAAAGATGATATTGCTATAACCAGGAACGCTGTTACAGCTGATGTGACCTTTGTTATTGATATTGATTCAATAATTGAATATCTTAGCACTAATAATCTTAAAAGTTCTCTGGACCCTAAAGATCCAACAATTATCCGTCAGCATGTATATATAGCTAATTATACTCCAGAGTTTGGACTAAAAGTGGCGAGTTCATCTGGCGCCCGCGTAACTGTTCCTATTAATGCAAATATTAGGTGGAGGGCTACAACTGTATCCAATAATTTCGACTATACAATTATACTGTATAAATTCAAAAAGCTTAGTACAGGACAAGATGTCGTCTCTGTCCCATCACAAATATGGTCACAGAACCCTATAGGCAAAAAAGTTCCAATGGTCCCTTCAGGAATTAATGCAAATGAGGATGAACCTAAGGTAATTTTTGTTGAATCTCAAGACAGTTATTTCCAAGCAATAGCTCATAGACCAGGTGTAGAGCAATATACATGGTTCTTTGCTGCTTATGACGGCAAAAAACTCCTAGGCTATTATCGATATGATCCATATGTTGAAGTAACTAATAACTAATCATTTGTATATTGTCATTTTCTACTGGAAAATTATTAAAATAGTTTTCCAGTATTTTTATTTTTCACTTTACTTAAATGTCCGCAATAAACACTAATTTATATAATAATATCACCACCGTATAGAGAAAAGCATTTAACATCCAGGTAAGTCTATTCTTCTCCATGATTTTAACAATCTTCCGACAATTATTCCGTCATCGGTTCAAATGATTTTCTCTCTATTATTTATTTCTTTAGCTAAAATAACTTACAGGAACTATTACATCTGACATTATCGTCTATCAAGCTAAACAACAGTGAATTAAAATTTAGCTTATTCTTACCTTCTTCGATTAAACTTTCCTTTCTTCAAAAATCTTCCTAGTACAGCCCACGCTATTATTTAAGAAAAACATCACCTGTTACTTATTCCACTTAAGTTAATTCATTAATAAGCAATAAAATCATTGCTCTTATTAACTCATTATTATCCGAATAACCAACTAATTGAAATTTCTAATAGAAAATCGAGATATAAAAGAAACGCCACTCGTTAATCAGAGCAAGATATAACCAGGAGTGTGCTTTAATAACAAATAAACTAGCCAATACGCATGTCATTACTATCGGGCTATCACCCTATATTTATGTTTTATGGAATAAAATATCATCCTTATCGGTGAATGAATGATAAAAAGAATATCTATTTTAATATTGGGTTGTATTTCCTTTCAGATAATCGCTTCACCGGCAGAGGTAAATGATAATCTGCCAATGACTGAGGCGAGAAGAACGCTGCAAGATAGTTCCCGGGAAATTAACCAACTGATAGAACAACGCCGATATCAGCAATTAAAGCAGCAGGCTAATACCGTTGCTGAGTCAACTCCTGCGCCAGTATTGCCCGAATCTAAGCAATGTCTGCCGTTAACCGGTGTTTACCTTAAAGGGATTTCTCTGCTCTCGGTTCGGGATTTAAGTACGCTCAGCGCTTTGTCCCCGGAGTGTATCAGCAGTCATGATATCAATCGGCTCAGCCACGAACTGACTCACCTTTATATCAGTAAAGGCTATATCACCGCCCGTATTCAGTTTATTGCGCCTAATGCCGATGGAGAGTTAGGGCTAAACCTTATCGAAGGGTTTATTGAGAAAATTGAAGGCGGTGATCGCTGGGTGAATAGTCGTATGTTATTTCCCGGTCTGGAAAAACAACCGCTCAATATCACGCAACTCGATCAAGGTTTAGATCAAGCTAACCGGCTACAGTCCAATAAAACCACCCTGGATATTTTACCGGGAACGGTAAATGGCGGTTCGGTGATTAAACTGCATAATCAGCGCAGTAAGCCTTGGTTATTGAATATCAAAACTGATAATTATGGGCAAAAGAGCACTGGGAAATGGCTGGTCCGCACAAATACCAGTTTTGACAGTCCATTTGGTTTATCCGATTTCATCAGCCTGAATGCCAGTAGTACGTTAGATAGCCCATCAAACCGATATAGCCGTGCTTATACTCTGCTTTATTCAGTGCCCTACGGCGCCGCGACATTCAGTGGGTTCGGTAGTTATTCTCAATATGCCAGCCGCCCCCATTTACAAATGAGAACCATAAAGATTTATGGCGATACTCAGCAAATCGGCATGCGTTCTGATTTTGCCTTCTATCGTAATCAATCTCAAATTAATAGTGTCAGCGGGCAACTGACTTACAAGAATTACAATAATTACATCAACGATGCCAAGATTGGCGTCAGTAGCCAAACATTGAGTGTCTTTGAACTCGGCGTTAATCATTTACATATCATTCCAACCGGATTAATCACGCTCAATCTGAGCGTTGAACAAGGTTTGCCCTGGTTTGGAGCACAAATCGGCACCTCTTATCTCGATAAACAGTTCACCAAAGGCAAGTTGATGGTCAATCTGCATCAACGTTTTATGCTGTTCAACTCGCTTTATCAGCTCAATAACCTGTTTTATGGACAATACAACCGGCGCGGTCTGCCCGGCGTCGAATGGCTAAATATCACTGATCGGAATGCAGTGCGGGGATTTAGCAAAAATACGCTATCCGGGGATAACGGCTGGTATTTGCAAAATACACTGTCCCGGACATTTCCCCTCGCCAGCAGCACATTATCAATGCGTATCGGCATTGATACCGGCCGGGTTCAGGGATATCGCAGCCCACAAGGTTGGCAAAGCAGCGCCGGTATCAGTTCCGGCGCCACGCTGAAATACCAGCGCATGGTATTCGATATAGAAACCAGCCGAGGAAAGTTACTTTCCAATCGCCAAGCATCTGATGAGCCCATTCAGGTGCTAGTCCGTTTTTCTTACACCTTTTGATGGTTTTAAGCAGTACCCAACGCTGTACACACAGCAATATAACTAAATATATAGAGACTTAATGTATGAAAAACAAAAAATTCAGGTTATCCCCTACCGGCAAGCTCGCCGCTTCTATGGCAATCATTCTTGTCTCTTGTTCTACCAGTTTTGCCAGTGAAATCGTTGGTGGCGGCGATCCAGCACACCATCCCGATATTTTCGCTGCCGAAGGTAAAGCAACGGTTGTGAATATCGTGACACCCTCCTCTTCCGGGCTGTCACATAACCAATATCTGGATTACAACGTCGGTCAGATGGGCGTCGTCCTAAATAACGCGCTGAAGGAGGGACAATCACAATTAGCGGGTCAGCTCGCCGCTAACCCTAATTTAAATGGTCAAGCCGCCAGTCTGATTCTGAATGAAGTTATCAGCAGGAACCCTTCCCTGTTATTAGGTCAACAGGAAGTGTTTGGTATCGCAGCAGATTATATATTGGCAAACCCAAACGGTATTACCTGTAATGGATGTGGCTTTATTAATACTAACCGCGCGTCTCTGGTGGTGGGTAATCCATTGGTAGAACAAGGTAATTTACAAGGTTTCAGCACATTTGATAATCAGAACAGCCTGAGAATTAAATCGGATGGTTTAATCGCCAATGCGATCCTTGATCTTATCGCACCGAAAATTGATAACCGAGGCCCAGTCACCGCTCAGAAAGAGATTAATGTAATCAGTGGCGAAAATAAAACCTCAGCCACAGGGGAAATCATTGATTCTCAACAAGAGTTAACCGGTGTGCTGGATAGCTATTATCTCGGCAGTATGCAAGCCGGGCGTATCCGTCTACTTAATACGGCAAAAGGCAGTGGAGTTAATTTGCAAGGTTCTCTCACTGCCAGTGATGAGATTACGGTTAATTCCCACGGTAATCTCAATTTAGAAGCGGCACACCTGCAAGGCGGAAATGTTGCGCTCACAGGTAATAATATTGAAGTAAAAGGCAAAGTCAGCGAATCAGCATATAGCCGTGATGGCAGCAATAATTACCAAAGCTATTTCAGCGGTTCTTATGTCAATAATAGTAAAAGTAGCCAGTCACTCGCCCGCACTCAACTAGCAGGCAAAAATATCTCATTGGTCGCCAACAGTAATAACCGAATTACAGCCACTGATATCGTGGGTGATAATGTTAATCTGAGTGGCGCTAATCTGACTTTAGATGGGCAGCAGTTAAAGCAATCCACTAAAAATATTGATAACCAATGGAGTTATTCCCGGCGCCATGAGGTGACTCGGGAAAGTGAAAAACTGCATCAGGCAGGGAATACGATAACCGCCCGGCAGAATGTGAATTTAAATGCCGTTGAAGGCGATGTTAAGATCCGTGGCAGCCAAATAAATGCCAACGATAAGCTGGCCGTTACCGCGAAAAAAGATGTACAGATTGCCGGTTTAACTGAAATAGAAACATCATCAGAAAAAGGCTATAAAAAAAATCACACGGCTAAATTGCAGACCGGAAGTTGGGAAGTGAGTAAACAGACCGAGCGCTTGATTGCCAGTGAATTACAAGCCGGTAGTCATCTTGATATTAAAGCAGGAAATCAAGCCGAGATTTTTGGGGCGAAAGTCCACGCAGGTCAAAATCTAACTCTGGAAGCCGGTAAACAACTGCAAATCGATGTTCAGAAAACGGCTAATAGCGGTGCTGTATATGATGATAAAAGATACTGGGGCGGTATCGGCGGCGGTGGGAATAAAGACAATAGCGAGCTGAAAGAAACCAGCCATGCATCTGAATTAACGGCGAATGGGCGTTTATTGCTGTCAGGCTATGAGGGTATCGCCATCACCGGCAGCAAAGTGAAAGCGACCCAAGGTGCTTTTGTAAATGCTAATAGTGGTAAATTAACCATCGATAATGCGGTCAGTTATATCGACCAGAAAGTTGATGAGCGAACAGGCACCGTACTCAACATCACTAATAGTTCAAAAAGAACCAATAGCCAGCAACAGAAATCTCATGGCAGCGAGTTGGTTTCTGAAGCGGATCTCAAATTACTCGGTGATGAAGATATCAATATTATTGGCAGTCAGGTGCGAAGTAGCGGCGCACTTAACCTGAACACATCCGGTAATATCAAAGTACTCTCTTATGGCGAACAGAAACAGGTTGATAAACAAAGCACTTCTCTGGAGCCGCAAAGCCACTTCCAACCAAAGGGGGACAAACAGTATCGTGCCGGAGTAGGTATTGAACATACCAGTAACAGTCAAAAAAATCAGACGATAACACAGCAAGCTTCCACGTTAAGTGGAGGTAGCATCACTCTTGATGCTGATAAAGATGTCACCCTGCGTGGTTCCAATCTGGTGACGACTACAGGTGATGCTAAGATCACCGGTGCGAATGTTCATCTGTTAGCCGCGGATAATAAAAAATCCGAAGAGAAATCTCAGAGTAAAAAGTACGTTGGCGCCTATCTTACCGGAGGAATCGATAAAGTCGGTTCCGGTATTCATGGTAGTTATGAAGGTAACAACAATAATCATACCAGTACAACTGCCGTTGTTTCCGGTTCTCAAATCGCAGGTAATTTGCACATTAAAACCAACGGTGAATTGGTTCAGGAAGGGACGAAGCATGAAGTCAATGGCGCTTATACCGCTGAGGCAGGCAAAGTCAGCAATCTGGCCGTATCGAATACGACAGCAAATACCAACCACAAACTACAAGTTGGCACAGATATTGGCGTCAATGTCGATTATAGCGCGGTCACTCGCCCAATGGAGAAAGTGGTCAAAGAACCCGCTAAATCTGCGCTGGATGGCACTTTAACCAAAAAAGGCATACCCAATTTCGGAGCGGATATTGCCGCTAACGGCAGTAGCATCGTAACCGCGAACAAAAAATCCGAAGCGGTTGTGACTTCTGTTCAGGCTAGCGATATCGTCATTAAAACCAACGGCGAACTGTATGACCAAGGTACTCAATATCGTGCTGATAAGGGTAACGTTACACTGACTGCCGGTAGCCATAACAGTGAAGCAGCACAGAATCACCGCCAAAGCAGCCACAGTGAAACCCGCGGCAATGCTGACTTACGTGTTTACACCACCACCGGTGAAGATATCTCTGGTAATGGTAAAGGCAAAGGCGGCACACAAAGCAGCCATACTGTGACAACCGAAGCAGTAACCAGCCGGATTACCGCAGCGGATGACATTAATATCCGTGTCGAAAGGGATGCCGAATATCAAGGCACATCTCTGAATGCTGGCGCCGGCAAAGCCAATATCGATGCTAAAGGTGATATCCGTTTTGATAACGCCACCAATAGCATAACGAAAACAGCGACCGGTTATAACGGCGAAGCATCAGCTAAAGGGGGGAACTCTCCAGAAGGCAAGAATGTGCATATCGGTCTTGGCGGCGGTTACAACACAGATAGCAAGAATAGTACCACAGCTCAGGTCAGTGAGATTGGCGGTAAACAAGGCATCAATCTAAGTGCTGGCAATAACCTGACGTTGAAAGGCGCTGAAGTGACCGGTAAGCAAATCAACCTGAATGCTAAACAAGGTAATGTTGAACTGGTATCTGCTCAGGATCGCATTAATAACGATGGTTGGGAATTTAACCTGAAAGGCAATGGAGGTAATGCAAGTTCGATCAAGAAAGCGGAAGATGACACTACCACCACGACCACAAAACAGAACTTCGGCGGGGAAGTCAAAGCAGGTATTGATCGCCTGCAAGCAACAACCCAACGTAATAGCCATATCAAAGGTGAAAATGTCGTGATCAATAGCGGCGGTGATACGACAGTTGCCGGAGCACGGATAGAGGCAGATCAGGTAAAAGGCAATATTGGTGGTGATTTACGAGTTGAAAGCCGTAAGGATACTGAACATGGGTTAAATGTCGGTGTTGATGCTGGCATGAATTACACCAAAGAATCCAAAGTAAAAAGTGACGATATCCCTAAAGACGAGTCAACTAAGGATGATTCGTCTAAAGACGATGTGTCGAAAGATGAGATATTGAAAGATGATCCAGCTAAAAACCCAACCGAAGAGCCACAACCGAAAGGATGGCAGGAAAGATTAACCTCTGCGTTTGATAGTCTTAATAATATTAAAGGCATTAATGGGGTTACAGGTAAACTTAAAAGCAATGTCGATATTAAAGATCGAGAAAATGTCGGCGAACAATCGGCTATTTCCGGTAATCAAGGGGTTAATTTAGATGTAACAGGAAATACTCATCTAATTGGCGGACAGATTGGTAGCGAGAAAGGTAATGTCATTCTTAATACCCAAAATGTGGAGCAACAATCTGTTACCGGCTATGACAATAGTAAAGGCGGTAACGTTGCATTACCTGATTCTGTTAGCGGAATTGTTAAAGCAGTTCAGGAAGGTGTATTGTCCGGCAAAATACCTTTGGTGAAAACGTATAGTAATGAAACCGAAGCTAGTACAACTAATGGCGAAATAATTAATCGTAAATCTGATTAATTTGTTCTTTTATAAAAGATCCTTCAAATGAGGGATCTTTTTATTGCTACGTATATTGAATATTTCAATAATTCCAATTGACAATAAACAACTTTTCAAAATAGTAAATTGCAGGTTATATATTTTTCCACTTTCATACCATAGTAGAGCCAACATGCCTTTTAAACCATCATAAAATGCCCGCTAACTGTAAAGCAAAACCATAGCGTCTTACACTTCCAACAATATTTTCTATAAAAATAAGCAACTATTCCTTATATAGGTTATTTTTTTCGGATTGATTTTCATTTGAGGGAGATATCTCATAGAACATATTACGCTTACGTTTGCTCGATGTGCCATGATATCTTTTGATAAACAGTTGACTGTTTTCTTTTGTTAAAAAGTAATATTCAGGGAAATTACTCTCTGGATATAGTAAACTGGCAAAATTAGGTACAATTTGATTTTTGTCACGATAATCAGGATAAGGGAAGTATTCTTCAAAATAAACGATTTTTTTGTTTTTGATAAAAATAAATTTCACCCCAACATCAATAAATTGATAATGCATACCAATCGCCTTTTCTATAGATTTAGGACGAGTTCCTGTAGGGAATATATAGGCACGATCCCAATGAAATGGTGTTATTTTACTTAAATCAATTAAGCATTCCTGATTTATTTGGCAATGTTCATTGGTATAATCGGCAATGGCCTCTCTAACATCCCATTTTTTGAAAAAAATAAAATAAACAGAGACAAAAATAGAAAATATGATTAAAACAATAGATAAATTTTTATTCATTAATTTCATCTTCAATTTTCTCCTTATACATAACTAATTTTTATTCATACTTCTTTCTTATATTATAATAAAATGTCACTTATTAGTAATTATTTTTTGAGGATTTTGAATGTCTTTTATATCAGGATAGATATAGTATAAGTTATACATAGTAACCATATGCCATAATTTTTCCTGATTATCACTTAAATTCAGCTCCCATAGGCGTATACTTAAAATAAGTCTGTGTGGAGGTAAATGAAAATGGCTAAAAATCAGATTCAATTCCAAAAAGGCATTTCTATTCATGAGTTTATTTCA